>JAATGN010000167.1 GCA_015654615.1 Rhodospirillales bacterium
GCCGGTGGAGAAAAAACTCCGCCGCGCAAGCGGCGGACACCGGCAGAGACGCCGGTGCCACTTTTCCTTATTCTTCCAGGACGGGTCGGCCGCCGGCCGGTGCGGAACGCGCCATGACGCGGTTATTCCTTAACGGGCACTAAGGGTTATGGAGACACCGATGGACCAGCCTTCCGGCCCGTTGAAACGGCTGCTGATCTGCGCCGACGACTATGCCATCTCACCGGCGGTCAGCGCCGGAATCCGCGAATTGGCGGCGGTCGGGCGGCTGTCGGCCACCGGCGTCATGACCTGCATGCCGGCCTGGCCGGCCGAGGCTCCGGCCCTGCGGCGGCTGGGCGGGGCGGTGGCGGTCGGATGGCATGCGACCCTGACCGATCAGCGTCCTCTCGGTCCGCTGCCGCGCCTGGCGCCCGAGGGCCGCTTTCCCGGGGTTGCCGCGCTGTTCAGGCTTTGCTTTTCGGGACGCTTGCCGACGGCGGAGGTGGCGGCGGAACTGGAGCGGCAGCTCGACGCCTTCGAGGCGCATTTCGGCCGGCCGCCCGACTTCGTCGACGGCCATCAGCATGTGCATCTGCTGCCCGGCATCCGCCAGGCGGTCCTGGCGCTTTTCGAAAGGCGCCTGGACGCCCGCCGCGTCTGGCTGCGCGACTGCACGGATCGGCCGCTTTCCCTGCTGAGGCGCGGCGGCGCCTTCAAGGCGGCGGTCATCGCCGGCATCGGCCGGCCCCTGGCCAAGGCCGCCCGGGACAGGGCCATCGCCATGAACCATGGCTTTTCAGGGTTCTACGACGGCCGGCGCCAATCCCTGAACGATGTTCTGCCCCGGCTGCTGATCGGGGCGGAGGACGGCCATCTGCTGATGGTCCATCCGGGCCATGTCGACGACGCGCTGATCGCCTGCGACAGTCTGACCGGTCCGCGCCAGACCGAGTGGGAGGCCCTGATGGCCGCCGGCCTGCCCGACCGGCTGGCCGCTCAGGGATTCGCCATCGCCCCCGGCGCCGCCCGGCCGTAGGAAATCGCATACATCAGGTCGATATGCTCGCCGACGGACCGCGGCGGCAGCCTGGGCGGTTCGCCGGGCGCGCGGAAGGCGTCGAGGCAGGAGACTTCGGCGTCATAGTCCGGATCGATGAACAGGGGGGCCGAATAGCGGTGGCGACGCGGGTCGGCGTTGCGGACCCGGTGCGGATTGGAATGATAGGCGCCGTTGGTCCAGACCGGCATCATGTCGCCGATATTGACCACATAGGCCCCCGGCAGCGGGTCGGCGTACAGCCATTCGCCGTTGGCGTCCTGGACCTCCAGGCCGCCGGTCTCGTCCTGAAGCAGCAGGGTGACGGCGCCCCAGTCGGTATGGGAACCGCAGCCGAGCTGGTTGTCGACCACGGCATTCGGCTGCGGCGGATAATGGATCAGCCGCAGCGTCGCCATCGGATCGGCCAGGATCGGCTCGAAATGATCCTCGGGCAAACCGGCGACGACGGCGAAGATGGACATCAGGGTGCGGCCGGTCTCGAAGACCTGGGCGAAATACGCTTCGCAGAACGTCCGGAAGCCCGGCAGCTGCCGCTCGGTCGGCCATAGATTCGGGCCATAGTTGGCCAGTCCCCGTTTGACGTGGGGGTGGTCGGCCGGCTGGTCGAGGCCGAGCAGCAGCGATTCCTTGATGTCGGGGGGCGCGGCGGCGTCGAGGCTCTGCAGGCCGAACGGCTCGTATCCGCGGCGGCGCCGGTCGACCAGCACGCTTCGCTTGACGGAATCGTCGAGCCCGAAGAAGCGGGCCGTCTGCTCCAGCATGCCCCGCATGGTGGCGGGCGCGATGCCATGGCCGGTCAGATAGAAGAAGCCGATCGTCCGGCAGATGCGATCGAATTCCCTGGCGACCGCCGCCTTGTCGCGGCCGTTCCGCCAGCCGGCGATATCCAGAACGGGGGTCAGGGCGCGCGTCGGCGTCCGATAGTCGACCATGATGCTTTTCCTCCTCCATCGGCAGCATTGCGGTTGAGCACTGACGGCGCCCCTGGATAAAAAGGAGAAGTGGCACCGGCGTCCCTGCCGGTGTCCGCCGCTTCGCGGCGGAGTCTTTTCCACCGGCAGGGACGCCGGTGCCACTGACTCTTTTCTTCCTAGCCAAGGGCGAGTAATGACGGCTGTCTTTCGTCCTCAGGGCAGCGGCAGGTCCTTGGTATATTTCAGCGAATAAGCCCGTTTGTAGTCGACCGCGGCGGGCAGCAGACCGTTTTCCACCATGACGTCGTAGGTCTGCTTCCAGCGGGCGTCGGTCATGGCGCCGATGCCCAATTTGGCGGCGTCGCCGCCGGTGACCAGGCCGAACGCCTTGATCTGCTTGACGCCGAAGGCCAGCTGTTCGTCGGTCATCTTGGGGTTGTCCTGTTTGATCAGGGCATTGCCGGGCGTCGGATCGGCCAGATAGCTCTTCCACCCCTCGGCCGAGGCCTTGACGAAGCGCGCCAGGGCGTCGGACTTGGCATCGATGGTCTTCTGCAGGGTGACCACGGTGGTGGCATAGGGCGGATAACCGTCATCGGCCATCAGAAGCGAGGTCGGCGTCACCCCGCCTTGCATCATCGCGTAAGGTTCCGAGGTGACATATCCCTGCTGGGCGGTGGTCTTGTCGGCCAGGAAGGGGGCGACGCTGAAGGCATAGGGTTTCTTCTGGGAATCGCTGTAACCGTATTTCGCCTTCAGCCAGGGCCAGAAGGTGACGTCGGAGGCGCTGCCCAGATAGATGGTCTTGCCCTTCAGATCGGCATAGGTCTTGACGTCGGGATGCGCCAGAATCGCCTGCGGATCCTTCTGGAAAAAGCCGGCGATGGTCACCGCCGGGACGCCCTGTTCGACCGCTTTCAAGGTCTGGAAGTCGTAGCCCATCCACAAATCGATCAATCCGCCGGCCAGCAACTGGATGCCGTTGATCTGGGGGCCGCCCATTTTGATCGTCACGTCGAGGCCGTATTTTTTGTAAATGCCGGTCGCCACGGCCTGATAGAAACCGCCATGCTCGGCCTCGGCGAACCAGTTGGTGCCGAGAACGAAGCTGTCCGCCGCCCGCGCCGGCGGCGGACAGGCGGCCAGGAGGGCGAGACCGGTCAGGGCCGGGGCGAGGCGACGTATCAACAAGCTCAAAGGATTGATCATCGTGCTGTCTCCATAGGCTGGACACAGCGGATTTCATGCCCAGCTCTCCGTTTCATCAGCAGGTACCACCGAACAGACTCTTCAAGATTCTGTCAATCGGGCCGCGATGGGCGTCGACCGGAGCAATGTCCCGCGGATCGCCTTGGGCGAGCCGCTAACCGCTTCTACTCGAAAGCTGTTCAAGCAATGGCCGTGCCAAGGGGCGGCGGCCGGCTTTTTCCCGGTTCGCCCGGCGTCCCATCCGAGGGGCGGCGGGATTCTGATCATTTTTCAAGTTAGTATGATTAAAAACTATGCAGGAAGGCATAACGATCGACTTTGCCTTTCCCGGTTGACGGAGGCCTCCAAAAGCTGTCAAACCCCGCCTCCATGAAAGTGGATGACTTCGATTTCGAATTGCCGCGCCAGGCGATCGCCGAAAGACCGGCCAGCCCCCGGGATGCCGCCCGGCTGCTGCAGGTCGAGCCCGAGCGCCTGCTCGACCGCGTCGTGCGCGATCTTCCCCAATTGCTGGCGCCCGGCGATCTCATGGTGTTCAACGACACCCGGGTGATTCCGGCCCGTCTCAAGGGGCGTCGCGGCACGGCCGGCGTCGCGGTCACCCTGCATCAGCCGGTCGACGCCGCGCGCTGGCTGGCCTTCGCCCGTCCGGCGAAGAAATTGGCGGCCGGCGACCGTCTGCAGTTCGCCGACGGTTTCGCCGCCGAGGTCGCGGAAAAAGGGGACGCCGGTGAAGTGACCTTGCACTTCGACCGCGGCGGAGCCGCCCTGATGGAAGCCTTGGCGCTTTACGGCGAGATGCCCCTGCCGCCCTATATCAAACGGCCGAACGGAGCCGACGCCCGCGACCGGGAGGATTACCAGACGATCTTCGCGCGCGAACCGGGCGCCGTGGCGGCGCCGACCGCCGGGCTGCATTTCACCGACGAACTGCTGGCGGCTCTCGACCGGCGGGGCGTCCTGCGCGAGACCCTGACCCTGCATGTCGGGGCCGGAACCTTCCTGCCGGTCAAGGTCGACGACACCCGCGACCATAAGATGCACAGCGAGCGCGGTTTTATCTCGGCCGCCGCGGCCGAGCGGATCAACCGGGCGCGGGCCGGCGGCGGCCGCATCGTCGCCGTGGGGACCACGGCGCTGCGGCTGCTGGAAAGTGCGGCGACCGAAGACGGGCTGTTGCGGCCGTTCGAGGGGGCGACCGATATTTTCATCACGCCCGGCTATCGGTTTCGCATGGTGGATATGCTGATGACCAATTTCCACTTGCCGCGCTCGACCCTGTTCATGCTGGTCGCCGCCTTCGCCGGGCTGGCCCGGATGAAATCCGCCTACGCCCATGCCGTGGCCACCGGCTATCGCTTTTATTCCTACGGAGACACGTCCTTGTTGCGACGCCAGGAGACCATACGATGAGCGCGTTCGGCTTCCGCCTGCTGGGCGAGGACGGCCAGGCCCGTCTCGGCCAGGTGCAAACGGCGCACGGCGCCATCCAGACGCCGGCCTTCATGCCGGTGGGAACCGTCGGCACGGTCAAGGCGATGATGCCCGAGTCGGTCGCTTCGACCGGGGCCGAGATCATCCTGGGCAACACCTATCATCTGATGCTGCGTCCCGGGGCCGACCGGGTCGAGCGTTTCGGCGGACTGCACCGTTTCATGAACTGGCCGGGACCGATCCTCACCGATTCCGGCGGTTTCCAGGTGATGAGCCTCGCCAAGCTCCGGACCATGACCGAGGAGGGCGTGACCTTCCAGTCGCATCTCGACGGCAGCAGCCACACGCTGACGCCCGAACGCTCGATGGAGATCCAGCGGCGGCTCGATTCCGACATCACCATGTCCTTCGACGAATGCACCGCCTTTCCGGCCAGCGAAGAGGTGGCCGCCGCCTCCATGCGCCTGTCGATGCGCTGGGCCAAACGCTCGCGCGCCGCCTTCGTCGAGCGGACCGGCTATGGGATATTCGGCATCGTCCAGGGCAGCGTCTATGCCGATCTGCGGGTCGAATCGGTCGAGGCGCTCACGGCGATCGGGTTCGACGGCTACGCGGTCGGCGGTCTGGCGGTGGGCGAGGGACAGGACGAGATGTTCCGCATCCTTTCGATGACGACGCCGCTTTTGCCGGCCGAGCGTCCCCGCTATCTGATGGGAGTCGGAAAGCCGGCCGACATCGTCGGCGGGGTGCTGCGCGGCATCGACATGTTCGACTGCGTCATGCCGACCCGCTCGGGACGGACCGGACAGGCCTTCACCCGGCGGGGAACGGTCAACATCCGCAACGCCCGGCACCAGGACGATCCGCGGCCGCTGGACGAGGCCTGCGGCTGTCCGGCCTGCCGCAATTACAGCCGGGCCTATCTGCACCATCTGGCCAGAGCCGAGGAAGTGCTCGGGTTGATGCTGATGACATGGCACAATCTGCATTATTATCAGGATCTGATGCGCGACCTGCGCGGCGCCATCGCCGAGGGCCGCCTGGCCCGGTACGCCGCCGATTTCGCCGCCCTGCAGGCCTTGGGCGATGTCGCGGCGCTTTGACGGGGCCCGATCATGGGAGGTTCATCATGGCTGAAACGATCTATGACAGTCTGACCCAGCTGGGCGGCCCGGCCGAGATCCCCGCCAATCCCGATCAGGCCGTGCTGGAGACGGTCCGCAACCCGCATCTCGGCACGCTTTATCTGGTCCGTTTCACGGTGCCGGAATTCACCTCGCTCTGCCCGATCACCGGCCAGCCCGATTTCGCCCATCTGGTCATCGACTATGTGCCGGACGAATTGCTGGTCGAAAGCAAGTCGCTGAAGCTGTTTCTGGTCAGCTTCCGCAATCACGGCGCCTTTCACGAAGACTGCACGGTGGGCATCGGCAAGCGTCTGGTCGACGCCTTGTCGCCCCTGTGGCTGCGCATCGGCGGCTATTGGTTCCCGCGGGGCGGCATCCCGATCGACGTCTTCTGGCAGACCGCGGCGCCGCCCGACGGCCTGTGGCTGCCCGACCAGGGGGTGGCGCCCTATCGCGGCCGCGGATGAAGGAAGCCATTCGCGCCAAGGCACTCGAATTGGGTTTCGCCGAGGCGCGATTCGCCTCGGCGGCGCCGGTGCCGGGCGCCGCCGAAGGGCTGGCCGGCTATCTGGCGGCCGGATGCCATGGCGACATGGGATGGCTGGCCGAGACGGCGGAGCGCCGCGCCGCGCCGCGGGCGCTGTGGCCGGAAGCCAGAAGCGTCATCGTGCTGGGCGAAAACTATGGGCCGGGGGGCGATCCCCTGGCCGTTCTGCGCCATCCCGGTCGCGGCCATGTCAGCGTCTATGCGCGCGGCCGCGACTACCACGATGTCCTGAAGCGGCGCCTGAAGGCCTTGGCGCGCTGGCTGGTCGAGCGCCATGGCGCGGCGGTCAAGGTCTTCACCGACACGGCGCCGGTGATGGAAAAGCCCCTGGGCGCCGCGGCCGGCCTCGGATGGCAGGGACGCCACACCAATCTGGTGTCGCGTCGTTTCGGCTCATGGCTGTTCCTGGGCGAGATCTTCACCACCCTGGAACTGCCGCCCGATACGCCGGAGGCCGACCATTGCGGGCGCTGCCGGGCCTGCGAGACCGTCTGCCCGACCGGCGCGCTGGCCGAAGGGCGGATCGATCCGCGCCGCTGCATTTCCTATCTGACCATCGAGCACAAGGGGCATATCCCGGCCGATCTGCGATCGTCGATGGGCAATCGGATCTATGGGTGCGACGATTGCCTGGCGGTCTGTCCCTGGAACAAATTCGCCTCGCCGACGGAACACGCCGATTATCTGCCGCGGGCCGAACTGCTGGCGCCCCGGCTGGCCGACCTGGCGGCTCTCGACGACGCCGAATTCCGCGCCCTGTTCGCGGGATCGCCGATCAAGCGCATCGGACGCGACCGTCTGCTCCGCAACGTTCTGATCGCCATCGGAAACAGCGACGATCCCGCCCTGGCGCCGATCGTCGCGGGTCTGCTGAAAGATCCGGCGCCGGTGGTGCGCGTCGCCGCCATTTGGGCCTTGCGCCGGCTGTCGCCCCGGGCCGCCTTCGCCGCCCTGGCGGACCGTTTCATCCGGGATGAGGCCGATGCCGCGGCGCGGGCCGAATGGGCGGGGGACTGAAGGGACTCGGGACGGGACTTGCCTCGGCATGGTAATATTCCGCCATGGCCAATCAGGCGGAACCATCGCGGGGGCGTCCGGCGCGGCGGCGCGAAATCGTCGATACCGCACGGGACATCGCCGCCCGGCAGGGGTGGCCGGCGGTCACCGTGCGCGCCGTGGCGGCGCGCATCGGCTGCAGCGCGCCGGCCATCTATCAGTATTTTCGCGATAAGGACGCGGTGCTGGCCGCCCTGGCGGCGGAAGGCCAGGACCTGCTGGCGGCGGCTCTCGACGAAGCGGCGGCGGATCTGTCCGGACCGGGCAAGAAATTGCGCGCCATGCTGAGGGCGCTGTGGGCGTTTTCCTTGGCGAACCGGGAACTCTACGCCGTGATGTTCGGTCTCGACGGGCTGGCGCCGCATCGCAGGGCGGCGTCGCAAGGCATCGCGCCGCCCGGGTTCGTGCGGGCGGCGGCGGAATTTTTGGCGAAACACGATCTCGACGCGGACGGAAAGGACCTGGCCGACCGCTTGATCGCCACGGCGCACGGGTTCATCTGCCTGACGCTGCCGGGAGATTTTCCCGGCGGGAGCGACCGGGCGTTCGATCTGCTGTCGGGCGTCTTCGACGCCCTGCTCAAGAACGTCGGGCGACGCTCGCCCAACGCCCGGTGAAAACGGGCGCGTCTCCGTCTCGCACGGCGCGGCGGGGGCCGGCCGTCTCCAATCCGTCGAAGCCGGAATCGACTCTGAACCCCTCCGTCGCCCGATCGAGCGGCGGAGGGAATTGTCCTGGCCCGATTCGTTAGGCCGCCGTCGCCGCCGCTTCACTCGCCAAGACCCGAGCCAGCTGGCTGAGGGCTTCTTGATGGCGCTCGTTGACGATGCAGGAAAAGTTCCGGGCCAATTCCAGACACATGCGCTGTCGTGACGTCAGATCGGAACCGCGCTGGGTTTCCAGACCTTCGAAAAAGTAACCGACGGGAATACCGAGTACCTGAGCGATTTCGTGGAGACGCCCCGCCGAAATCCGGTTGATACCCCGCTCGTACTTATGGGCTTGTTGATAAGTGACGCCAATCAAATCAGCCATTTGTTGCTGGGAAAGTCCCAGCATGATCCGGCGTTCTCTGATGCGCGCACCAACAAAGCGGTCGGTGTCGTTCGCTCTATTTGGCGTCTTCGTCGGTTTCGTTTCGTCGTTTGTCGGCATGATCCTTGGCTTACTGTTGCTGTGCCCGAGCACTAAGGGCGTGAGAGTTTATTTTTCAAGAAGTGCTTCGACGTGATTATTCGGATTTCGCTCTGCAAGCAACCAATTATTTTTTGTTGCCCAATTGTTCTACGATAAATTTTATCTAAATATATAGGAAATTGCTCGGGTATCGCACTGCAACCAATGAGGTAACCCTCGGGTTACGGCTCTACCGTCCGTTTTCCACGCTGCGGAGGGTGGCGTAATGGCTTGGTTCGCGCCCCTCCCGCCGGGGGTTTCGACTCTCAAGGTATGCTACACCTGTTACAATTCATCCCAAGGTTATTTCGCGATTCGCGCCTACCCAGGCATGCTATATACTAAAGGTATAATACGTCAGATATATATAAACGACAAGCTTCGTTCGGCGCGAGACCGGACGATGACAATGGCGCGGACGAGCGGATCAACCGCTCGCCATGGCGACGGAACCTCTTCGAACGAACGGTATTGGGCCCTGGTCCCGGGTCGCGCCGGCGGCAAGGCGGACCCGAAAGCATGATCCGAGCGGATCGGACCATGCTTCCCGGCGGCCTTCGGGAGGACCTTCAAAGAAGGAGCGATCACCGGATGAGGGTGATCGCGACAGGCTATTTCTTGAGCTTGGTCAGTTCATCCAACTGCTGCTGCATGGCGTTGAGGCGTCCCTGCAGTTCGGTGACGGCGGCTTCCGAAGGATGGACCCCGTCCGCCAGGCCGCCCGGCCCATTGTAGAAGGGGGCGAACATCTTGAAGGCGCTTTCGAACAATGCGGCGTTTTGCTTGTTCATTTCCTCGATGGGATTGAAGGGAAACAAGCCGCCCAAGGCGCTTTCCATATATTGGCGCATCTGCTGCTCGTTCCGCTGGAAGGCCTGCATGCTGTATTCGAGATAGCGCGGAACCAATCCTCCCAACGAATCGCCGTAAAAGCCGATCAACTGACGAAGAAAGGGAATCGGCAGGAGATTCTGCCCGCCCTTGCCCTCTTCCTCGACGATGATCTGCGTCAGGACCGAGCGGGTGATGTCTTCGCCAGTCTTCGCGTCGTAAACGACGAAATCAGCATTGTCCTTCACCATCTGGCATAGGTGATCCAGCGTCACATAGCTGCTTGTCGCCGTATTGTAGAGGCGGCGGTTGGCGTATTTTTTGATCGTGATTGGCGTGGCGGTGCTCGTCATTGGAATGATTTTCCCTGCTTGCGACCCAATCGCACTTTAACAGATTTTTTCGAGATTATAATGCTTTGCGGCGATAAATTTTGGTCCGGCGAAAGGGCCCCCCACGGGCCGGCGGACACAATCCATGGTTCCTGAGGCCCCGCCGCCGGACGCTGGTCAATGCGCCCATCGCTGGCGTATAGTCTGCCCATGACAGACGCGCCGGATATCGACCAGCTCGCGCGACGCTATCTCGACCTTTGGCAGGACCAGACGGCGGCGTTGATGAACGACCCGGCCTTGGCCGAGGCGATCGGCCGGACCTACGGACTGATGAGCAAGGGGGCCGCGGCTTTTTTCGCCGCCGCCGGGTCGACGGGGAAGCACACTGAAGAGGGGGGCGCAGATCCTGCCGACGTCCGAGCCGCCACACGCGCAAAGCCCGCCGCCCCGCCCGCAGACGCCCCGGCTGGGGCCGCGTCCCTTGCCGCTGCATCTGGCGTCCCAGGCTTCGGCGTTGCTGACCTCGCAACTCGTCTTGCCACATTGGAGGAACGGGTCGTTCGCCTGGAAGCCGCACTTGCGGCACACGGCGGAAGACCTGAGGCATCAGCTCGAAAAGGTCGACGCTGACCTTTTCCGGCGTGCGCTGACGGCGGAGGGCTGTCGGCGCATCGAAGCCTTCCTGGCCGGCGTCGAGACCTATCGCCGGCATCCCTATCGCCGCGCCCTGGCCGAGCCTCCGGTGATCTGGCGGGAGGGCACGACCCGTCTGCTCGACTACAGCGCCCCCGGCGCCGCCGGAACGCCGGTTCTGGTGGTCCCTTCGCTGATCAACCGGGCCTATGTCCTCGACCTGACGGAGAAGCGCAGCTTCGTGCGTTATCTGGCCGGCAAGGGATTCCGCCCCTTCCTGGTCGACTGGGATACGCCGGGGCCGCAAGAGGCGGACTTCGGCCTGGAGGACTATGTCGCCGGCCGGCTGGGGCGGATACTCGACGTGGTACTGGCGGCGGCGGCGCCCCCGGTGGTGGTCGGCTACTGCATGGGGGGCCTGCTGGCCCTGGGCCTCGGCGTGCTTCGGCAGGCCGACGTGCGGGGCCTGGGGCTGCTGGCGACGCCATGGGATTTTCACGCACCGTCGCCGCAGCAGTCCCGGATGCTGGCGGGACTGCGCCAGCCCTTCGAAGAGGCCATCGCCCTGTTCGGCGGGTTGCCGACCGACGTCCTGCAATCCCTGTTCGCCACCATCGAGCCGGGCGGCATCGTCCGCAAATTCATCGCCTTCGGCCAGCTGTCGGCCGGCGGGGCCAAGGCCCGGAATTTCGTCGCCCTGGAGGATTGGCTCAACGACGGCGTTCCCCTGGTCGCCGCCGTGGCGCGCGAATGCCTGTTCGACTGGTATGTCGACAATCGTCCCGGCCGGGGCGAATGGCAACTGGCGGGCGCCCGCATCGTTCCGCAGGCCTTCACCAAGCCCTGCCTGGCGATGATTCCGGCCCATGACCGCATCGTGCCGCCGGAATCGGCCCTGGCGCTGGCCGGAGCGCTGCCCGGCGGACGTCATCATATGGTTTCGATGGGACATATCGGCATGGTGGCCGGAGCCCGGGCGAAGATGGATGTCTATGCCTATATCGCCCGGTGGCTCGTGCGTCTGAACCAGGGGCGGGGCCGGTAGGACAATGACGGCGTCATTGCGCGTTCCGCCCCGGCTGTCGGCCGGTCCCGCTTTTCATGCGGGGCGGATCGGCCGCGCGCAAAACCCTTCGTTTTTTGTGCGGACGGCGCGGCTAAAGCGAAAGCCCAGACTTGAAGACTTTCCCGTTCATACAGATCTTAAAAGTAAGGGAGATGGAATTTTGCGTTTTCGCCTAAAACGTTTTTTCTATCTGTCTTTTTCTCGCTACGATTTATCGTGTTAGGCAATCTCCAATAACCGAACCGCTCGACGAAGGCGGAAGATCAAGGGAGTGAAACATGGGGCGCATTGCACTCGTAACGGGAGGTACCCGCGGTATCGGCCGCGCGATTTCCGTCGCGCTGAAGGACGCGGGATATCGCGTCGTCGCCAACTATTTCGGCAATGTGGAGGCCGCCGAGGAATTCACCAAGGAGACGGGCATTCCGGCCTATCGGTTCGACGTTTCGAGCTTTCCCGAGTGCGACGCGGCGGTGAAGACGATCGCCGCCGAAGTCGGTCCCATCGAAATTCTGGTCAACAACGCCGGCATCACGCGCGATTCGACCATGCATCGAATGGCCTATCAGCAATGGGAAGAGGTGATTCACACCAATCTCACCTCATGCTTCAACATGACCCGTACGGTGATCGAATCCATGCGCGACCGGGGCTTCGGCCGGATCATCAATATCGGCTCGGTGAACGGCCAGGCCGGGCAATACGGCCAGGTCAACTATGCTGCGGCGAAGTCCGGCATCCATGGTTTCACCAAGGCCCTGGCCCAGGAGGGCGCGACCAAGGGGATTACGGTGAACGCCATCGCGCCCGGTTATGTCGATACGGACATGGTGCGTTCGGTTCCGCACGCGGTGCTGGAGAAAATCATCGCGCGCATCCCCGCCGGCCGTCTCGGGCGTTCCGAGGACATCGCGCGCGGCGTGATCTTCCTGGTGGCCGACAATGCCGATTTCATCACCGGCGCCACCCTGTCGATCAACGGCGGCCAGCATATGTATTGAGCGATGCCCGTCGCTCGGCATTGATCGGCGGCCGTCCGGCGCCTATCGTCCTTGAAACCCCCAGCCGGTTTGCCGGTTGGGGGTTTTTTGGGGTCATCGTTCCACCTCATCCCCCGACCCCTCCCCATCAAGGACAGGGGAGAAGAACAATCGCTCCCTCCCCCTTGTGAGGCGGGCTGGGCTGGGGGATGTCGGCGGTCAGGGAGTCTGAGGCATGCGGGCCAAGGCGACGCGGTTGGGGATGGTGGCGCTTCTGCTGTGGTCGACTCTGGCCCTGCTCAGCACCCTGGCCGGCGCGGTGCCGCCCTTCCAATTGGTCGGCATGGCTTTCGCGCTGGCCACCCTGGTCGCGCTGGTCAAATGGGGCTGGTATCGGCAATCGCCGCTCGCCAGGCTCAAGCAGCCGCCGGGAGCCTGGATTCTGGGCGTGGGCGGATTGTTCGGCTATCACTTCTTTTATTTTCTGGCGCTCCGCCTGGCGCCGCCGCTCGAGGCCAATCTGCTGAACTATCTCTGGCCGCTGCTGATCGTCCTGCTGTCGGCCCTGCTGCCCGGCCAGCGCCTGCGCCCGCGTCATCTCGGCGGGGCCCTGGCCGGGCTGGCGGGGGCCGCCCTGCTGCTGGCCAGGGGCCAAGACGCCGTTTTCGAGGGCCGCTATGCCGTGGGTTACGGTGCGGCCCTGGCCTGCGGCGTCATCTGGGCGGTCTATTCGGTGGCCAATCGCCGCTACAAGGACGTTCCAAGCGACGCCGTCGGGGGATTTTGCGGCGCGACGGCCTTGCTGGCCCTGCTCTGCCATCTGGCCTTCGAAGAGACGGTGGTCCCGGTCGGCTGGCAATGGCTCGTCATCCTGCTGCTGGGGCTGGGACCGGTGGGCGCCGCCTTCTTCCTGTGGGACTTCGCCTGCAAGCATGGCGACATCCGGGCCCTGGGCAGCCTCGCCTACGGTGTTCCGCTGGTCTCCAACGGCCTGCTGATCATCACCGGCCGCGGCACCTTGACCTGGCAGGTCGGGGCGTCCGTCCTGCTCATCATCGGCGGCGCCGCGCTGGGGGCCGGGGACGTCCTGCGGATCAGAGCCCCAGGAAGGCGATCAGTTTCGCCTTGAAGCGTTCCCATCCCTCGAGCGGTTTGGCCGCCGGCTCCAGCGACAATCCGATCGAGAGGATCCGGCCGTCGCGCATGTCGCGGACGATGAGATCGATCGGACCGAGATGCAAGCGGTCGCCGATCTCCAGATCGGATCGGAATTCCCGGCGGAACAGCTCTCCGACGGCCAGATCGTCGTCGTCGATTCCGCTCGAGGGCGGCAGGTCGTAGCTTTCGCGGAGCGCCTTCAACGTGACGTCGGGGGCGATGGTGAAATCGCCATAGAGGCTGGCCTCGGTGGCGCCGTCGTCCTTCATCTTGCCGAACAGCTTGTCCAGCAGCGGGACTTGCGCCGGCGCCACCAGAAGATAGACGCGGTCGCCGGCCTGCAGCGAGCGGGGGGCGTTCTGCACCGCCCCGCCGCGGCGCAGCAGAAGGGGGCGGGCCCAGCGGGGCAGCGGACGGCCCTGCGCCACCGCGCTGTCGGCGTGCAATTGATAGGTGACCAGTTCGCGGTCGGCCAGGCCGGGCAGGTCGACCTCGATCCGATCGACCAGACCGGCCTTTTCCGGGACGATCAGTCCGAGCCAGCGGGCCAGGGGGCGGACCGTCCATCCCTGGACCAGCAGCGAGGCGAGCACGACGAGGAACGAGATTTCGAAGATGACGTCGCCCTTGGGAATGCCGCCCAGCACCGGGACCAGGGCCAGAAGAATGGAAACGGCGCCGCGCAGCCCGACCCAGGCGATGAAGAAGCGTTCGCGCCGTCCGAAGCGAAACGGCAGCAGGCAGAGGAACACCGCGATCGGACGGGCGAGGAAAATCAGCGCGACGGCCAGGACCGCGCTCGGCAGGGCGACCGCCGGAAATTGGCTGGGACGGGCCAGAAGGCCCAGCGTGACGAACATGCCGATCTGCGCCAGCCACGTGACGCCGTCCTGGAAGCGGCGCAGGTTGCCGGCCGACTGCAATCGCGCGTTGCCGGCCACCAGTCCGGCCAGATAGGCGGCCAGGAAGCCGCTGCCATCCAGCAGATTGGTCAGGGCATAGACGGCCACCGCCAACCCCATCACCACGACGGGATAGAGCCCCGGCTCCAGCTTGACCCGGTTGACCACGAAGACGATGGCGATCCCCCCGGCCAGGCCGAGCAGAATCCCGCCGCTCATCTGCAGGGCGAAATCGAGGCCGATGGCCAGCCAGCCCCCGCCATGGTGGCCGCCGACGATTTCCACCAAGGTCAAGGCCAGACAGGCGGCGATCGGGTCGTTGGTTCCGGACTCGACTTCAAGGGTCGAGCGCACGCGGTCGCGAATGGTGATGCCGCCGACGCGCAGCAGGAAAAACAGCGCCGCCGCGTCGGTCGAACTGAGCGTGGTGGCCAGAAGCAGCGACATCGGCCAGTCGAATCCCAACAGGAAATGGGCCGGCACGGCCAGCAGTCCGGCGGTCAGGACCACGCCGAAGGTGGCCAGGACGATGGCCGGCGCGGCGGCCTGGCGATAACTTTTCAGACTGGTGTGAAAGCCGCTGTCGAACAGGATCACCGCCAGGGCGGCGCTGGCGATCAGGAAGGCGCTCGGTCCGTCGGTCAGGACGATGCCGCCCGGACCGTCCCGGCCGGCGATCAGGCCGATGACCAGGAACAGCAACAGGAGCGGCGCGCCGGCGCGGAAGGCCACCACGCTGGTGAACACGCTGGCCAGGGTCAATCCCGCGCAAACCAGGATGATCAGATTGATCTCATCCATCCGCCGCACATCCGATTCGTGTCCCGGAAGCTTGCCGGTCGCGGCGGGGCCCCGTCAAGCCTATCCCCTTGTTTTCGGTCGTCATTGCGAGTTTCGGACCGGCTGATGGCCGGCCCGCCCGGCGGTTTCGCCGCGGTTTCGCCGGCAATGACGGGCGTGGCGGATGGCCGTCCATCAATCCCCCGGCTGCCAGCCGGGGGGCGCCAGTTCAAATCCGTCGAATTGAAAGGCGGGGGCGACGGTGCAGCCGACCAGACTCCAATCGCCGGCCGGCCGGGCCGACTGCCAGGCCCGGGCGGGCACGACCATCTGCGGCCTGTGGCCTCCGGCGAGGTCGTTGCCGAGCAACGCCGCGGTCGCGGCGGCGGACGCGGCGATCGACAATTGCAGGGGGGCGCCCGCATACCAGTGCCAGATCTCGACGGCGTCGATCCGATGCCAGGCCGATATCTCGCCGGCGGCCAGCAGATAATAGATGCTCGTGCAGGCGCCGCGGTCGCCGTTGGCGGGGCGGTCGCGATAGATCTCGCGATAATGCCCGCCCTCGGGGTGCGCTTCGAGGCCCAGCCGGGCGATCACCTGGGCGGCGGTAAGGCCGCGTCCGTCTCCGATGGGGTCCGGCCGTCCGGCCGCCGAATCAGCCACGGGGGACGGTGGCGGCCACCGAGGCGCGGTCCTGCTGCAGGGCGTACCAGGACGCCAGGCGCGGATGGTCCTGCCGCCAGGCGAGCGCCGGCAGGCGGTAGTCGAGATAGCCCAATGCGCAGACGACGGCGATTTCGCCGATGGAAAACGTTCCGGCCAGGCCGGGGGCCTCGGTTTCGAGCGTGTCGACCGCCCGCGCGATCGCCCGGCCTTGCCGGTCCAGCCAGCCGGTCCAGCGGTATTCGGCCGGGCGGTTCGTCGATTCGGTGCGCGAGGCGACGGCGGCATCCATGATGCCGTCCGCCAGGGCCTGCCGGCGCAAGGCGGTCCAGCGGGCCTCGCCGGTCGGCGGGAACAGTTTGCTGCCGGCGTGCAGACTGTCGAGATATTCGCAGATCACCGGCGAATCGTAGAGATGTTCGCCGCCATCGGTGATCAGCGCCGGCACCTTGCACAACGGATTGTCGCGCGGCAGGTCGGTGTCGGGGGCCCAGGCATCGGTCGGAATCCGTTCGATCCGGCTGTCGAGGCCGGTTTCCAGGCCTGTGATGAGGACTTTACGGGCAAAAGGCGAGGCCAGGCTGTAGCGAAGTTTCATCGAGATCTCTCAAGGAAGAAGGTTGTTGATCAGAAGGCGTCTTTGCGGCGGCGGATTTCGGCGAAGACGCGGACGGGATCGCCACCCGGCAGGCCGACGCCCTTTTTCACGCTTTCGACATCGGCCCGCAGGAAGGGATTGGTGGTCCGCTCCAGGGCGAGCGGCGAGGGAACGGTCGGTAAATTGCGGCTCCGTCTGGCGTCGATATCGTCGATGCGGGCCAACAGATCTTCGTTGTCCCGTTCGACCATACGGGCGAAACGGGCGTTGGACTGGGTATATTCATGGGCGCAGAAGACCATCGTATCGTCCGGCAGGCCGCGCAGCTTGAGCAGCGAGGCCCACATCTGTTCCGGCGAGCCCTCGAACAGCCGGCCGCAGCCCATGGCGAACAGGGTGTCGCCGCAGAACAGCGCCAGGCTTTCGGGAAACCAATAGGCGATATGGCCCAGCGTATGGCCGGGCACCGCCATCACCATCGAGGCGGCGCTTCCCAGCAGAAAGGAATCGCCGTCGGCCACCTGCAGATCGATCCCCGGAATGCGCTGGGAATCGCCCCTGGCGCCGACCACGCGGGCGTTGTAGCGCTGCTTCAGGGCCAGATTGCCGCCGGTGTGGTCGTCATGATGGTGGGTGTTGAGGATGTGGGTCAGCGTCCAGCCCTTCAAGGCCAGCCGCTCCTCGACCGGTTCGGCGACGGCGGGATCGACCACGGCGGTGGCGCCGCTTGTCGGGTCGTGCAGCAGATAGACGTAATTATCGCGCAGCACGGGGATCTGTTCGATTTCCAACCTGGTCATGTCTTTGTCCCCGCGCGATTTTCCGGGCCATTCCACCTCGCGCCAGCGACGGGAGGCGACGTGAGTGTATTGGAATCACTCGTCATGCGCTACGTGGGGACATGCTTTTTTCTCCGCGGATTTGGAAAATGCCGTTCTCCGGAAAATCTGCGGATCGCCTCTTTGATTTCACTTGCCGGGCGACGGCAAGCGTTTCATTGATGGGCGATGTGGAGCGACGTGATCGACCTTCGCGATTTCTACGATTCCAGCCTGGGGCAGGCCGCCAGACGGGTGCTTCGCCGGCAGATTCGGACGATTTGGCCCGATTCCCACGATATGCGGGTGCTGGGACTGGGATTCGCCACGCCTTATCTGCGCCCCTTTCGGGAAGAAACGGAACGGGTGATCGCCGTCATGCCGTCGTCGCAGGGCGTCCTGCCGTGGCCCCCGGAGGGGCCGGGTCTGGTTTGCCTGGCCGACGAAACCGATCTGCCCTTGCCCGACCGGTCGATCGACCGGGTCCTGCTGGTGCATGCCCTGGAATCGACCGAACAGGTGCGCGCCACGCTGCGCGAGGTCTGGCGGGTCTTGGCCGACAGCGGCCGCCTGCTGGTGGTGACGCCCAATCGCCGCGGCATCTGGGCGCGTCTGGAACGGACGCCTTTCGGCCAGGGCCGCCCCTATACGCCGTCGCAATTGTCCCGTCTGCTGCGCGACAATATGTACACGCCCCTGCAGACGGCCTCGGCCCTCTTCATGCCGCCCTTTCAGTCCCGCTTCGTCCTGCGTTCGGCGCCGGCCTGGGAAAAGGTCGGGGAACGGTGGTTCCCGACCTTCGCGGGCGTTCTGATGGTCGAGGCCGCCAAGCAGATCTATGCCGGCAGCATCATGCGCGAGCAGTCCAAGAAAAACCGGGCTTATCTGCCGATGCCGCAGGGGTTCCGCAAGATCGGGCCGATCGGCTGATCCCTCGGACGTCACCGCGGCAGGACCGTTCCGAGCCCGCCGTCGCGCCAATGTCAAACGGCGAAGACGATGTCGGTTTGGCGGAAGTCGTCGCCTTTGAACAGCAGCGGCAGGCGGCGGACTTTGGCGACGGCATAAGCGAAGATGTCGCCGAATGGCCTGGAGAACGGCAAGATATTTGAGCAACACGGACGAACACGGACAGCCGCGGATGAACACGGATAAAGATGAATATGATATAATCGTCGTTATTAATCAAAATATTGATTATATTATATGTGAATAACATCATATAATTATTTATGAATATGATTAATATATGCGGATATTTACCGCGTATTTTTCATATGTCGCTGTGAGACGAAATCCGATCCGTGCGTATCCGTGGTTGTCCGTGTTCATCCGTGTTCCCCAAAATCCGTCGTCATCCCGAAGTCCAGCCCTTTTCGCAAAGCATTTTTCAGCAAGAGAAAATGCGTGAACACGGATAGCTCCTCGTCGGAGAGGGCTCGCGACGGAAACAGCCTGACTGAGACAGGCCCTCAGCCGCTCCCCCGCTATCGCCGTCTCAGCAGGAAGACGGCCTGTTCGCCCAGCAGGTTGGCCAGGCGGCCGCCGGCGTCGAAGCGGATGGTGCCCTTCGAATCGAGGGAAATGGCCCGTTCGACGACGATCCCCAGTTCGGCGCACAGCGCCATGAAATCCTGGATCGTGCAGAGGTGGATGTTGGGCGTGTCGTACCACTGGTAGGTCAGGGTCTCGGTCACCGGCATCCGGCCGTGGCGAAGCAGCGACAGGCGAACGCGCCAATAGCCGAAATTGGGGAATGAGACGATCGCCCGGCGTCCGATGCGCAGCATGTGCTCGAGCACGCCCTTGGGGTCCCGGGTCGCCTGCAGCGTCTGGCTGAGGATGACATAGTCGAAGGCGCCCGACGGATAGTCCTTGAGATCGGTGTCGGCATCGCCCTGGATGACCGACAGGCCATGGGCGACGGCGGCACGGACGCCGGCCATGGACAATTCCATGCCGCGTCCGTCGACCCGTTTGAAGCGGTTCAGATAGTCGAGCAGGATGCCCTCGCCGCAGCCGAGGTCGAGGACGCGGGAGTTCGGCGCCACCATGTCGGCGATCAGCTGGAGGTCGATGCGGATGCTGGGGGCGCCCATGCCGTTGGCGGATCCGTTCGAGACGGCCATCAGCGATTCCCCCGCGGCAGGCCGCGATGTTCGGCGGCGCCTTCGAGGAAGCCGTGCAGCGTGGCGTGAAATTCCGGTTCGTCGAGCAGGAAGGCGTCGTGGCCCTTGTCCGATTCCACTTCGACGAAGCTCACGTTGGCGGCGACGGCGTTGAGGGCATGCACGACGGCGCGGCTTTCGCGGGTCGGGAACAGCCAGTCGCTGGTGAAGGAAATGACGCAGAAGCGCACCTTGGTGCCGCGGAAGGCGTTGGCCAGGATGCCGCCATGGTCGGCCGCCAGGTCGAAATAATCCATGGCGCGGGTGATGTAGAGATAGCAGTTGGCGTCGAAACGTTCGACGAAGCTGCTGCCCTGGTGGCGCAGATAGCTTTCGACCTGGAAATCGGCGTCGAAGCCGTAGGTCAGCTCGCCGCCCTGCAGGTTGCGCCCGAACTTGCGATGCAGGGCGGCTTCCGACAAATAGGTGATGTGCGCCGCCATGCGGGCGACGGCGAGCCCGTTCGTCGGCCGTTTCCCATGCAGCAGGTAATCGCCCTCGCACCAGTCGGGGTCGGCGATCACCGCTTGCCGGCCGACCTCGCCGAAAGCGATGTTCTGGGCCGAATGGCGGGCCGCCGCGGCGATCGGAATGGCGGTGAACACCCGGTGCGGGTAGCGCGCCGCCCATTCCAGAACCTGCATGCCGCCCATCGAGCCGCCGACCACCGAAAACAGCTGGTCGATGCCCAGATGGTCGATCAGGCGCAGTTGCGCGCGGACCATGTCGGCGATGGTGATCACCGGAAAAGTGAGGCCCCAGGGTTTGCCCGTCTGGGGATTGGTCTCGGCCGGTCCGGTGGTGCCCATGCAGCCGCCCAGCACATTGCTGCAGATGAGAAAATAGCGGTCCGTATCGAGGATGCGGCCGGGCCCCACCAGTTCCTGCCACCATCCCGGCTTGCCGGTCAGCGGATGCCGCTCGGCGACGTAATGGTCTCCGGTCAGCGCGTGGCAGATCAGGATGGCGTTGGATTTCTCGGCATTGAGCCGGCCATAGGTCTGATAGGCGATGGTGACCGGGGCCAGATCCACGCCGCAGTCGAGATGCAAGGGCGCGTCCGGTCCCAATTCCAGTCGATGGCCGGGGAGCACGGCACCCGAGGCGCTGTAGCTCTGGCTTGTGCTCATCGCGTGCAACCCTTCGCAAAAGGAGAGAGATTGCTAGGAGCAGCGTGCCGGACTGTCAACGGTTTCTTTGGCTTTCGGGACAAAGCGCTCCGCTTTGCCGGCTCATGGACGGACCGACGCCAAGGCTTTTTCCGTCCACAGCCGGCGATCCGGGCCGATGGGACGAAACGCATGGCGCCGCGCCAGCCTGGCCAGCCACCAGGCATGGTAGTCCTCGATCGACTGGACCTCGAGCTCATCGTAGTCCGGCTCGAGTCCCACCTCGAGATAGATGTCGAGGTTGGCGAGATCCGGACGCGGCAGCCGCCCGGTCTCGAACTCGCTCCACATCTGGCCGTAGAGCTCCTCGAGCCGGCGGACCAGCGTCGGGGTATCGAACAGGACGCAGCTGTCCCGCTCGGCCAGAAGGCGATCGCGGTAGATCTGGATCGCCGCCCGGTTCCGCCCCAGGGCGACGGCGCGATCGACATATTCGGCGGGCGACAGGCAGGCCAGGTCGGCGAGGCCGGCGGCGCGGACCAGGCTGCCGCAGACCCTCGATGCGAAGGAACGGCCGCTGAGCGTCAGCACCGGCACCCCCATCCAGAGCGCGTCGGATGCCGTCGTATGGGCGCCGTAGGGCAGGGTATCCAGGAAGAGATCGGCCAGGGGGTAGCGCGCCAGATGGTCCGGATTGGCCGCCTTGACGGCGAAAACGATCCGGTCTTCGGCGATGCCGTGCTGCCGGGCGATGGCCCACAGGCGCTCCCGCACCCCCTCGGAGCCGTCGAGAAGCCACAGGACGCTGTCCGGAACCCGCTCCAGGATGGTCAGCCAGCGCTCATAGGTGAAGCGGTTGATCTTTTGCGCGCCGTTGAAGCAGCAGAAGACCATCGCCTCTTCGGGAAGCCCGGCCTCGCGGCGGGACGGTTGCCTGGGAGAGACGGCGCGCTTGCGGTCGTTGGACTGGTAGCAGGGCAGGCGCAGCACCTTTTCGGTATAATAGAGTTCGTGCCCTTCCGGGACGATCCAGTCGTCGGCGATGATGTAATGGTGGTAGGGGCTCGCCATGCTGCCGGGAAACCCCAGCCAATTGACGATGACCGGGGCCGGCCGCAGCAGGACCAGCTTGGTGCGCCCGTCGCGGGTGTAGCCGTTCACGTCGACCAGGATATGGATGCCGTCGTCGGCGATCCGGCGGGCGGCGGTGGCGTCGTCGAGATGGCTGATCGGCACCCAGTGATCGACGGCGGCCCTGATCCTGGCCTGAATGGAATCGTCGGCATCGGGTCCGCAGTAATAGACCGAGACCTCGACGGCCTTGGGATCGTGCAGTTCGAAGACCTCCGCCATCAGGAAGCCGACGGCGTGAGCCCGGAGATCGGACGACAGATAGCCGATCCTGAGGGGACCGGATTTTTTCCCTTCGCGCGCCGCCCAGTGCGAGGCGACGAAGCCGCCTTCGGGCGCGCCGACGTCGCATTTGTTGTAGTTCCCGTTGATCGCCAGTTGCAGCAGGGGATCGTCGGCCAGGGTGGCGATGGAAAGCGGCGAGATGCCCTTCATCAGGATGTCGTGCGTGACCCGCTCCCACGGCGCCACCACCGGCCATTTGCACTGCCTTTGCCGCAGGGCGATCAGATGCTGGACGGCCTCTCTCTGGCTGGGATCGAGTTCCAGGCTGTGACGCAGCTGGGCCTCGGCGGGGTCGTCCTGATTCTTCGATTCGAGAACGCGGGCCATCTGGTTGAGCGCGATGGTCTTGTGGGCGACGGCGTTGCCGGTGACCATGCCCAGCTTGTCGACCATGGCGGCCCACTGGAGGACGGCCTTGTCGGCCGCGCCGAATTTTTCATGGATGCGCCCGAGGTTGATGTGGGCGGGCATGAAGTCGGGGTTGAGGGAGATGGCCCGTTCCAGGCAGGCCTGGGCGGCCGTCAGGTCGCCCGCATCGGTCAGCGCGACGCCATAATTGAACAGAACGGCGAAAAGCAGCGGATTGTCCTGGTTGTGCTTGATCCAGGCCTTGAAAAGCGCCATGGCGCTGGCCGTTCCCTCCGTCGCCTTCAACACGTCGACCACGCGAGTCAATTCGACGACGCTCAGGTTTCCGTTTTTGGACCTGGTCATTGCGGACGAAAAGATCTCACTGCCCATGTTCTCTCCCCATGCCGTCAGCGGACGCCGCCTCGACGATGGCGGATCGGCGGCATGCCTTGTTTCATGCCACCGATCTTACGACAGGGCAATCTGGATCGCCGCGATCTGGGCGGACGTCATGCCGTCCCGCTGCGTTTGCGTGAAGGCGCCGATCTGGCTGGCGTTCAGGGCTTCGATCTGGTCCGGGGTCAGGGCGCCGATTTCGGTCGTATCCAGGCCCGAAATCTGCGTCGTCGTCAGGCCGCTCAATTGATTCGAATCCAAATTGCCGATCAGGTTTTCCAATTGAATGGTCGACAGCGCCCCGACCTGGTCCGGCGTCAGGGCATCGAACTGGGTGGCGGTCAACGCGCCCAGCTCGGTGGTGGTCAGGTTGGAGACCTGGATGGTCGAGAGAGAGGATATCTGCGTCGCCGACAGGGCCTGCATTTGCGATGTCGACAACGCCCTGAGCTGCATCCGCACCAGATCGGCCAGTTGGGTGACGGTCAGGGCGGCGATTTCGCCGGTCGTCAGGGCGCCCATTTCGGTGACGGTCAGCGCCCCCATCTGCGTTCCGGTCAGTCCGCCGATCTGGGTGATGGTCATCGCGGCGATTTCGCTGTTCGTCAGGCCGGCGATGGCCGTCACCGACAGCGCGCCGATCTGGGTGGCGGTCAGGGCCGAGAACTGGGTGGCCGACAGGCCGGCGACCTGCGTCGGCGTCAGGCCGCTGATGCCGGTGGTCGACAGGGCGGCGATCTCGGTGGTGGTCAGGCCGCCCATCTCGGTCGCCGTCAGGGCGGCCAGGCCGGTGCCCGACAGGCCGCTGAACTGGGCCGGCGTCAGCGCCGCGATCTCGGTGGTGGTCAGGCTGGCCACCTCGGTGGCGGTCAGCGCCCCGAGCGGGGGGGCCGGCAGGCCGCCAAGCGGGGGGGGGGTCAGCGCGCCGATCTGGTCGGCGGTCAGGCCGCCGATCCCCGTGGTGGAAAAGGCGGCCATCTGCGTCGCCGTCAGGACGGCGAACTGGGTGGTGGTCAGCGCGGCGACCTGCGTGTCGGTCAGTCCCGCCAGCTGCGTCGCCGACAGGGCGGCGACTTCGGTCTTGGTCAGGCTGCCGATCTGCGAGGAGGTCAGCGCCGCCATTTCGGTGGCGGACAGCCCGGCCAGCTGGGTCAAGGTCAAGCCGGCCAGTTCCGTGGCGGTCAGACCGCTGACCGCGGTGGTCGAGAGCGCCGCGATCTGGGTGGCGGACAAGGCGTGAAGCTGGGTCGTCGTCAAGGCCGCCATCTGATTGTCGGTCAGGCCGCCGAGCGCGGTGGCGGACAGGGCGGCCAGCTGCGTCGTCGTCACGGCGGCCAGCTGATCGGCGCTCAGGGCGGCAAGGTCGGTGGCGGTCAGCCCCTGGATCTGGGTGGTGGTCAGCGCCGCCAGTTCCACGGTGGTCAGACCGCCGATCGCCGTGGCGGACAAGGCGGCCAGTTCCGTGGTGGTCAGGCCGGCGATCTGCGTGGTGGTCAGGCTCGCCACCTGCGCGGCGGTCAGGCCGCCGACCCCCGTGGTGGACAAGGCCGCGATCTGCGTCGCCTTCAGGGAATGAAGCTGGCTTGCCGTCAGCGCCGCGACCTGGGTATCGGTCAGGCCGCCCAGCCCGGCGGCGGACAGCGCGCCGATCTGCGCGGTCAACAGGCTGGCGAGCTGCGTCTCGCTCAGGCCGCTGATCCCCGTGGTGGACAGCGCCGCCATCTGCGTGGTGGTCAGCGCGCCGAGCTGGCCGGTCGACAGGGCGGCCATCTGGGTCTGGCTGAAGGCGCCGAGGCCGGTGGCCGACAGGGCATTGAGCTCCGTCGTCGACAGGGCGGCGATCTGCGTGACGCTGAGGCCGTTGATGCCGGTGGCGGACAAGGCGGCCAGTTGCGTCGCCTTGAGGGCGTCGATCTGGCCGGCCGACAAGGCCGCCACCTGGGTGTCGGTCAGGCCGCCGATCTCGGTGACGGTCAGCGCGGTGAGTTCGGCGGTGGTGAGGCCGGCGACCTGCGTCGTGGTCAGGGCGCCGACCTGGATCGCCGTCAGGCCGTGAAGCTGGATGCTGCTGAGCGCCGCGAGCTGGGTCGCGCTCAAGGCCTGGATCGCCGTGGTGGACAGCGCGGCGATCTGGCTGGTTTTCAAGGCGGCGATCTGCGTCGCCGACAGCGCGGCGGTCTGCGCGGCGGTCAGTCCGCCGATTTCGGCGGTCGTCAGGACACCAAGCGCCGTGGTGGTCAGGCCGCCGATCTCGGTGGTGGTGAGCGCCGCCACTTCGTCCGCCGTCAGCCCGGCGATCTGCGTGGTCGAGAAAGCGGCAATTTGCGTGGCCAGCAGGCTGCCGAACTGATCGAGGTTCAGAGCCGCCAGTTCGGTCGTGGTCAGGGCGGCGATCTGGGCGGTGGTCAGCGCGGCGATCTGCGTGCTGGTCAGGCCGCCGATCGCCGTGGTGGACAGCGCCGCCATCTGCGTCGCCGCCAGGGCGGCGAATTGCGTCGTGCTGAGGGCGGATATCTGCGTGTCGGTCAGGCCGCCGATTTCCGTCGTGGTCAGCGCGGCCAGTTCCGTCGTCGTCAGATCGGCGAGCTGCGTCGCCGTCAGGGCGCCGATCTGCGTCGCCGTCAGGCTATGGAATTGCGTATCCGTCAGGGCGGCGATCTGCGTGCTGGTCAAAGCCCCGATCGCCGTGGAGGACAGCGCCGCCACCTGGGTGGTCCGGAGCGCCGCCAGTTGAGCCGTGCCGAGCGCCGCGATCTGGGTGTCGGCCAGGCCGCCGATTTCGGTGACGGTGAGCGCCGCCAATGCGGTGTTCGGCAAGGCGCCGATCTGCGTCGTGGTCAGCGCGGCGATTTCGTTCGCCGTCAGTCCGCTGATCTGCGTCGTGGTCAAGGCCGTCAGTTGCGTGGTGCTGAGGCTGACCAGTTGATCGGTGCTCAGGGCGGCAAGTTCGGTGACCGTCAGTCCCCGCAGCTGCGTGGTGGTCAGGGCCGCCATCTGGGTATCGGTCAGGCCGCTGATGCCGGTGGTGGACATCGCCCCGATCTGGGTGGCGGTCAGGGCGGCCAGCTGGTCCGGGGACAGGGCGGCGACCTGGGTGTCGGTCAGGCCGACGATTTCGGTAATCGTCATCGCCCCCAGCTGGGTGGTGGTCAGGGAGGCCAACTGCTCGGTGGTCAGGTTCTGCATCTGGGCCGCCGTCAGGGCCTTCATCTGGCCCGTGGTCAAGACCGCCAGTTCCGCCGCGGACAGACCATTGATGCCGGTCATCGACAGGGCGCCGATCTGCGTCGTCGTCAAGGCGCCGAGCTGGTCGGCGCTCAGAACCGCGACCTGGGTGTCCTGCAGTCCGCCGATTTCGGTGGTGGTCAGTGCGGCGATCTGGTTGACGGTCAATCCGCCGATCTCGGTGGTGGTCAAGGCGGCGATTTCACTGGCCGTCAGTCCGCTGATCTGCGTCGTGGTCAAAAGCCCGATCTGCGTCGCCGACATGGAGGAAAGCTGGTCGGCGGTCAGCGCCGCCATCTGCGTCGCCGTCAGGGCGGTGAGCTGCGTCGTGGTCAGGCCGGCGATCTGCGTGGCGTTCAGGCCGCTGATGCCGGTGGCCGACAGCGCGGCCATCTGCGTCGCCTTGAGCGATCCCAGCTGGTCGGCGGTCAGGGCGCCCATTTCGGTGGTGGTCATTCCGCCAAGCTGGGTGGTCGTCAGCTGGGCGACCTGCGTCGTCGTCAGGGCGGCCAATTGCTCGGTGCTGAGGGAACCCAGCCCGGTCGCGGTCAATCCCTTGATCTGGGTGGTGGTCAGCGCGGTGATTTCCGTCGTCGTCAGTCCGCTGATTCCGGTGGCGGACAGGGCCGCCATCTGCGTCGTCGAGAGGACCGCCAGCTGGGCCGGAGTCAAGGCCGCCATCTGCGTATCGACCAGGGCGCCGACTTCGGCGCCGGTCAGCGCGGCGATTTCGGTGGTCGTCAGCCCGGCCAACTGCGTCGTGGTCAGGGCGGCGATTTCCGTGGTGGTCAGGCTTTTGATCTGGGTGGTCGAGAAGGACACCAGGGCGGTGGTCGACAAGGCGCCGAGTTGGTCGGTGCTCAAGGCGGCGATTTGCGTCGGCGCCAGGCCGTCGAGTTGGGTGGTGGACAGGGCGGCGATCTGGGTTTCGCTCAGCCCGCCGATCCCGGTGGTCGACAGGGCGCCCACCTGCGTCGAGGTCAGCGCGCCGAGCTGATCGGCCGACAGTGCGTTGACCTGGCTGTCGCTCAGGCCGCGCAATTGCGCGGCCGAAAGGGCGGTTATTTCGGTGGTCGTCAGGGCTCCCAGCTGTTCCGTCGTCAGGTTTCCCAGCTGCGTCGCGGTCAGCCCCGCCAGTTGGGTGGTGGACAGCGCGGCGATTTCCGCGGTCGTCAGGCCGTCGATGCCGGTGGCGGAAAGCGCCCCGATCTGGGTCGTCGAGAGAGCGGCCAATTGGGCCGGGGTCAAGGCCGCCGTCTGCGTGTCGGTCAGGGCGCCGATCTGGGTGGCGGTCAGCGCCGCCATGGCCGTGGTGCTCAGTCCGTTCAACTGCGTGGTGGTCAGCGCGGCGATTTCGGCGGCCGTCAGGCTCCGCAGCTGGGTGGTGGTCAGCGCCGCCAGTCCGGTGGTGGTCAGGCCGCCCAACTGGTCGTTCGACAGGCTTCCCAGCTGCGTGGCCGTCAGGCTGCTCAGTTGGTTGGTGGTCAGGGCGGCGATCTGCGTCTGGCTCAGGCCGTCGATCCCGATGATGGACAGGGCGCTCAACTGCGTCGCCGTCATCGCGGCCAGCTGGGTCGTCGACAGGGCGGCGACCAGGGTGCTGCTGAGACCGCCCAACTGGGCGGTCGACAGGGCGGCGATTTCGCTGGTGGTCAAGGTGCCCAGTTGATCGGTCGTCAGGCTGCCGATCTGGGCCGCCGTCAGGCCTTTCAATTGGGTCGTCGTCAGCCCGGCGATCTCGTCGCCGGTCAGGCCGCTGATCCCGGTGACGGACAGCGCCGCCATCTGCGTGGCGGACAGCGCGGCCAATTGGGCCGGGGTCAGCGCCGCCGTCTGCGCGTCGGTCAGCGCCTTGATTTCCGTGACCGTCAGCACCGCCACCTCGGTGGTGGTCAAGCCCGACAGCTGGGTGGTGGACAGCGCGGCGATTTCGGTGACGGTGAGGCTCTTGACCTGGGTGGTGGACAGCGCGGCGATTTCGCCGCTGGTCAGACCGCCCAACTGATCGGTGGTCAGGCCGGCCAATTGCGTCGCCGTCAGGCCGCCCAGTTGCGTGTTGGTCAGCGCGCCGAGCTGCGTCTGGGTCAGGCCGCCGATGCCGGCGATGGACAGCGCGCCGATCTGTGTGGCGGCCAGGGCGCCGAGCTGGGCCGGGCTCAGCGCCGCCACCTGCGTGGCGGTCAGGCCCTTGATCTGGGTGGTGGTCAGGGCAGCCAGCTCGCCGGTGGTCAGGCCGGCGATCTGGCTGGTGCCCAGGGCGGCGATTCCGGTCGCCGTCAGGCTCCGCAGCTGGGTCGTGGACAGCGCCGCCAGTTCGGTGGTGGTCAGGCCGCTGATTCCCGTGGTCGACAGCCCCGCCACCTGGGCCGCCGTCAGGACGGCGACCTGGGCCGGGGTCAGGGCGCCGATCTGCGTGTCGGTCAGTTTTCCCATCTGGGCGGCGGTCAGCGCCGCCAGGGCGGTGGTCGTCAGGCTGGCGATCTGGGTGGTGGTCAGCGCCGCCAGTTCCGTGGCGGTCAACTGGCTGAATTGCGTGGTGGTCAGCGCCGACAGCACGGTGGTGGTCAGGCCGCCGATCTGCCCGAGCTCGGCCGCCGTCATGCCGCCCAGCTGGGTGACGCTCAAGGCGGCGACCTGCGTCGAGGACAAGCCGCCGATCGCCGTGGCGGTGATGGCGCCTATTTGCGTGGCGCTCAGGCCGGCCAGCTGATCCGGGGTCAGGGCCGCCAGCTGCGCCGCGGTCAAGGCGCCGAGTTGCCCATTGGAAAGGGCCGCCATGTCCGTGGTCGAGAGGGCGTCGATCTGCGTGGTGGTGAGCGCGGCGATTTCGGCGGCGGTCAGTCCCTTGACCTGAGTGGTGGACAGCGCGGCCAGCTGATCCGGGGTGAGGCTGCCGAGCTGATCGGCGTTCAGGGCGGCGATCGAGGCCGCCGTCAGGCTGTGGACCTGGGTCGGGCTGAGCGCCGCCATTTGCGTCGCCGTCAGGCCGCCGATCCCGCTGGCCGACAGGGCCGCCATCTGGGTGGTGGTGAGCGCCGCCAGCTCGTCGGGGGTCAGGCCGCCGACCGCCGTGGCGGTCAGGGCCGCCACCTGCGTCGCCGTCAGGGCGCCGAGTTGGCTGGTGGTCAAAGCCGCAATCTGCGTGTCGCTCAGATTCCTGATCTGGGTCGCCGTCAGGGCGCCCAGCTGCGTGTTCGTCAATGACCCGAGCTCGGTGGCGGTCAGCGCCGCCACTTGCGTCGCCGTCAGTCCCTTGATCTGGGTGATGGTCAGCGCCGCCAGATTGGTCGAGGAAAGGGTGCCGAGCTGATCCATGCTCAGGGCGGCGATCTCGGACGTGGTCAAACTCCGCAGCTGCGTGGTGGTCAGCGCCGCCAGCTGCGTCTCGGTCATTCCGCCGATCCCCGACGAGGAGAGATTGCCCAATTGGGTCACCGTCATGGCGGCGATCTGGGTGGCGGTCAGCGCCGCCATCTGGGCGCCGGTCAATCCCTTGACCTGAAGCATCGACAGCGCCGACAGTTCGGTGGTGGTCAGAGCGCCCAACTGATCCGACGTCAAGGTGCCGATCTGCGTCGCCGTCAGGCCTTTCATCTGGGTGGTGGTCAGGGCCGCCATCTCGGTGGTGGTCAGGCCGCCGACCGCCGTGGTGGAAAGGGCCGCCACTTGCGTCGACGACAGACCGGCGAGCTGCGCCTGGGTCAAGGCGGCGACCTGCGTGTCGGTCAGATTGGCGACTTGAGCCGCCGTCAGCGCGGCCAATTGCGTGGCGCTCAAGGCGCCGATCTCGGTGAAGGTCAGTCCGGCCACCTGGCTGGCCGTCAGGCCCTTGATCTGGGTGGCGGTCAGCGCGCCGAGCTCGGTTCCGGTCAGCGCGCCCAACTGGGCGGCGCTCATGGCGCCCAGTTCGACGGCGGTCAGGCCGCGCAACTGGGTCGTCGTCAGGGCGGCGATCTGCGATGCGGCCAAACCGCCGATCGCCGCGGTGGACAGCGCGCCGATCTGGGTGGCGGTCAGGGACCCCAACTGGTCGAGGCTCAAGGAGCCGATCTGCGCCGCCGTCAGGCCCTTGACCTGCGTCGCGTTCAGGATGGCCAGCTCGGAGCCCGTCAGGCCGGCGAGCTGGTCGCCGGTCAGGAATCCGATTTCGGCCGCCGTCAGGCCCGTCATCTGATTCGTGGTCAGGGCGGCGATTTCGGTCGCGGTCAAGGCGCCCAGTCCGGTGGTGGTCAGGGCGCCCATCTGGGTCGAGGTCAGGGCGGCCAGCTGGGCCGCCGTCAGCCCGCCCACCTGCGTGTCGGCCAGGCTCCTGATCTGCGTGGCGGTCAGCGCCGCGACCTGCGTGGTGGTCAGGCCGCCAAGCTGGTCCGTCGTCAGGGCGGCGATCTGGGTGGCGGTCACCCCCTTGATCTGCGTGCTGGTCAGCGTCGCCAGCTCGGTCGTCGTCAAAGTGCCGATCTGGTCGGTGGTCAGGGCGCCGATCTGCGTCGTGGTCAGACCGCGCAGCTGGGTCGGGGTCAGCGCCGCCAGTTCGGAAGCGGTCAGGCCGCCGATCGCCGTGGTCGACAGCGCCGAAATCTGCGTCATCGTCAAAGCGGCGAGCTGATCCGGCGTCAAGGCGGCCACCTGGTCCGCCGTCAGGCCTTTGACCTGTGCGGCGGAGAATGCCGCCAATCCGCTGTTGGTCAGACCGCTCAACTGGTCCGTCGTCAGCGTCCCCACCTGCGCCGGGGTCAATCCCTTGATCTGGGCGGCGCTGAGGGCGGCCATTTCGCTGCCGGTCAGGCCGCCGATCGCCGTGGTGGTCAGCGCCGACATCTGCGTCGCCGTCAGGGCGGCCAGTTGGGTCAGGGCCAGCCCGGCCACTTGCGTGTCGGCCAGATTGCGGATCTGGGCGGCCGTCAGGGCGGCGATCTGCGTCGTCTGCAAGTTGCCGATTTCGGTGCTGGTCAAGGCGGCGATCTGCGTCGCCGACAAGCCGCTGATCTGCGTGGTGGTCAGCGCCGCCAGATCCGAATCGGAAAGGCTGCCCAATTGGTCGGCGCTCATGGCGCCGATGGCGGTGGTGGTCAGGCTGCGCAGTTGCGTGGTGCTCAGGGCGTCGATCTGCGTATCGCTCAGGCCGGAGATTCCCGTGGTCGACAAAGCGCCCAGCTGGGTCGCGCTGAAGGCGGACAGCTGGATCTCGTCCAAGGCCGATATCTGCGCGTCGGTCAGCCCCCTGATCTGCGTGGTGGAAAGCGCCTGCAGCTCGGTGATGGTCAGGGCGCTCACCTGGTCGGCCGTCAGCGATCCCACTTGTGCGGCCGTCAGGCCCTTGATCTGCGTGGTGCTGAAGGCCGCCATCTCGTCGGAGGTCAGTCCGCCGATCGCCGTGATGGACAGCGCCGCCACCTGCGTCGTCGTCAGGGCGGCAAGCTGGGTCAAGGCCAATCCCGCCACCTGCGTGTCGGTCAGGTTTTTGATCTGGGCGGCGCTCAGCGCGGCGATCTGCGTGGTGGCCAGGGCGCCGATCTCGGTGAGTGTCAAGGCGGCGATCTGCGTCGCGGTCAATCCCTTGACCTGGGTGGTGGTCAGCGCCGCCAGCTCGGCGGCGGAGAAATCGCCGAGCTGATCGGTGCTGAGGGCGCCGATTTCGGAGGCCGTCAGTCCGGCGAGCTGGCTCGGGGACAGCGCGGCGATCTGCGTGTCGGTCAGACCGCTGATCCCGGTGGCCGTCAATCCGCCGAGCTGCGTCGCGGTGAAGGCGGCGAATTGATCGGCGGTCAAGGACGACATCTGGATGTCGCTCAACCCTCTGATCGCGGCGGTGGAGAGCGCGGCGATTTCGGTGGTCGTCAGGGCGCCGATCTGATCCGAGGTCAGCGTTCCCATCTGGATCGCCGTCAGGCCCTTGACCTGGGTGGTGGAGAGCGCCGCCATCTCGGCGGTGGTCAGGCCGCCGATCGCCGTGGTCGACAGCGCCGCGATCTGCGTCGCGGCCAGGCCGGCCAATTGGGTCGGGGCCAGGGATGACACCTGGGTGTCGGCCAGGCTGGCGATCTGAAGCACCGTCAGCGCGGCCATTTGGGCGGTCGTCAGGACGGCGATCTCGGTGACGGTCAGCGCGCCGACCTGGGTGACCGTCAGCCCCTTGATCTGGGTGGCGGAGATCGACGCCAGATCGACGGCCGTCAGGCTGCCCAGCTGATCGGCGCTCAAGGCGCTCATCTCGGTTGCCGTCAAGCCGAGAAGCTGGATGGTCGTCAGGCTGGCGATCTGCGTGGTGGTGAGGCCGCTGATCCCGGTGGTGGTGAGGGCGCCCATCTGCGCGGACGTCAGGGCGGCCAGCTGGGTCGCGTTCAAGGCGGCGATCTGCGTGTCGGTCAGGCCCCTGACCTGCGTGGTGGTCAGCACGGCGATGGCGGTGCCCGACAGGGCTGCCAGCTGATCGGTCGACAGGGCCCGCATTTGGACCGCCGTCAATCCTCCGAGCTGAAGGGTGGTGAGAACCGCCATCTGCGTCGTCGTCAAGCCGCCGATCTGGGTGGTGGTCAGCGCCGCCAACTGGGTCGGGCTCAGGGCGCCGAGTTCGGTGACGCTGAGCGAGGCCAGTTCGGCGATGCTCAGGCCCTTGATCTGGGTGGCGTTCAGCGAGGCGAGCTCGGTGGCCGTCAGGGCGTCGAACTGGTCCGAGGTCAGCGCGCCGATCTGCGCGGACGACAGTCCGCTCAACTGGGTGGTGGTCAAAGCGGTGAGTTGCGTGCCCGCCAGGCTGCCGAGCTGGGTTTCCGTCAGCGCCTTCAGTTGCGTCGCCGACAAGCCGCCCAACTGGGTGGTGGTCAGGGCCGTCAATTCGGTGGTGCTCAGCCCCTGGATCTGCGCCGCGCTCAGCGCTCCGATCTGGGTCGGCGACAATGCGGCGAATTGGCTCGGCGTCAGCGCGTCCAATTCGCTTGCGGTCAGGCCCTTGATCTGAAGCGTCGAAAGGGCGGCGACCTCTTCGGCCCCCAAGGCCTCGACCTGCGCGTCGATGAGAACGGAAAGCTGCGTGGCCTTGAAGGCCATCTGGCTGACGGAAAGCGCGCCGATCTGCGTCGTCGTCAGCGCCGTCATCTGCGTGGTCGACAGCTGGGAGAGCTGCGTGCCGCTGAGTTCCTCGATCTCGGTGACGGTAAAAGCGCCGACCTGGTCGGTCGAAAGCGCGGCGATGTCGCTCGCCGTCAGTCCGCGGATGGTGGTCGCCGAAAGTCCGGCGATATCGGCCGGGCTGAGAGATGATATGGACGACACGACAACACCTCCCCACCAAAACGGTTACTTTTTACAATAAAATTCTACTATAAATAAATATAATGCCATTACATCGATGTAATAGCGGTTGCATTGTTCATCGCATGCATGACGGTCTCGCGGCGTGGATTCCCATGACGGATGTAGCAAATTCGAGGCCATCCTGATTTTGAAAACATCAACACATTGAAATATAATGACATTTAATGAAGGTATGTCTGGCGGGCAAGGGAGATGCGGCGGCTCTCTCCGCCGATTGCCCGGCAGGATTTGCCCATGCAAGGCGATGTTGGGCGGTACGACGGCCGAAGACGGCAGCTTTTACCGGTTGGGGGACTCGCTCTCTATAAAGTGCCCGTAAAACAATACCGAGAGCTAAGCCAGATCCCTAGCCCCACAATTTCGTCACGCAATGTTTTCGGCAATGAACGAGCGTTTGCCAAGACGATAGGCACGGATATCTACGCCTCAAAGGAGGCTATAGAAAATGCCGCCGAGTCTTAAAACAGGCTCGGTTGACGGACCTGCGGCGGATGAAAAGTGCCGATGATGACGAAGGGGTTTTTGGCACGACCGTGCCATTCCCGCGTCGTTCCGAGGAACAGATGAAGGTCTTTGGTTTTTACGAAGTCGTCGAAATATTTCTCTCGCACTTTCTGGGTAGCTTTTTCTCTCCCTTGATTTTTTTCACAGTTCCAATAAAGCTGTCCGATTTCCCAATCTTCAATCATGAGCGTACTTTGCTTCCCTTCGTCATCCTTGAAGCGATACGAGAATTTATAGGGAAGCTTGGGCATGAGCTTGAAGTCTTCGAGATTTTGATCTTCGAACAGGTTGGCTTGCTTGAAGCTGTCAAGGATTGCATTGACCTTATACTGGGGCCACTCGGGATCTGCGTCCTCAACGACGAAGTCGATAATTTCGGCGGGTTTAAAAACGACGAGAGAAAGCTTGTTTGAGTTAGCGAGATCGATGATCTCGCCCAGGTTCGTGTAGATTTTGTTGTTCCCGAGTATAAGGCGGCGGCGTGCCTCCCAAGCCCGCTCAGTACCCATTGTTTCGAGAAGCTTGATGTTATCCGTATTCCTGACGCGGTGGCTTTCCGGCCTCGGGTCACCCCTATTGGGCGTGGTCTCGACTTCGACCCATTGGTATTTTTTATATCGCTGCTCATGATCGAGCAGCCGGAAGGGGATGGGATAGAGTCGTATCCAAGAGCCATCCTCGCGGAACCCTGCGGTACACGCCAATTCCTTATATTTTTCGGAGAGAGTGGGGTAGGTCTTGACCGCTATAAGGATACGCTCTTTCGCCACGTTCACATCTCTCCCGGTTAAATGTGCTGGATAATATAGCTCCAATCAGTGCGTGTACTAAGGGCCTTCGCTACACGTCCGCGGTGGCACATGCAGGCATGGGCTTCAAAGCAGGTAATAGCCACTCGCTTACGATCTGCGACAATACCGGCAAGCTGATCTAGGGCGGCCTTGTTCTGGCGAAGTTCGACCTTTTCATAAGAATCAAAGAGGCGGTCGTAGTCCGACTGGGTGTTTAGTTCCTGCCGCTTTTCCGAGGCAATCCCTAATTCGGGGATATGGACATATTCCATCCCGAGTTTTCTGACAGTCTCCGACAGTGTCTTTTTCGAGAAGCCATATTTTCGGCTCAACGGATTGCGGCGCACATCGACCAGCGTCCGGACATTATTCTTGATGAGCCGATTGAGATAGCCCTCGAACGAGTCCCCTTCGTACCCGATCGTGAAGAGGCAGGGCTGCGCCGTGGACGAGCGGCGCGCATCGATCGCGGCGATCTCCTCCGAGGTCATAAGCCGCTCTACGATTTCGCTGTTGATCGCATAGTAGGGGTAGCGCCGGTATAAATCCTGCACCAGCTTGTCGCCCTTCAACGCGACATAACGCTTTTGGAATCGGGCATAGAGATCATCTTCAAACAGGTCGGCGCGCCATTTAAAGCCGTCTTGTAAGCGCCAATCTTCGCTGTCTTGCAGCGCGCCAATTTCTATCAGACGGCGCTTATCAGCGTAGGATTGGAACGAGAAACAGCCGAAGCGGTAAGGAATAAATTCAAAAGATGGTTTTTTTTCAAATTCTGTAGTAAATAAAAATAGGTATTTCTGAAAATCAATATTGGGCAAGCGTCCGCCAAAGGCTTTGAGTAACCCGAGAACTGTCTTTTGACGATAGTTCAGATTCGGAATCGATGTTGACATGACTTTTTATACAGGATGTGGATAAACTTTGGAATCCCCAGTCTTAACAAATTGGTCGGATGGTATGTTTCCGCCGTCCTGCCGGCGGACGCGGACCGCCTGGGGCGAATTTCGGCGCTCAGATTGTGAGAAATTTTTTATAGATTCTTACACATAACACATGAATGCGACAAATTATCTTTGTAAAATAAGATAGTTAGCCAAATACATAACGGACGTAAAAACGGAGCGATTAACTCTTAACGGGCACTAAAGCCGCCAGATCCTCGCCGGCCAGGACGCGCCTGATCAGGGCGATGGTCTCGGCGACGCCGTAAAGCGCGATGAACGAGCCCATGCGCGGCCCCTGGTCCTGGCCCAGGAGAATCTCGTAAAGGGCCAGGAACCAGGCGCGCAGGTCGGCGAACACGGCGTGATGCTTGCCGATTTCGTAAACCACCGTCTGGATCGCCTCGGCGTCGGCTCCGGCCGGCAGGGCGGCCAGTTCGCGCGCCAACTCCTCGAGGGCGGCCCCTTCTTCGGCCGACGGACGGCGGTAGCGCTTGTTCGGTTTGACGAAGTCCTGGTAATAGGCCACCGCATAATCGACCAGCTTGTCGAGGAAGGGCGCGTTGGCCGGCGTCGCCGCGGGCACGTAGCGGCTGATGAAATGCCACAGCACGCCACGGTCCTCGGCATGGCAGACCGAGGCCAGGTTCAGCAGAATATTGTAGGACAGGCCGGTCTCCGGCTTGGGCGGATGGCCGTTGTGGATGTGCCAGGCCGGGTTGTTGAGGCGCTTGACCCCTTCCTCCGCCGGGAATTTTTCCACGAAGGCCAGATATTCGTCGACGGTCCGCGGAATGACGTCGAAATAAAGCCGCTTGGCCGCCTTCGGCTTCTGGAACATGAACAGCGACAGGCTTTCGGGCGGCGCATAGCGCAGCCAATCCTCGACGGCGAGGCCGTTGCCCTTCGACTTCGAGATCTTCTGGCCCTTGTCGTCGAGAAACAGCTCATAGCTCAAATTCATCGGCGGCGTGCCGCCCATGATGCGGCAGATGCGGCTGGCCAACTGATAGCTGGGGATCAGGTCCTTGCCCGACATTTCGTAATCGACGTTCAGCACGTACCAGCGCATCGCCCAGTCGGCTTTCCATTGCAGCTTGACGCGCCCGCCGGTCACCGGCGTCTCCACCAGGCTGCCGTCTTCGTCCTTGTAGACGATGGTGCCGGCGGCGGCATGGCGTTCGACCACCGGAACCTGCAGGACCCGGCCGGTCTTCGGGCAGACCGGCAGGAAGGGGCTGTAGGTCTGCTGGCGTTCCTCGCCCAGGGTCGGCAGCATGACCGCCATGATGGCGTCGTAATGCTCGAGGACCTTGCGGCAGCCGTCGTCGAAGCGGCCGGAGAGGTACCAGTCGGTGGCGCTCTGGAACTCGTATTCGAAACCGAAGGAATCGAGGAAGCCCTGCAGCATGGCGTTGTTGTGCTGGCCGAAGGACGGATGGGTGCCGAAGGGGTCGGGGATGTCGGTCAGCGGTTTGCCCAGATGGGCGCGCACCATCTCCTTGTCGGGGATGTTGTCGGGCACCTTCCTGAGGCCGTCGCGGTCGTCCGAAAAGGCGAACAGGCGTGTCGGAATCTCCGGCGCCAGCAATTCGAAGGCCCGCCGCACCATGGTGGTCCGCGCCACTTCGCCGAAGGTGCCGATGTGCGGCAGGCCCGACGGGCCGTAGCCGCTTTCGAACAGCACGTAACCCTTGCCCGGTTTCGCCCCCTTCAACCGTTGGTCGAGCAGGGCGACGGCTTCCTGGAAGGGCCAGGCGGTGGCGGTGCGGGCGAGGTCGCGAAAGGCAGCGTCGGACATGGTCTCTATTCACAGTCGAGTTTGGAGAAGCTGGGAAACCTAGCACCGGTCGTCAGGGATGACGACCGGATTCTCAATCCCTATACTGCCGCCCATGACCGTGACCGACCTTCCCCGCCTCGCCTTGCCCGCCGCTCCCGTCGTGGTCGCCCATCCGCGGGGCGCCATCTGGCTCAGTCCGGACGGCGAGATCGAAACATTGACGCCGCCCGAGGCCGTCCGCCGGATCCGGGCGGCGCCGGTGATGCTGCTGCACCGCTCGGCGGTGGCGGCCCGCCTGGGGATCAAGGGCGATCCTTTCCCGGCCTTCGACCTGCTCGAACTGTTCGCCTTCGTGCGGCCGGCCGGCTTTTGCGTGCCGACCGTTCGCGGCCTGGCCGAGGCGCTCGACCTGCCGGCTCCCCGCTCGCACGAGGCGGAGGCGGAACGGCTGCTGAGCGCCGCCCGGCATCTTCTCGACGAACTGGTCCGCCTGACGCCCCGCCTGCACGCCTCCCACCAAGCCGACGCCAGGGGCTTCGCCTGGATCATGGCCCGGGCCGGCTGGCCCTGGGCCGGCGCCGTGCTGGCCGCCCTGGGCGCCGCCCACGATCAGGGGCGGGGGGCGTCGGCCTTTCAAGTGTGGGATCGCCTGGGCGAGTGGAACGAGCATGCGCCCGAACCGCCGCCCGGCAATGTGCCGGTCGAACCGGCCGAAGCGCGGCTGCGCCTGGCCGAGATGCTGGGCGGAAGCGCCGAACAGCGGCCGAGCCAGGCCGATTACGCCTCGGCGGCGGCCCTGGCCTTCGCGCCGCGCCAAATGGCCGGCGCGCCCAATCTGGTGCTGGCCGAAGCCGGCACCGGCACCGGCAAGACCCTGGGCTATATCGCGCCGGCCAGCCTGTGGGCCGAGAAGAACCAGGGGCCGGTGTGGATCAGCACCTATACCCGCAACCTGCAGCGCCAATTGGACGGCGAACTCGATCGCCTGTATCCCGATCCCGCCGTCAAGGCCAGGAAGGTGGTGATCCGCAAAGGCCGCGAGAACTATCTGTGCCTGCTCAATCTCGAAGAAGCCGTGCAGCGGGTCAGGGCCCGCAAGGACGGCGGCGGCGAAGAGGCGGTGACGCTGGTCCTGATGGCCCGCTGGGCCCTGGCCAGCCGCGACGGGGATATGGTGGGCGGCGATCTGCCCGGCTGGCTGGTCGATCTGCTGGGCAAGCCGCGGACCATGGGACTGGCCGACCGCCGCGGCGAATGCATCTATTCGGCCTGTCCGCATTTCCGCAAATGCTTCATCGAGAAGGCGGTGCGCCGGGCCCGGCGGGCCGACATCGTGGTGGCCAACCATGCCCTGGTGATGATGCAGGCGGCCTTCGGCGGTCTCGACGACGGCATCCTGCCGACCCGCTATGTGTTCGACGAGGGCCATCACGTCTTCGAGGCGGCCGACAGCGGTTTTTCGGCCGCTCTGTCGGGTCTGGAGGCGGCGGAGCTGCGGCGATGGCTGCTGGGGGCCGAGGCCGAGGGCAGCCGCACGCGGGCCCGCGGCCTGAGACGGCGCTGCGAGGATCTGCTGGGCGGCCAGCCGGCGGCGGTGGCCGCCCTCGACGACGCCCTGCAGGCCGCCCGTCAATTGCCGGGGCCGAGCTGGCATCAGCGGCTTTCCGACGGCCGGGCGGAAGGCGCCGCCGAAGCCTTCCTCGCCCTGCTTCGCCAGCAGGTCTACGCGCGGGCGGCCGGGCAGGGCTCGCCCTACAGCCTGGAATGCGAACCGCGGCCGCCGGTCGACGGACTGGCCGAGGCGGCGCAAGCCCTGTCGGCGGCTCTCGAACGCCTGGGCAGGCCGTTGCGCGTCCTGTCCAAGGCCCTGGGCGGCGTGCTGGACGACGAGGCGGCGGAACTGGAGAGCGCCACCCGCAGCCGCATCGAGGCGATCATGCGCAGCATCGACCGCCGGGCCCTGACGCCGGTGACGGCCTGGCGGGACATGCTGAACGGGCTGGCGGCGGAGCCGCGCGGCGAATTCATCGATTGGTTCGCCGTCGAACGGATCGACGGCCGCGACATCGATGTCGGCTTTCATCGGCATTGGATCGATCCGACCATCCCTTTCGCCAAATATGTCGCCGAACCGGCCCATGGCCTGCTGATCACCTCGGCGACCCTGCGCGACGGGACCGGCGACATGGAGGCCGACTGGACGACCGCCGAGCAGCGCACGGGGGCGCTGCACCTGCCCTTGCCGGCCGTCCGGGCGGCGGTCGCCTCGCCCTTCGACTATGCCGACTGTACGCGGGTGCTGGTGATCAACGACGTGCGCAAGGACGACATGGACCAGGTGGCGGCGGCCTATCGCGAGCTGTTCAAGGCGGCCGGCGGCGGCGGGCTCGGGCTGTTCACCGCGGTCAGCCGCCTGAAGGAGGTCTGGAAACGGATTCGCGGTCCGCTCGATGACGCCGGCATCGATCTGCTGGCCCAGCATGTCGAGGGGATGGACACCAGCACCATCGTCGATATTTTCCGGGCCGAGGAGAACGCCTGCCTGCTGGGAACCGACGCCGTGCGCGACGGCGTCGACGTGCCGGGCCGGTCGTTGCGCCTGATCGTCTTCGATCGGGTGCCCTGGCCGCGGCCCGATATCGTCCACAAGGCGCGCCGCGCCGCCTTCGGCGGCAAGGCCTATGACGACATGATCACCCGGCTTCGCCTGAAGCAGGCCTTCGGGCGGCTCATTCGGCGGTCCGGCGACGTCGGCCTGTTCATCCTGCTCGATCCGATGATGCCGTCGCGCCTGGCCGGGGCCTTCCCGCCCGGCGTGGTGCCCGAGCGGGTCGGCTTGGCCGAAGCGGTGGCGCGGACCCGGGAATTTCTCGCAAAACCGCCGCCGGACGACGGCGCCCGGTAGCGGGCCGGGGCCGCCGGCAAGGCGTCCCGCCCGGCGGCGGGACGCGGGTCCGCATCAGAAATGATAGGCGACGCCGATGCCGCCGAAGGCCTGGTCCTTGTCCTGGACGATCGGGCTGTCGGCGGCGTCGCCGATGATCTCGGAGACCTTGGCGATGCCGAACAGGAGCCAATGGGGGCTGAGCTGATAGGTGGCGTTGAGCCCGAGGGAGACGTCCTGCAGCCCGCCGCCGGCCGAGTAGACCTGCAAACCCGAGGCGCGGGACTGCTCGCCGGTCACGCTGAAATACCGCTTCATATGGTCGCCGTCGGCAAAGGACAGCTCCGGGCCCATCTTGAACATCCAGCCGGCGGCCGGACGCAAGGTGTAGGTGGCGCCCACCGAACCGACCAGGCCGTTGCCGGTATGGGTGACGGCCTGGCGCGCCTGGGCCCGGATTTCGAAGGCGTTCCATTGATAGGCGGCAAACCCGCCCATCTGGATGGCGGTGGTGATGTTTCCCAGGCCATGCAGATGCGGATCGTCGCTTTCGTCCCGTCCGCCGCCGTAGCCGAGCAGCAGGCCGGCCCGGAATCCGCCGGCCTTCAGGACATTGGCGCCCAATCCCTGCGGCCCCAGGCTGCCGATGCCGGCGTAGGAGACCGATCCATAGGGAATCGGCGTGAAGTGATAACGCTCGGCCCCTTCGAAACGGGGCGCGTAGCCGGCGCCCATGCCCAGGGTGACGTTCCACGGCCCGGTCGAAGGATGATCGGCGGCGCTGGGCTGCTCCAATTGCTGGTCGAGGATTTCGTCGGCCATCGCCGCCGTCGCGCCGGCGCAGAGGCCGACGGAGAGCAGGGGGAAAAGCAGGCGGCGGCATGCGGGGAAAAGACCAATTTGCACAGCGAGGGACTCCGGTGGTTCGGGACGGCGCACTTTAGCGCCAAGACTGTTCACTGTGGCCAGGCGTGGCGCGGGCGTCCCTGCCCGCGTCTTGGCAGATGGGGCGGGCCCGCGGGCCCGCCCCACTGGCGAGGCGAACGGTCTCGACTGTAGCACAGGAATTCCGCGGCGCGAGCTTCCGAGAGCCGCGGGAACGGCATGTCTGCGTCGATTTTTTTTACGAGGTTGAAATCGCCGGCGACCGATTCTACTGGCTGGCCCAGACGATGCGGGCCAGCGAGGCGACTTCGTCGATCGGCAGACTGAGGTCGCCGCCGGCGGCGAGGGGCTGCAGTTCGACGCGTTTCGCGGTATGGCGCAGCAGACGCCGGATGAAGATTTCCCCTTTGGTGGTCCGCACCAGGACGCGATCGCCGCGGCGGGGCGCCGTCGACGGCGAGACGATCAGAATGTCTCCATCCTGATAGACCGGTTCCATTTGATTGTCGGTAACCTCGACGGCGAAGGCGTGAGGGTCGGCGATGCGCGGCAGGGCGATTTCATCCCAATCGCCGCCGACCGGATAACCCGACGCATTGAACCGCCGATCCGCTTCGAGGGCGCGCAGATCGGTCAAGGGAACCGTCTGTTGATGCGCCGTCGTCTGATCCGGCCGCACGAGGCCGACGAAATGGCTGAAGCTGGAGTCCGTGGCCTCCAGGATCTTCGAGATGCTTTCGGTGCTGGGCCAGCGGGCCTTGCCCTCCTTGGTGATTCGCTTGCTGCGATTGAACGTGGTCGGGTCCAATCCGGCGCGGCGCGCCAGGCCCGAGGCGGTCAGCCGGTTTTCCTGCGCCAGGCGATCGATGGCGGACCAGATATCTGCGTGCGTCAACATGGGAACAATATCTCACAAAGATCTCGGGCGGGCGATATCAAAAACATCCCCTCGCACAATATATGAAACCTTTCAGTTGATAACGGAATTTCTGCAAAAATGTTCCGACAGGCACGGTAAAGAACGCGTCCGGTTCGAATCGGGTGGCGCCCTTCCCAGCGGTCCGATATGGTCTATCTACTTTACGGTGATAGGGGGCGTTCGGGAATTGGATCTTACCCCGGGCGGCATGGCCCAGGCGATCGGGGCCGGCCGCCGCCCCGCCGCGGTCTGTCATAAAATCTCCATTCCGGCGCCGATTGCTAATCCTTCTGTTACAGCGTATTGAGAACCCGATTTGCGCCGCGTCCGGCGCATCGAGAGGATGTTTGGCGGGAGGGGTCATTGCCGCGGACGATTATTCCGGCCACCGTCAGTTTTGGCCCAGGTCTGCGGCCCAATGTGTGGGATTTGGCCGTATTGCCCCTGGTCCTGGCGATTCTGTGGGTGCTCGCCTTCGGCGGCGCGCAGATGGCCACACCTTATAATATCGGCGATCCCCTGCCGATCACCCTCGATCCGGGCGCCTTGCCCTATTATCTGCTGCGCTCGTTCCTGCGCATGGCCATCGGCCTGGGCGTCTCCTTGCTGTTCACCCTGGTCTATGCGACCTTGGCGGCGAAAAGCCGATATGCCGAAAAGATCCTGATTCCGGTTCTCGACGTCTTGCAATCGATCCCGATTCTCGGCTTTCTGTCGATCACCGTGACCGGGTTCATCGCGCTTTTTCCCGGCAATCTGCTGGGTGTCGAATGTGCGTCGATTTTCGCCATTTTCACCTCGCAGGCGTGGAACATGACCTTCAGCTTCTACGCCTCCCTGCGCACGGTCCCGCATGACCTGCAGGAGGCCGCCGATATGTTCCATCTGTCGGCCTGGCAGCGCTTCTGGCAGCTGGAATTGCCTTTCGCCGCGCCGGGATTGATCTGGAATATGATGATGTCGGTGTCCGGCGGCTGGTTCTTCGTCGTCGCCTCCGAAGCGATCACCGTCAACAGCCAGACCATCACGCTGCCGGGGATCGGCTCCTATATCGCCATGGCGATCGCCGAAAAGGACCTGCCGGCGATCGCCTGGGCGATCCTGGCCATGCTGATCGGCATCATCCTCTATGATCAGCTGTTCTTTCGCCCGCTGGTCGCCTGGGCCGACAAGTTCAAGTTCGAGACCGCGCCCGGCGAGGAGATCCCCACCTCGCGGTTGCTCGACATGCTGCAGCGGACCCGTCTGCTTCGTGTCTTCAGCACGGTGCCCGCCGTGGTGTGGGAATGGTCCCTGCCGGTGTTCCGCAAGCGGACCGACGGTCTGGGAAAAGCGAGCTCGACCAAGTTCCGCCTTCCCTGGTTCGATCGGCTGTGGACCTTGTTCCTGCTGGGCATCGCCGCTTTCGCCGTCTACCGGATCGGCGAATATGTGAAGGAGGAGGTCGGCCTCGACGAGGTCTTGCATGTCTTCCTGCTCGGCCTGGCGACCGCGGTTCGGGTCATCGTGCTGATCGCCATCGCGGCGGTGATCTGGGTGCCGGTCGGCGTCTGGATCGGCTTTCGGCCGCGATTGGCGCAGACCGTGCAGCCGATCGCCCAATTCATGGCGGCATTTCCCGCCAACCTGATGTTTCCGGTGGCCGTCATCCTGATCCTGCATTTCAACGCGAGCGTCGAGATCTGGACCAGCCCGCTGATGATCCTCGGCACCCAGTGGTATATTCTGTTCAACGTCATCTCCGGCGCCATGTCGATGCCCAGCGATCTGCGCGCCGTGGCCGACAATCTGGGGCTCAAGGGCTGGCTGCGCTGGAAGCGCCTCATCCTGCCCGGCATCTTCCCGTCCTTCGTCACCGGGGCGATCACCGCCTCGGGAGGGTCCTGGAACGCCAGCATCGTCTCGGAAATGGTCAGCTGGGGCGATACCACATTGATGGCGACCGGCATCGGCTCCTACATCGCCGACAACACCCAGAAGGGCGATTTTCCGCGCATCGCCTTGGGCGTGGCGGTGATGTGCTGTTATGTGATGCTGTTCAACCGCCAGATCTGGCGCCGCATGTACCGCCTGGCCGAAGAACGCCTGCGCATCGATTGAGAAGGGCCCTTGCCGTGACAGAGACCAACGAATTGCTGATCGATCTCACCGACGTTCGCAAATTCTTCCGGGCACCGGATCATTCCGACCGCGTCGTGCTGGAGGATGTGAACTTTCAACTGAAGCAAGGCGAAATCGTCTCGCTGCTGGGCAAGTCGGGATCGGGAAAGTCCACCTTGCTGCGCATCATCGCCGGCCTGATCGACGCCAATGGCGGCCGGGTTCTCTATCGCGGCAAGGCCATCAACGGTCCGGTCCGCGGCATTGCCATGGTCTTCCAATCCTTCGCCCTGTTCCCCTGGCTGACGGTCCAGCAGAATGTCGAATTGGGCCTCGAGGCGCTGGCGGTGCCGGCCGCCGAGCGCGAGACCAGGGCGCTCGACGCCATCGACGTGATCGGGCTGGGCGGATTCGAATCCGCTTATCCGCGGGAGTTGTCGGGCGGCATGCGTCAGCGCGTCGGCTTCGCCCGGGCCCTGGTGATGCGTCCCGACATCCTGCTGATGGACGAGCCTTTTTCGGCGCTCGATGTGCTGACGGCGGAAACCCTGAGCGGGGATCTGCTGGAGTTGTGGCAGGAACGGAAGATCCCGACCAAGGGCATTCTTTTCGTTTCGCACAATATCGAGGAAGCCGTGGCGATGTCGGATCGGGTCCTGATCTTCTCGTCCGATCCGGGGCGGGTGAAAGCCGAGGTGCCGGTGCCCCTGGCGCATCCCCGCGACAAGGATTCGCCGGCCTTCAAGGCGATCGTCGATCAGGTCTACGCCATCATGACCCAGCGCCCGCTGCGCCCGGTCGGGGCCGAACCGTTGAGCCTCGGCTATCGCCTGCCGTCGGCCACGCCGCACAAGATCGAAGGGATGATCGAGACGCTGATCGAGCCGCAATTCTCCGGCAAGGCCGATCTGCCGGCCCTGGCCGACGAATTGCAGCTGCCGGACGATGCCTTGTTCCACTTGCTGGAGGCCGGCGCCCTGCTCGGATTCATCCGGGTCGACGAAGGCGACGCGATTCTGCTGCCCCTGGGCCGGACTTTCGCCGAGGCCGAGACGACGGAACGCAAGTCCCTGTTCGCCGAGCAGCTGCTGTCGCACATCTCCCTGGCCAGCCATATCCGCCATGTCCTGGACGAACGGCGCGATCATCGGGCGCCGGAGGGACGGTTCATCCAGGAATTGGAGGATTTCCTCAGCGACGACGAAGCCGAGCGCGTGCTGGAGCAGGTGATCTCCTGGGGACGATATGCCGAAATCTTCGATTACGACTATACCTCCGGCGTTCTCTCCTTGCCGGAAGAAGACGAGGAAGAGCAGGTCCCGGCCAGCGAAGACGCCGCCGAATGAGGCAATGGCGGAACATCCCGGGCTTGTCCGATCCCTGCTCTTTCGGGTAGGGTCCGGCGCATGAACAAAACCATCTATCACATGTGCCGGATGACCGAATGGCAGGCGGCGGTGGCGGGCGGCGTTTACGCGGGGTCAGCGCAGGACAAGGCCGACGGCTTCATTCATTTTTCCACCGGGGCGCAGATCGAAGAGTCGGCGCGGCGTCATCGCGCCGGTCAGGACGGCCTGGTGCTACTGGTGGTCGACAGCGTCCGTCTGGGCGAGGCCTTGCGCTGGGAAGAGTCCCGCGGCGGCCAATCGTTTCCGCATCTCTACGGACAGATGCCCCTGACCGCGGTGATGGAAGTGCACGATCTGCCCCTCGGGGCCGACGGCGAACACCGCTTTCCCCTGCTCGAAGATTGATGCCTTGCTTGATTATTACCGCTTTGCCGGACCGCTGATCCGCCTGCTTTCGGCCGAAGCGGCGCACAATCTTTCGGTGGCCATTCTGAAGACCGGATTGGTGCCGCCGCAGCCGCGCGCCGACGATCCGGCGCTGAAAATCGCCTTGTGGGGACGGGAGTTTCCCAACCCCATCGGTCTGGCCGCCGGTTACGACAAGAATGCCGAAGTCCCCGACGCCCTGCTCGCCCAGGGGTTCGGCTTCGTCGAGATCGGAACCGTGACGCCCGAGCCGCAGCCGGGCAATCCCAAGCCGCGCCTTTTTCGCCTGGTCGAGGACAAGGCGGTGATCAATCGCATGGGCTTCAACAATGACGGGATGCAGCGGGTGGCCGGACGGTTGGCGCGGCGGCGCTGCGCCGGCACCGTCGGGGTCAATCTCGGCAAGAACAAGACGACCGAGGACGCGGCCGCCGACTATGAAAAGGGCGCGCGGGTTCTCGGCCCCCTGTCGGATTACCTGGTGATCAACGTCTCCTCGCCGAATACGCCCGGACTTCGGGCCTTGCAGGGACGCGCCGCCCTGGAGGATCTGGTCGGGCGGGTCCGGCGGGTTTTGTCCGAACTGCCGGTGTCGCCGCCGCTTCTGTTGAAGATCGCCCCCGATCTGACCGACCAGGATCAACGCGACATCGTCGATGTGGCGCTGGCGGCGGGGCTCGACGGATTGGTCGTCACCAACACCACCATCGCCCGCCCCGGGGAATTGAGATCGGCCAACAAGGCGGAGACGGGGGGCCTGTCGGGACCGCCCCTGTTCGACCCCTCGACCCGGATGCTGGGCGACATCCATCGGCTGACCGGCGGCCGCCTGCCGCTGATCGGCGTCGGCGGCGTCACCACCGGGGCGCAAGCCTATGCCAAGATCCGCGCCGGGGCGTCCCTGGTCCAGCTCTATACGGCCCTGATCTATCACGGCACCGCCCAGGTGACCCGGATCAAGCGCGATCTGGCGGCCTTGCTGCGCCGCGACGGCTTTCGAAAACTGTCGGATGCCGTCGGCGCCGATCATGCGAGCGTCGGATGACCGTGCCGATCCTGACCGGCCTGCGCGACCTGGGCGATCGTTACGACGGCTTCATCCTCGATCTGTGGGGGGTGATCCATGACGGCATCACGGCCTATCCGGGCGCCAAGGCGGCTCTTGCCGAATTGAAACGGCGGGGCAAGCGGACCGTCATGCTGTCCAATGCGCCGCGGCGGGCTTCCTCGATGATCGAACTGATGGACGAGATCGGCATCGAGCGGGACCTGTACGGCGACATCCTCACCTCGGGCGAAGCGGTCTTCATCGAGATGCGGACAAGGCAGGATCCCTGGTTCGCCGCCTTGGGCCGGCGTTGCCTGCATGTCGGGACCGAACGCGACAGGTCTCTTTTCGAAGGTCTCGACCTCGACCTGGTCGAAACCGTGGAACAGGCGCAATTCCTGATGGTGACCGGACCCGACGATTTCGACGCCCGGCTCGAGGATTCCATGCCGCTGCTCGATGCGGCCGCCGGCCGCGCTCTGCCCATGGTTTGCGCCAATCCGGATCTCGTGGTGATCAGCGAAGGCCGGCCGCTGGTCTGTGCCGGCGCCCTGGCCGCCTATTACGAACGGATCGGCGGCCCGGTGCGATACCGGGGCAAGCCCGATGCGGCGATCTACGATGTCTGCCTGGAACGGCTGGGCATCGCCGACCGCCGCAAGGTGCTGGCGGTCGGCGATGCCTTTCATACGGATGTGGCGGGCGCGAACGCGGCCGGACTGGACAGCCTGTTCTGCAGCGGCGGCATCCATGCCGCGGAAATCGGCACGGTCTACGGCGAAACGCCGCCGCTCGCCGGGGTCGAAGCGGCGATCGCGGCGCATGGCCATTTGCGTCCGACGGCGGTGATCGGCGGCTTCGTCTGGTGATCCCGGCGAATTCGGGGGACGCCTTTTTCGCCCCTGTTCGGCAAGGCGGCGCGGCGGCGCCTGGCCCCGTGATTGCGTCCCGCTCAAGTGTCGGCGTGAACAGACATTTTCGGTTTGGTGTTTTTTAAACCCCCGTCATCGGCCATGACGGCGACCTGTTGATATTCCAGAGAAAGAATGTGTTCACGCCGGCGCCAAGCCGGCGAGGGACAAAAACATGGGAATGCCCCCAAAGGAAGAGGGACTCTCCTGGTGCAAAAATTCACCCGCTCTTTGGTTGGAACGACGAATGAAAGAACCCAAATTGCCGAAATCGGCTTTCCAGGCCTGAATTCTTTAAGCCTGGAATCTGGTGGAGTGGACTAAATCTAACCCGTAAGATACAACTATACAGGGAATGCTACCTGCAGTTTTGGGGCGATGATGATCTTCCGGGTCGGCTTGAGGCATTTCCTTGCGCTGTTTCTCCCTCCAGCCGTCCTGATCGGCCTCGGGGTGGCCCTCTACGGCCAGGCGGAAATCCAGCGCGAACTCGGGCGGAGCCGGTCGCTGCAGCTTCTCGCCGTCGCCGGCGGCACCGATGCGTTGCGCCACAGCCTGCGCGCCGTTTCGTCCGATGTCACCTTCCTCGCCAACCTGCCGCGCCTGCGCCGGACCATCGACGATCCGAGCCCCGTCAACCTGGCCGCCCTGGCGGCCAATTTCGTCGCCTTTGCCGAAGCCAGGGGGGTCTACGACCAAATCCGCTGGCTGGATCAAACCGGCCTGGAGCGGGTTCGGGTCAATTACGCCGGCGGCAAGGCGTCGGTGGTGCCGGCCGATCAGCTCCAGCCCAAGGCCGACCGCTATTATTTCGTCGAGAGCTTCCGGCTGGACGCCGGGGCGCTTTATCTGTCGCCCTTCGATCTCAACATCGAACAGGGCGCGATCGAGCTGCCCTACAAGCCGACCTTGCGCCTGGGCACGCCGCTGGTCGACGCCGACGGCCGGCACGGCATTTTCATCCTCAATTACCTGGGACAGGACCTGCTGGACGCTTTCGCCGAAGCGGCCAACCACACGGTCGATCCGCTGATGCTGGTCAATCGGAACGGCTTCTGGCTGCACGGGCAGGAGGCGCGGGACGAGTGGGGTTTCATGTTCGGGCGGAACGACGCCACGCTGGCCCGGCGCAGTCCGCAGGCCTGGGCGCAGATCCGCGCGGCGGCCGAAGGGCAGGTCGAATTGTCCGACGGGCTGTGGTCGTGGCAGACCATCGTTCCCCTGCGCGAGATCGACCGCGGCGCCCGTTCGTCGCGGGACCGCCCCGAAACGGGGGACGAGGAGTGGAAAGCGGTCTCCTATGTGCCGGCGGCCAGCCTGAATGCGATCCGGGCCCGGACCTGGGAGCTCCTGGTGCCGATCGCCGCCATCCTGATCGGTCTGGCCGGGCTGGGCTGCGGGCTGCTCGCCCGTTCGCGCCAGCGCATCGTGGCGCTCAACGACAGCCTCGGCCGCCGCGCCACGGAGGCCGAGGCGGCCAATGTGGCGAAGGCCCGGTTCCTGGCCAACATGAGCCACGAGATCCGCACGCCGATGAACGCCATCCTCAGTCTCGCCTATCTTTTGGAGAAGGCCCCTCTCGGCGCCGACGAACTGGATCTGGTGGGCAAGATCAGGATTGCCGGCCGGTCGTTGCTGGGGACCATCAACGACATCCTGGACGTTTCCAAGATCGAAGCCGGCCGGCTGGAGCTCGAGCGTGCCCCCTTTCGATTGGCCGACGTGCTCGATCGCCTGGCCGCCATCCTGTCGACCAGCGTGGCCGCCAGCGACCTGGAACTGATCATCGGGCCGCCGCCGGCCGAGGCGGCGATCCTGATCGGCGACGCCCTGCGGCTGCTTCAGGTGCTGGTCAATCTGGCGGCCAACGCCATCAAGTTCACGCAGGCCGGCGAGGTGGCGGTGCAGGTGACGACGGTGGCGCGCGAAGGCTCCCGGCTCACCTTGCGTTTTTCGGTGCGCGACACCGGGGTGGGCATCCCGCCCGACCAGCAGGCGGCCATCTTCGCGCCCTTCGCCCAAGCCGATTCGTCGACCACCAGGCGCTTCGGGGGAACCGGCCTGGGGCTGACCATCAGCCGCCATCTGGTCGCCGCCATGGGCGGAGAGATCGGCCTGGTCAGTCAGCCCGGCCAAGGCAGCGAATTCTGGTTCGTCGTGCCGCTGACGATGGAGCCGGACTGCAACCATGCGGTTCCGGCGATGGCCCGGCTGCATCTTTTGATCGTCGACGACAACAAGCTGGTCCGCGAAGTCCTCCAGGCCATCGCCGGCTCGCTGAACTGGACCGCCGAAGCGGTGAGCAGCGGCGAAGAGGCCATCGCCCGCCTGTCCGATCGCCCCTCCTGCGACGTGGTGCTGATCGACTGGGCCATGCCCGGCCTGGACGGATTGGCCACGGCGCGGGCGGTGCGCCGAATCGCCACCCCGGGACGGCCGCCGCTGCTTCTCATCATGGTGGCATCCTTCGCCCGCTCGGAGGTGACGGACGCCTTGGAAGGACAGGACGGAATGATCGATGGGCTGATTACCAAGCCGGTCACCGGTTCGTCGCTCTACGACGCGGTCGGCAGGGCCTTGCGCCGGCGTGACGGAGAGAGCAGCCCGGCGGTCGCTGCGCGGGCGCCGGACGGCCAGTGGCTGCGGGATCTGCGGGTGCTGGTGGTCGACGACAACGAAATCAACCGCGAGGTGGCGCGCCGGATCCTGGAGGCCGAGGGGGCGGTGGTGGCCCTGGCCGACGACGGCGAAACGGCGCTCGCCTGGCTGTCGGAACGATCGCAGGAGGTCGACGTGGTGCTGATGGATATTCAGATGCCGCGGATGGACGGCTACGAGACCTGCCGCCGCATCCGCGGTGCTCTCGGCCTCACCGACCTGCCGGTGGTCGCCTTGACCGCCGGCGCCTTCCGCAGTGAGCAGGAGGCCGCTTTGGCGTCCGGCATGGACGATTTCATCGCCAAGCCGATCGACGTCAACCAGCTGGTCGCCACCCTGCAGCGGCTGACCGGCTGGAAGCTGGACGCGGTGTTGCCGGAAAAGGACGATCCGGCCGGCGATCCGACGGCCGCGCTCGATTTCGGAGCCGGCCTGCGCATCTGGCGGGACGAGGAGGTCTATCGGAAATACCTTCGCCACTTCATCGACAGCCACGGCGAGGCCGGACGCGACCTGGCCGCCCGCCTGGCCGCCGGCGACCGCGCCGGCGCCGCCAGATTGGCCCACCAGATAAAAGGCGCGGCCGGCAACCTGGCTTTGCCGGAGGTGGCGCGGCTGGTCGCCGAACTGGATGCCCGGCTGTCCGGCGGCGAAGCCGGGGCGGCGGCTGGTCCCGACGGCAGCGGCGGCATGGCGGATCTGACGACCGCCTTGCAGGAGGCCCTCGACGCGGCGCATCGTTCGATCGCCGGCTTGCCGGAAATTCCGCCCGCCGCGACGACGGCGCCGAAGGACGGTCAGCCGCCCGTCGCAGAGGGGATAACGGCGGAACTGCTGCGCGCGCTGCTGCGCGGGCTCGACAGCGACAACCCGGATGCGGTCGAGCCGATCCTCGCCAGCCTGGCCGACCATCTGCCGGCCGACCAGATCGCCCTGCTGGCCGCCCGGGTCGATGCCTTCGATTTTCGCGGCGCGGAAGCGCTGGTCGCCACCCTGGCGGATCGTCGCGGTTTGACGATCGTGGATAAGGGGAGTGTGAGAAATGCCGGCTAACCGTCCAATCCTGATCGTTGACGACGAGCCCAACAATCTCGCCCTGCTGCGCCAGATTCTGAAGGACGACTACCCCCTGGCCTTCGCCCAGGGCGGCGAGGCGGCGCTGGCCGGCGTGGCGAAGCATCGGCCCAGCCTGATCCTGCTCGACATCCAGATGCCCGACCTCGACGGCTACGAGGTCTGCCGGCGGCTCAAGGCCGATCCGGCCACCGAGGCCATTCCGGTGATCTTCGTCTCGGCCCTGGCGGAGGTCGGCGACGAGGCGGCCGGCTTCGCCATCGGCGGAGTGGACTACATCCTGAAACCGGTGTCGGCGCCGATCGTCCGGGCCCGGGTGCGAACCCACCTGTCCCTGGTGCGGGCCAGCGAACTGGAAAAGAGCCAGCGGGCGGCAATCTACATGCTGGGCGAGGCGGGCCATCACAACGATACCGACACCGGGGTGCACATCTGGCGGATGGCGGCTTACAGCCGGGCCCTGGCCGAAGCGGTGGGCTGGCCGGCCGGGGACCTGGCGATGATCGAACTGGCGGCGCCGATGCACGACACCGGCAAGGTCGCCATTCCCGACGCGATTCTCCGCAAGCCGGGCCCGCTCACCGAAGCGGAGTGGGCGGTGATGCGGACCCATGCCCGGGTGGGCCATCAGATCCTTTCCATGAGCGACGCGCCGTTGTTTCGGATGGCCGCCGAAATCGCCCTCGGCCATCACGAAAAATGGGACGGCAGCGGTTATCCGGAAGGCGCCAGCGGCGCCGCCATCCCGGAATCGGCCCGTATCGTGGCGGTGGCCGACGTCTTCGACGCGCTGAGCATGCGGCGTCCCTACAAGGAGGCCTGGCCGCTGGAAAAAGTGCTGGCGACCCTGGACCAGGCGGCCGGAACGCATTTCGAGCCGCGGCTGATCGAGACCTTCCACCGCATCCTGCCGACCATCTGCGACCTCAAGGAGCAGTGGGACGCCCGGGAAACGACTCGGGCCGCGGAATAACCGACCGGGCGTTGCCGATGCCGTGATGAATGAAACCCATCACCATCTGGGTTCCCGCGGGAACTGACTTGGCACGATGTTCTCTTCGATCACGGTCGTGCGGATTTCGGCCATCCGGTCAGTTCCCAGACGTGGCAGTATCCTCGTGCCTGCCGGCCAGCGCTCTCGCCACGTCGACGAGAGTTGTCAGGGCTCTCTTGTTCATTGATAAGGCTGCGTCCAGAATTTCTTGTCGCAGACGCTCTTCTTCGGATGTCTCCAGGGGCGGACCAAAACCCAACAGCACGTCGGGTCTCGTTCCAAGGACGCGGCAGATGCGGACGAAGGTGGCGAGGTCCGGCTCCCGCTTGTCCACCACATAGTTCGAATACCGCGATTGGCTCAAGTCGAGCCGACGGGCCACCTCGGTGTCCGACAGGCCCAATTCCCGTGCGCGCGTGCGCAGCTTTTCTCCGAGACTATCCATATCGGATTTGTCTCGCGAACTGGCCGGTGGGCGCTAACGACTTATCGTGCTTATATTAACGACGATTTGTCGTTATCTGGCGCGAAACAGTGCGATATCGAGCCATAGGAAGTACCTCTCGGTCGTGGATGGACTGATAGCAGTGCGTTCCTCAACCTCTTTCTCTCGGGATTGGAAGCGAATGGCAGGACCGCGTCCACAATTCGGCCCGCCGAGACCAAAAGATGGGAGCCCCCTGATGGGAAGCCCATAAAGCGGCGGGACGGGGGGCAATCGTGCGAGTACTCGTCGTCGATGATAATGATTTGGTGCGCGCCGCCGTCGTGAAGCTTGTGAGCATGCTGGGGGCAGATGTCGAAGCTGCTTCAAATGGCAAAGACGCGCTTGACGTCTTCCGCACGAGCCAACCCGATTTGCTCATAACAGACTTAAACATGCCAGTTATCGACGGTGTCTCTCTGATCAGGCTGGTCAGGCAAGGGGAGCCGCCCATCCCCGTCGTGCTGATAACGGGCGAGCCGGAAGCCGTGCCGAACGAGGTGTTTCTTTTGGATCGTGTTCTGGTCCTACGGAAACCGGTAAGCGGTGGGCAACTGATCGCAGCCATCTTCCATGACTGGAAGCACATTCCGGCATGACGGACCGTTCGGTCAGGGCATGAATTGTTCGGCCAGGATTCGTTCCTCGAGATTATGTTCGGGGTCGAACAGCAGGTCGAGGCCCGTGCTGCGGTCTTCATGGACCTCGACCTGCACCACGTCGCGCACCTCGGTATAGTCGGCCACCGCCGAAACCGGCCGCTTTTCGCTCTCGAGAATTTCAAACGAGACTTTGGCCTTGTGCGACAGCAGGGCGCCGCGCCAGCGCCGGGGGCGGAAGGCCGAGATGGAGGTCAGGGCGAGAACGCCGGCTCCCATCGGGACGATCGGGCCATGCGCCGAAAGATTGTAGGCCGTGCTGCCGGCCGGGGTGGAAACCAGCACGCCGTCGCAGATCAATTCCTCGAGCCGGACCCTGCCGTCGACGCGGATGCGGATCTTGGCGGCCTGGCGGGTTTCGCGCAGCAGGGAGACTTCGTTGATCGCCAGCGCCTCATGGGTTTGTCCGTCGACGCTGACGGCGCGCATGACCAGGGGATGCAGGCGGACGGTTTCCGCCCGCTCGAGTCGTTCCATCAGCGCGTCGTCGCTGTAGACGTTGAGCAGGAAGCCGACCGTGCCGCGGTTCATGCCGTAGATCGGCACGTGTCGGTCGATATGGCGGTGCAGGGTTTCCAGCATGAAGCCGTCGCCGCCCAAAGCGACGATGACGTCGGCCTGATCCGGCTCGACCGCGCCATAACGGCGGTTCAGATGGTCCAGAGCGTGCTGTGCGGCGTCATTGTCGGAAGCGACGAAGGCGGCACGGGCAAATTTCATCGGTATGTTCCCGCTGATGAGCGGGCGAGTATAGCGCAGCGGCGCGCATTCGCCATGGGCTGGTATGAAATGCCGGCGGTTCTCATGACGAGGAATTTGGGGGCGAGGCTCCCGGGAACAGCCGATGGCGGCGCGAGCCGGAATGAGCCCCGTCGCCTCGGCCGGCCGAGGTTTGGAAAATCAACCACCGGTGGTGTTCATATGGCGGGCCAGGGCCGGGCGCTGATGATCGTGGTCGATGAGGAAGTCGTGCCCTTTCGACTTGTGGGCGATCGCCCCGAGGATGGCCCCTTCCAGGGCGGCATCGGACTCGCCTTGGCGCAGGGGGCCCCGCAGGTCGACGGCGTCCTCCTGTCCCAGGCAGGGGTAGAGCGTGCCGGTGCAGGTGACGCGCACCCGATTGCAGCCGTCGCAGAAATGTTCCGTCAATGGGGTGATGAAGCCGAGTTTCCGGCCGGTTTCGGCAACACGGACATAGCGGGCCGGACCGCCGCTGGAAAAGGCCAGCGGCTCGAGCGTCCAATGGGTTTCGAGGCGCCGGCGAACGGCATCGAGAGGAAGATATTGCTCGAGGCGATCGCCGCCGATGTCGCCCAAAGGCATGGTTTCGATCAGGGTCAGATCGAAGCCCCGCTCGCCGCACCAGGCGATCAGGCAGTCGATCTCATATTCGTTCACCCCTTTCAGCGCCACGGTATTGATCTTCACGGCCAGTCCGGCGTCCTTGGCGGCACCGATGCCCTCCAGGACCTTGGCGAGATCGCCGGCCCGGGTGATGCGGCGGAACATGTCGGGGTCGAGGCTGTCCAGGGAAACATTGATGCGGCGGACCCCGGCGGCGGCCAGGCCGGCGGCATGGGCGGCCAGCTGGGTGCCGTTGGTGGTCAGGGTCAATTCGTCGAGGCGGCCGGCCGCGACATGCTCGCCCAATCGTTCGATCAGAGACATGATGCCGCGGCGAACCAGCGGTTCGCCGCCGGTCAGGCGCAGTTTGCGGACCCCGAGCCGCAGGAAGGCGCCGGCCAGCCGCTCCAGCTCCTCCAGGCTGAGAACGTCGGCCTTGGGAAGAAACGCCATGTCCTCGGCCATGCAATAGACGCAGCGAAGATCGCAGCGGTCGGTGACGGACAGCCGCAGATAGGTGACGGAGCGGCCAAAAGAATCGATCATGAGACGGGTTCCATTTTGCCGGCCTTCGCCGACGATCGATGAAGTTTTGACTATATGGCGACGGCGGCGCGGCGCTTCCATACCTTATCCGGCGAAAAGGCGAGGGAACGCCCGGTCTTGCGTCGCCTCGCCCAGGGCTCTGTCCGTGCCGGCGAACCGGGCTTATGCTGGTGCCGCAGGGCAAGGCGCGCGGAGGAGGAGCGGATATGCAGGACGAGGAATGGCTGTCGCGCCGCTACTACGGCGGAGACCTGCCGGTCGAGGCCGAACGCGCCTTGCATCAGGCGGCCTTGAGCTTCGCCGACCAACCTCTTGCCGAAAGCCATCTGCGCCGCGCCCGGGACATCGCGCCCGGTCATCTCGCCGTATCGATCGGAACCTACAAATTCTACCTCTACCATCATCGGCTGGCCGATGCCCTGCCCCATGCCGAGGCCTGCGTGCAAGAGGCGGCCCGCCGGCTGGACCTGGACGGCGACTGGCGGAGCGTCCGGTCCGACCAGGCCGATTTTTCCGGCATCGAGGCCGCGCCGCGCCTGTTCCTGTTTTCTCTCTTTGCCTTGGGCTATCTCCTGGTTCGCCTGGACCGCGGAGTCGAAGGCCGCCGGGTGCTGGAACATCTTCTGGTCTTGGATCCCACCGACAAGCTGGGCGTCGCCGGCCTTCTGGGCATCATCGACCGGGCCGGGGCGGACGAGTGACGGCGCTCCTTCAGCCATAAAGAAGATAGAAGCGATCGAAGGTCCGGCGCAGGTCGGACAACGCGGCCCGGATCGGATCGCGCTGGCCCCGCATGACCGCCACCTTGAGGCCGCGAACCTGCCGGGTCAGGTTTTCCAGGGCATCCAGAAATGCCGGATCGGCCGCCCACTGCGGCGGCGCGCGCTTTTCCAGTCTTTCGCCGAGATAGCCGAGGACGCCGACCTGCTCGCAAAGCTGGACGAATTGATCGGGGGAAATTTCGCTCTCATCGAAATCGTCGTCGGCCGTTTCGGCCAGTTTGTCGTCGAAGGCATCCAACTGATCGGCATAGGCGTCGCCGTCGCCGGCCCGGCGGAGGTCGGCCAGCATCGGGCGGATTTGCAGCAACGTCAGATGCGCCTGATCGAGCCGGTCGCGATCGGCCTCGGCCGTCGCCTTTGCGGCCACCTCGGCGATGCCGTGAAGCCGTTGGGCGGTTTCCTCGTCGGCCGCGCGGCAGTCGATCCAGCGATCGATGACGTCGTCCCAGCTCATGCCGAAGGCGCGCAAGGCGGCCTTCGCGGCGGCGCCGTCGCGATGTTCGGGATCGGATTGATAAAGGGCGTCCCGGTATTGAGCCGATGCGTCGGCGAAATGCTCGTCGCATCGGGCGTCGGCGGCGGCGGCCGGTCCCGCCCCAAGCGCGGCGAGCAGGACCAGCAGTCGGATCTTCGTCATGGGCGGCATCGTTTCTCTCGGACCGCCGGTTCCGGCCCGGCGCAGGCATGTTCCATTCTCCCCGTGATCATTATGGAGGGCGCGGCGTTTGGAGCAAGAGATGCTTGCGGCGGGCCGGCGGCCGCATATCCTGACGACAAGAAAGGGCATCGGTGGCATTTTTGTCGTATCCAGTCCTCAACTGAGGACTGTGGCCGGGCAAAGGGGGCATTATGGTGAGGCTGTCGAGATCGTGCGACGGAGGGGACTGTGGGGGCGGGGGCAATGGCTGACGACGACGCCGGAACATTGGGGGAGCTGCTGTGCGCCCGCCTTTGCCACGATCTGGCGGGGGCCGTCGGCGCCGTCGGAACCGGCGTCGAACTTCTCGCCGATGAAGCCGACGCCCAGGGACTCGCCGCCGATGCCCTGGCCTTGCTGGCCGGCAGCGCTTCGGCGGCGGTGCGCCGCCTGAAGTTTTTGCGGTTGGCCCTGGGCGGCGGCGGACCGGCCATGTCCTCCGACCAGCTGCGCGGTCTGATCGATGATTTTTTGGGGGCCCAGATGGGGGACGCCCAGGCGTTGCGGCTCGACTGGGGCGACGCCGGACAGCGCGTTTGGGGCGGCGACGACGTCAAATTGCTGCTGAACCTGGTCCTGCTCGCCCGCGACTGTCTTCCCCGCGGCGGCGTGGTGAGCGTCGCCATGCCGGCGAGCGGAGCGCCGTCGGGCCTGAGCGTCGCGGCGCAGGGCGTTCGCGCGGTGGCGGGGGAGGCGGCGAAGGCGCTGCGGGCGACCGATGTCGCCGGGCTGAAGCCGCGCAGCGCGCAAGGATATTATACGACGCTGCTCGCCCGGCGGTTGGGCTTGTCGATCAATTATGAAGACAGTCATGACCGGGTGGTATTCGTGACGATCAAAAACTAA
>JAATGN010000344.1 GCA_015654615.1 Rhodospirillales bacterium
CAAGATCCGTCCCCGCGCCATTGCCTCGCCGCCGCCATGGGAGACTGATTATCAATACAATTCGCGAATAGAGCCTTTCCTTTTTAAATGACGAACGCGGCAGGTCAGCCCCACCGCAACCGCACCCCCGGCCCGCCTTCGCCCTGATAACCACCGGCAGGGATGAACTCGATACCGGCGGCTTCAGTCCCCACCTCGACCGCTTAGATCTCCTCGATCGTCAACCGTTCCGGGGGCGAGGCGGCGAGTTCGTCCCAGTCCAGTTCCTCTTCGAGCGCATGGAAGACGTCGTCGTCGATATCTCCCGATCGCCGCAGTTGGGCGAGGTGCCGGCGCTGCGCCTCGATCGTCGCGAGGAGGACTTGGCGAACCTCGTCGACCGCTTGCGGTCTGGCGGCATCGACGGCGACGCGGCGCGACGCCTGATAGGCGGCGCGGACGTTTTCGGCGGCGTCGCCGGAATGGCCGTCCAGACTGTCCAGGGCCGCGTCGATGATCTGGGTCCGGGCCGTCGAAAGCTCGGCCTGGAAGGAGGCGTCCGGCTGCAGCCGCAGCAGGCGGATCAACGGCCCCAGGGTCAGCCCCTGGAAAACCAGGGTGCCGAGCACGACGGAAAAGGCGCTGAGGACGATCAGGTCGCGGCCGGGGAAGCCCTCGGGCAAGGCGAAGGCCGTCGCCAGGGTGACCAGCCCGCGCATGCCGCACCAGGAGACCAGCAGCCCCTGGGCCGGCGTCGGCGCGGTAAAGCCGCCGCGCAGCATCGGAAAGCGTCCGGCAAGCCGATTGTAGGCCATGACCCAGGCGACGCGCACGGCGACGACGGTCAGCAGGACCAGCCCCGCGAAGCCGAGCGCGCCGGCCAGTTGGGCGGCCGGCAGGCGGGCCAGGATGACCCGCGCCTGCAGGCCCATCAGCAGGAAGGCCACCACATTGAGCAGGAAAACGGCCGCTTCCCAGACCGAATAGGAGTGGATGCGGTCCCGCGCCCGCTGCCGCTCCGGGTTGTCGCGGCCGATCACCATGGCATAGGCGACGACGGCGAGGATCGCCGACAGATGCAGCCGTTCCGCCACAAGCCAGGTGCCGAAGGTGGTGACGAATTCGAAAAGCGTTCCGCCGAGCGTTCCCGCCACATGCGGCGACAGGGCGAGATAGGCCTTGGCGACGACGGCGCCGACGATCACCCCGCCCGGAACGGCCAGGGCCATGCCGAGAGAGGTCGAACCGTCGAAGGCGCCGACGGTCTGGATCTCGACGGCGGCGGCGAAGATGAGCAGCGCCGTCGCGTCGTTCAGCAGGCTTTCGCCCTTCAGAACCGAGACCGTGCCGCGCGGCAGATCGAAGCGTTCGAGCACGGCGCTGGCCGCCGCGGCATCCGGCGGCGCGACGATGGCGCCGAGCGCCACCGCGGCGGGCCACGGCAGACCGGCGAAGGTCCGGGCCACCCCGGCCACCGCCGCCGCGGTGAGGATGACGGCGACGACCACCAGGGCGGCCAAAGGTCGCCAATAGCGCCGCAGTTCCCTTGCCGGCAGGTCGTACCCGGCATCGAGCAGCGCCGGCGCGATGAAAAGAACCAGGGCCAGCCTTGGATCGAGGTTGATCAGCGGCGCTTTCGGCAGGGTGGCGACCACCACGCCGGCCGCGGCGAGCATCGTCGGGTAAGGGATCCGCAAGCGGCGAGCCACCTGCAGCAGCAGAATCACCAGCAGGAGAAGGATCAGGAAACGCTCGAAAAACGCCATTCCACCTCCTGTACATCAAGCGACGGGAACCGACCCGGCCGTAGATGTGGGCGCGCCGGGGGAGCGATACAAATCCTGCGCCGGCTGCGTGAGATCCGCCGCTGCGGCCGGACTGCTTCGCTTGCGCTCGCAGTGACGACTTTTTCATCCAGGAGGGCGCGAAACATCGTCCGGATTCGAATCCGGCCGGCCGCACCAAATTTTTCAAGGAATGTGAGCGCTCGTCTATGATCTCAAGTCGTCTTCTTCGCCGCCCTCGCCCGCGTTATTGGGCCGGCGACCCCTCTTGCCGCCACCCTTCTCCCCCTCTTCGGCATCGTCGCCCTCTTCGGACACTTTGTCGGGCCTGTCCGTTTTGGTTATTTTTGGGCGTTGCCATAAAAGCTGAGCCACTTCGGCGGCCAGAAGCGGCACCATCGTCGGACCGCTGTCACCGGGCCCCGGCATCCGCGTCAGGTCTTGCTCCTGCAGCAAGATCGATAATATTTGCGCGCCGAGGACCAGAGATCCGACAGGGAATCGCGACGGGCCGACCGCCTGCGGCGACGCAGCCAATTGGAAGCGGGCGCCGAACGGACCGGCCGGCGGGCCGGCGCCGCCCTGCGGAGCGGACGCAGCCGAACAGGAGGCGATATTTGCGATGCCATGCATGTCTTCAGCTTCGAAAAAGCTCCGGCTGTCCGCCGGATCATC
>JAATGN010000451.1 GCA_015654615.1 Rhodospirillales bacterium
CAGAATGCCGCCGGTGATGATGACCATGATGAACAGGCCCGGCACCGCCGCCGCCGTGCTCCGCCAGACCTCGCCCCAGCCGGGAAACTGACCGGCCTTGTAGCCGCGATTCACCGCGACGAAATAGGCCGTCAGAACGTTGGCGATGGTCAACAGCGCCGCCGGCACCGCGCCGGCCAGAATCAGCGACGTCATCGACACCACGCCGCCGGCCGCCAGCGAATAGATGATCATATTGTGGCTGGTCGGCAGCAGGGCGCCGACCAGCGAGGAATAGGTCGTCACATTGACGGCGTAGTCGGCGTCGTATCCTTCCTTCTTCATCAGCGGAATCATCGCCGAGCCCATCGCCGAGACGTCGGCGGCCGGCGAGCCGGAGACGCCGCCGAACATGGTGCAGGCCAGCACGTTGGTCATGCCGAGACCGCCCCTGACGTGTCCCACCGTCGCCTTGGCGCAGCGGATGAGACGGTCGGCGATGCCGCCATACATCATCAGTTCACCGGTGAAGATGAAGAAGGGAATGGTCAGGAAGGCGAAAACGTTCATGCCGGCTTCCATGCGCTGGAAGACGATGGCCATCGGCAGGCCCTCGTAAGCGATGGTGGCGATGGAGGACAACCCAATGGCGAAGACCACCGGCATGCCGAGAAGCAGCCCAACCACGAAAGTCAGGCAGAGAATGGTCAGTGCCATGATGGGACAACCCTTACGTTCAACAGCCGCGCAATGATTTGTTCAGCGGCGAAATAGGAGATCAGCAGGCCACCGCCGAACAGCGGGACATAGCTCCAGCCCTGCGAAATCGGCAGGCCGGGATTCATATAGTCCCAGACGCCCATGGCCAGGATCGCGCCGCCGTAGGACATCGCCATTCCGAAGGTGATCATCGACAGGAAGACGAAGATCTCGACCCGCTTGCGTCCCTTTTCGCCAAGGAAGATCACGATGGATTCCATGCCGATGTGCCGCTGATCGCGGACGCCGACGGCGGCCGCCAGACAGGTGACGTAGAGAATCAGCACCAGGGCGAAGATCTCGGTCCAAGTGGGCGAGTCGTTCAGGACATAGCGCCCGAAGATCTGCATGAGCACCGCCACCAGAATCGTACACAAGCCCACCACAGCCACCCTGAGGCATTGCTTCGACAGCCAGCCGTTGAAGCGAAAATATGCGTCCCATGCTTTCGAGACATAAGGCGCCGCCGCTGGTGGTAGCGAGGCAGCGGCTTCCGTTTGTACAGCCATTCGAGAGGCTCCTTAGTATAGGGCGCGCCGTCCCAGCGAGAAGGACGGCGCGCCAAAGACCCGACAAGATTCGTTTAGTTGACGGCCTGCATGCGGGCCAGCAAATCCTTCAGATGCGGATCGGTGATGAATTGGTCGTAGATCGGCTTGACGGCCGCCTGGAACGGCGCCTTGTCGACCTCGACCACCGTCACGCCGGCCTTCTCGACCTCGGCCCGCGCGCTCACTTCCAGATCCGCCCACAGCTTGCGCATGTAAGGGACGGAATCCTTGGCGGCCTGACGGATCAGCTTCTGGTCGTCCGGCGACAGGCCATCCCACACCTTCTTGGAGAACAGCAACGCTTCCGGCGCCATGGAATGCTCATCCACGACGTAATACTTCGCCACCTCGTAGTGGTGCGTCGACTGATAGCTCGGCCAGTTGTTTTCGGCGCCGTCGATCAAGCCGGTCTTGAGGCCGGTGAAGACTTCGCCATAGGGCATCGGCGTCGCATTGGCGCCCAGCGCCTTCATCACCGCGACCCAGAGGTCGGTCTGCTGGACGCGGATCTTCAGCCCCTTCAGATCGGCCATCGATCGGACCTCCTTCTTGGTATAGAAGGAGCGCGCGCCGGAATCATAATAGGCGAGCCCGATCATTCCTTCCTTTTCGCAATCCTTGAGGATTTCCTCGCCGACCGGACCGTCGACCACATGATGCATCTGCTCGATGCTCTTGAAGACGTAGGGCAGCACCGGCAGCATGGTCGCCTTGCAGACCTCGTTGAGGGCGCCGGTGTTGACGCGCAGCATGTCGATCGCGCCCAATTTGAGCTGCTCGATGGTGTCCTTCTCGCTGCCCAATTGTCCGCTGTGAAAGATCTTGATCGTGTATTTGCCGCCGGACGCCTTGCTGAGCGCATCGCTCATGAAGACCTGAGCTTTGACGGTGGGATAGTCTTGCGGCTGCACATCCGACGAACGGAACTCGCGCGCCTGGGCCTGTGCACCGAACATCAGCGTCCCCGCGAACGCGGTGATGATCAGTTTTGTGGTGGCTTTCATCGGTCCTGTCTCCATTTCGGTTCTTGCGTACTCGATTGCCGAACAACCCTGTAAATCGTCCGCCGCAAAACGACTCGACGCCGCGGACTTAGGAAAAATCGCCGCAGCCGAGTCGAGTGCAGATATCTTCGGGCTTAATTCTGTTGAGCTCCTCCCCGACACCGGATTTCCCCGGTTTGTCCCCCGCGGCCAATATAAGATGTATTTGGGCCAAGTGGCCAGACCAATTTCACCAACAATGCCGAGCCTTTTTGCCGCCGGCTGTTTCCCCCGGCGGATGATCTTTGCGACGCCCCGTCCTCAATGATGGCCGGACCCGTCACTGTGGGGCGGAATGCCGCAGGAGACACGTTAAAACAAGAGAAAAATCAAGTCACTATAGAATAGACGGGAAGAACGGCCCGGAGAGGCCGCGGATATCGAAAATCCCCGGGACACGAGCCCTGCGGTTTTGTCGAGGGCCGGCTCCAGGAAATTTTTTGATTTTTTGCGGCGGGCCGCCCTCTCGGTCAGGGGCGCGGCGCCGGGAGGGCAAAACCCATGAGGGCGTCGCGCAACGCGCCGACATCTTCCTGCAGCTTTTGCAACGCTTCGAGACTCTGTCCCGACGCCTCGACGATGCATTTGGGGAAAGTGGCGGTCCGGGCGTGAAGATCCCGCCCCGGTCGGGTCAAGCGCACGCGGACCTGGCGCTCGTCCGCCGCATCGCGTCGCCGCGACAGATAACCGGCCTTTTCCAGGCGCTTCAGCAACGGGGTCAATGTACTCGATTCCAGATAGAGCCGTTCGGCGATTCGTCCGACCGTCTGATCGTCTTCTTCCCACAGGATCACCATCACCAGATATTGGGGATAGGTCAGGCCGAGCCCGTCGAGCAGGGGTTTATAGACGCGATTGAACGCATGGCTCGCCGAATAGACGGCGAAGCACAGAAGTTGGCCGAGTTTCAATGGTTCGTCGGGCATGGGATCCTCGGGGGGAAAGCGCCATCGGCAGATATCGTACGCGATTGAATCGCAATATATCCGTCGGGCGGCGGTTCTTCCAGAATATTATATTGTGCACGATTAAATCGTGTCGTATACATACCGGGCCGGTGAGGAACCTCAAAGTCGTTCGACGCCAGGGCCACCTTGCGCTCCGACGCGGCAAGCCGGCAGAATATCACCCCGGGCAATCGCCCCGATCGTCCCGCGCCCAAAAGGAGACAGTCATGTCCGTCAACGTTCTTTACAAAACCAGTGCAACCGCCACCGGTGGCCGCGACGGCCACGCCGTCACGGCCGACGGCAGCCTCGACGTCACGCTGGCCACGCCGAAGGAACTGGGCGGCGCCGGCGGAGCGGGCAACAATCCCGAGCAATTGTTCGCCGCCGGCTATTCGGCCTGTTTCATCGGCGCCATGAAATTCGTCGCTTCGCAAGGCGGACCGAAGGTGCCGTCCGACACCACGGTCAAGGCGACGGTCGGCATCGGCCCCCGCTCCGAAGGCGGGTTCGGCCTCGATATCGAATTGGAAATCTCCTTGCCCGGCCTCGCCCGGGCCGAAGCCCAGGCCTTGGTCGACAAGGCGCATCAGGTGTGCCCCTATTCGAACGCCACGCGCAACAACGTCCCTGTCCGGCTGGTCATCGCCTGACGTCTTTTTCGGAAAGG
>JAATGN010000136.1 GCA_015654615.1 Rhodospirillales bacterium
CTCGACCTACGCCCTGAACAACGCGACGCTGCCCTATGTCCTGCAGATCGCCGACGAGGGCTATCGCGCCGCCCTGCTGTCGTCGCCGCATTTCCTCTCGGGCCTCAACATCCATCACGGCTGCCTGACCGAACCCTCGGTCGCCCACGAACAGAAGCTCGCCTTCATCCAGCCGGAACACGCCCTGGCCCGGTGAGGCCGCCCCGCCCCGGATGAAAAGGAAAAGTGGCATCGGCAGGGACGCCGGTGCCACTGGCGCTCTCAAGGCCTGGCCGGCAATTGCGTATTGCTCAGAAAGCTCATCACCAGCTCGCCGGTCTGGTTGAACACCTGGACCGCCGAGCGAACGACGCCGCGCCCCGGCCTCGACTTGGAGGGTTTCAGCCCGACGACCTCGCCCCGCACCTGCAGCAGGTCGCCGGGTCGCACCGGTTTCAGCCAGCGCAGTTCGTCGATGCCGAGCCCGAGGATGGCGGCGGCCCCGAACGGGCGCGCCTCGACGAATTGGCGCATGGCCAGCGCGGCAACCTGCCAGCCGCTGGCGATGAGGCCGCCGAACGGGCCGGCCCCAGCGGCGGCCGGATCGATGTGAAAGGGCTGAGGGTCGTATTCCGCGCCGAAGGCGACGATGGCCTCCGCCGTGACGGCGACCTGCCGGCTGCTCCAGGCCATGCCGATCCGCAGGTCGTCAAAGGAAAGTTCTTCGCTCGGCATGGGCGCCTCCATGGAGATGAACGGGAAATTCCTTCCGCCGCATCTTTCGGGCCTCCTGACCGGCCGTGGAAACGGCGTGATGTGACCAGTCGTCTTATTCCGGCGCGCCCGCATCGGCGGCGCCTCGCGATGGGGCGAGCAGGGTGAACACCACCTGTTCGAACGCCGCGAACGGCGCGGCATCCCGCTCGACTTTCGAACGCATGACGGCCCCCTCCCATGCATTCAGGAGAAACGCGGCCACCGTCTTGGCCTCCAGATCGCGCCTCGCGGAACCATCGGCTTGCGCTTGCCTGACGCAAGATTCGATCGCGCGGCTCCACGCCGCCAGCAGGATCGCCAGCCGTTCCCGCACAAGCCGGCTCTGATCCGGCATTTCCGCGCTCATATTGCCGATGAGGCAGCCGAGCCGATAGTCGCCCTGGCGGGCGATTCCGCCCAAGTGACGAAAATATCGCCGCAGCCGCTCGACAGGGGGCGTCTTCTCGTCGCTCAGCATGTCCAACGAGCCGAGCACCCTTTGCCAATAGCGGTCCAACGCCTCGACGGCGAGGGCCTCCTTGCTCTCGAAGTGATTGTAGAAAGACCCTTTCGGCACCTTCGCCGCATCGGTGATGTCCTGCACGCTGCTTCCGTTGAAGCCCTTTCGATGCAGGGTTTCCACGGCCGCGACGATGATCTGTTCCTTGAGGCTCGCTCTCGGCATGATGCTTCAATGTGACCGGACGTCTTATTCGGGTCAACGGAAATTCCCCGCACCGGCCCGACTGCCGCGGCGTTCGGACGCCGGTTCGGCGCCGGCGGTCACCATCCCCCGCCCAGGGCGCGAAAGCCGCCGACCGCGGCGCGCGCCGTGTCGGCCTTGACCAGGGCCAACTGATCCCGGGCCTGCAGCAGCTGGCGGTCGGCATCCAGCACGTCGGTCAGGGCGATGGCCCCGCTCCGGTACGATTCCTGGGATGTCTCCCGCGCCTTGGTCAGCGCGGCGACCTCTCTGTCCAGTTCGGCCGCCTCCGCCTTTTTCTCGACGAGAGCCGCGAAAGCGTTCTCCACATCCTCGGCCGCCCGCAGGACCGCTTGCCGATAGAGCGCCAGAAGTTCCCGGTTGGCGGCATCGGCCTGGGCCACCTCGTCGTCGACGCGGCCGAAATCGAACAGGTGCCAGCGCAATCCGGCGACCGCTTCCGGCTGGAAGGTCGCGCCGCGGAACAGCCGGGTGGGGTCGAGGCTTTCGGAGCCGAGCAGTCCCGACAGCGACAGTTTCGGATAATATTCGGCGATGGCGGCGCCGATCCGGGCATTGCCGGCCGCCAGGCGCCGCTCGGCGGCGATCACGTCGGGCCGGCGCCGCAGAAGATCGGTCGGGCCGGACGTCATGGTCGGAACCCCGGGGACGTCGGCTTCGGCCGTCAGGGCGGCCGCGTTGGTTCCCGGTTGATCGCCCAGCAGGACGTCCAGCCGGTTCAATTGCGCCTCGAGCGCCATGCGCAGCGGCGGAATGGTGGCCCGCGCCTGGGCGAGCAGGGCCTCGGCCTGGGCCATCTCGCGCTGGCTGGCGGCGCCCTGGTCCAGGCGCTGGCCGACGAGATCGAGCAGATGGGCGTCCGTTACCACCTGCTCGCGGGCCAGGCGCAGACGCAACTGGTCGCCGCGGATCTGCAGATAGGCGTCGGCCGCCTCGGCCGCCACCGTGACGCGCACGCCGGCTCTTCCCGCCTCGGCGGCTTCGGCTTCGGCGGCGGCGGCCTCGGCCCCGCGCGTCAGGCCTCCGAACAGGTCGATCTCCCAGGATGCGCCGACCTCGACATCATAAAGGGCGTTGTCGCGGTCGTATCCGGGAAGATGCCGTCCGATGGCGCCGATCGGACTTTCCAGCGACTGGCGCTCGGCGGCGGCCTGCGCCGTCGCCTCGGCCTGCGGCAGCAGACGGGCCCCGGCCTGGCGCGCCGCCGCCCGCGCCTGCTCCGCCCGGGCCAGGGCGGCCTTGAGATCGAGATTTTCCTGGACGGCGCGCTCGACGATCCGTTCCAGCAGGGGGTCGTGAAACCCGGTCCACCAGGCATCCAGCGGCGGCGGCGGGGGCGCGCCCGGGCCCGCGGCGACGAAAGCCGCGTTGTGAAGCGGGGCCAGCCCGGCGTCCGGCGGCCGATAATCGGGTCCGACCGTGCATGCCGCCAAACCGGCGACGGCCACGGCAAGGGCGAGAGAGGACGCCCGGGCCGCCGCCCTTCGACGCCGCATCCCGGCGCCCGCCTCGTCGCGTTGCGTCATGGCCGGATCTCCTTTCCGCGTGGTTTCGAAAAATAAACTTGCATGATGATAGTTAGTGACGCTATATGACTTTCATGTTGATAGCAACAAGGATGTGATCCGATGCAGCGCAAGAGCTTCGGCACCATGCAGTGTCCGGTCGCCCGCAGCCTGGAGCGGGTTGGCGAGTGGTGGAGCATCCTGATCCTCAGGGACTGCTTCCACGGGCTGAAACGCTTCGACGAATTCGAGAAAAGCCTCGGCATCGCCCCCAACATGCTGACCCGCCGCCTGAACGGTCTGGTCGAGTCGGGGTTGCTGGAACGCAGCCAATACAGCGCGCATCCGCCGCGCTTCGAATATCTGCTGACCGAGCTCGGCCGTGATTTCCGGCCGGTGCTGCAGGCGCTGCTGACCTGGGGCAACAAGCATTTCGCTCCCGAGGGGCTGAGCGTCGTCATCGTCGATCGGGAAACCGGGGCGGTCGCCGAACCGGTTCTGGTCGATCGCCTGAGCGGCCGTCCGCTCTCCGATCCGGTCTTCTGTTCGGTTCCGGGGCCGGCGGCCGACGAAAGGACGCGGTGGCGCCACGCGCGTCACCTTGGCGCCGGAGAAGAACGGCACGGCGGCACTGGGCACGGCTGATCACGCCAGGAGGGCGGCATGGATGCGACGGTGGTGGAAAAAACCGGCGGGGCGGGCATTTCGAAAGTGAGGGGGCGCACCTTGTCCGCCAGGCGGCTGGCGCTTGCCGGACTGGGACTGGCCATCGGCCTGGGGGCCGTTTGGTACGGCCACGACTGGTGGACCATCGGGCGCTTCTTCGAAAGCACCGACGACGCCTATGTCGGCGGCGAGGTGACGGTGGTGGCGCCGAAGATCCCGGGCTTCATCGCCCAGGTGGCGGTCGTCGACAATCAGGACGTCCATGCCGGCGAGTTGCTGATCAAGCTGGACGACCGCGACTACCGCGCCGCCCTGGCCAAGGCGGAAGCCCTGGTCGGCGGCGAGCGGGCGGCGCTGGCCAATCTGGAGGCGTCGCGCCGCCTGCAGCAGGCGAAGGTGGCCGAGGCGCGGGCCGGCATCGCCGCCGCCGAAGCCGAAACCGAACGGGCGCGCGACGATCGGACCCGCTATCGTCAGCTTTCGTCCACCGCCGCCGCCTCGATCCAGGTCTTCCAGAAGGCCGACGCCGATTACAAGCAGGCGGTCGCCTTCGATCAGCGGGCCCGCGCCGGACTCGACGCCGCCGAACGCCAGTTGGAGGTGATCGACACCCAGAAACAGCAGGTCGACGCCGCCTTGGCCGCCGCCGCGGCCGACCTTGAAACCGCCCGCCTCAATCTGAGCTATACCGAACTGCGGGCGCCTTTCGACGGCACCGTCGGCAACCGCAGCGCCCGCCAGGGCGCCTATGCCACCGTCGGCGCCGCCCTGGTGTCGGTGGTGCCGGCCAAAGGGTTGTGGATCGACGCCAATTTCAAGGAAAACCAGTTGGCCCGCATGCGGGTCGGGCAGGCCGCGACCGTCGAGGCCGACGTGCTGCCCGGCCTGATCTTCCATGGCCATGTCGCCAGCCTGGCCCCGGCCACCGGCGGTCAGTTCAGCGTGCTGCCGGCCGAGAACGCCACCGGCAATTTCACCAAGATCGTCCAGCGCGTGCCGGTGCGCATCCTGCTGGACGGCGCCGCCGGCGACCTCGGGCCGTTGCGGCCGGGCCTGTCGGTCACCGCCGCCGTCGACCAGCGGCCGGGCAAAGGGGGCGGATCGTGAGCACGGCACCCCACGAGATGTCGACCGGCGCCAAGATTTTCGCCTTCGGCACCATGGCCGTCGGCTTTTTCATCGCCCTGCTCGACATCCAGATCGTCTCCGCCTCGCTGCGCGACATCGGCGGCGGGCTGTCGGCCGGCACCGACGAAGTGGCCTGGGTGCAGACCAGCTATCTGATCGCCGAGATCATCGTCATCCCGCTGTCCGGCTGGCTGTCCCGGGTGATGTCGACCCGCTGGCTGTTCTGCGTCTCGGCGGCGGGCTTCACCGTGACCAGCCTGATGTGCGGCTGGGCCTGGGACATCAACAGCATGATCGCCTTCCGGGCCCTGCAGGGCTTTCTCGGCGGCTCGATGATCCCCACCGTGTTCACCACGTCGTTTTTCTTCTTCAAGGGTCACCAGCGGGTCATTTCCGCCGCGGTGATCGGGTCGCTGGCTTCGCTGGCGCCGACCCTGGGACCGACCGTCGGCGGCTGGATCACCGACAACTATTCCTGGCACTGGCTGTTCTTCATCAATCTGGTTCCGGGCCTTTTCGTCGCCGTGGTGGTGCCGATCCTGGTCCATGTCGACCGGCCCAATCCCGAGCTGCTGAAGGGCGCGGACTATCTGGGGATGGGACTGATGGCGCTGTTCCTGGGATGCCTCGAATACACGCTGGAGGAGGGGCCGCGCTGGAACTGGTTTTCCGACGACACCATCCGTGCCACCGCCTGGGTGGCCGGCCTGGCCGGCATCGCCTTCCTCTGGCGCAGCCTGACCTTCGCCCGTCCCATCGTCGATCTGCGGGCGTTGAAAAGCCGCAACTTCTCCCTCGGTTGCCTGTTCTCCTTCGTCGCCGGGCTGGGCATCTTCTCGGTGATCTATCTGACGCCGCTGTTTCTGGGCCGCGTGCGCGACTTCAGCGCCCTGCAGATCGGTCTGGCGGTGTTCTCGACCGGCATCTTCCAGGTTTGCGCCATCCCCCTCTACACGTTCCTGGCCAGACGGGTCGATCTGCGCTGGCTGCTGATGCTGGGATTCGCCATCTTCACCCTCAGCATGGTGCTGTTCCTGCCGATCACCCACGACTGGGGCTGGCGCGAACTGTTGTGGCCCCAGGCCCTCAGGGGATTCTCGCAGCAATTCATGGTGGCGCCGACGGTGACCCTGACCCTGGGCGGCCTGCCGCCGGAACGGCTGAAACTGGCCTCCGGCCTGTTCAACCTGATGCGCAATCTGGGCGGCGCCATCGGCATCGCCGTCTGCGGCACCATTCTCAACGACCGCACCAATCTGCATTTCCAGCGGCTGGCCGAACATCTGAACAGCGGCAACGCGGCGATGGCCGGCCTGCTGCAGCGGGCGGCGGCGAGCCAGACGGCGGCGACCGGCGATCCCGTGCACGGCCATGCGGCGGCGATGAAGGTCCTGTGGTCGCTGACCATGCGGGAGGCGCAAACCCTGACCTATGCCGACGCCTTCCTGGCGATCCTGGTCTGTTTCGCCGGCGTCACGCTTCTGGTGCCGCTGCTGCGCAAGGTCGGCGCCCCGGCCCAGCCGTCGGCGGATGCGCATTGAGACCGCGGCCCCGCCGCCATGGGACGAGCACCCTTTCATCATTAGAAGGATTGAGCAGATGGGCAAGTTGGAGGGAAAGATCGCCCTCGTCACCGGGGGAACCAGCGGTATCGGCCTCGCCACCGCCCGGCGGTTCGTCGCGGAAGGGGCCTTCGTCTTCATCACCGGCCGTCGCGAGGCCGAACTGCGGGCCGCCGAGGCGGCGATCGGGCGCCATGTCGTCGGCGTTTCGTCGGATGCCTCGAAACCCGAGGATCTCGATCGCCTCTATGCGCGAATCGGAGCGGAAAAGGGCCGGCTCGACGTCCTGTTCGCCAATGCCGGGGCCGCCAGGTTCGCCCGGCTCGGCCAGATCACCGAGGATCTTTTCGACTCGCTCTTCGACGTCAATGTGAAAGGCGTCCTCTTCACGGTGCAGAAGGCGCTGCCCCTGTTGCCGGACGGGGCCTCCATCATCCTCAACGCCTCGATCGTCGCCAGCAAGGGATTGCCGTCGAACAGCGTCTACAGCGCGACCAAGGCCGCGGTACGCTCCTTCGCGCGCACCTGGACGACCGATCTCAAGGACCGGCGCATCCGGGTGAACGCCGTCAGTCCCGGTTCCACCGACACCCCCGGCTTCAGCACGCTGCTGGCCTCCTCCGCGGTCGGCGAGGAACGCCGCAAAGCCATCGCCGGCAACGTGCCGCTGGGCCGGCTCGGCGATCCGGACGAGGTCGCCAAGGCCGTCGTCTTTCTCGCCTCCGACGACAGCAGCTACATTACCGGGACGGAATTGTTCGTCGATGGCGGCTTCGCGCAGGTTTAGGGACGCCGCCGTTCTCTCCCAGGTCTTTCCGGCCTGCGTTTCTCCAGAATAAATGGTCAGCAAAATAAAGAAGTCAGAGTAAATTAATACATCTCTTTGTTGCCGGAACTGGACGAAGAGACCGTGTCCGAAATTCGCGATGCGATCAATCGCGGAAGGATGCCGGGCGGGAGTGTTTCCGCAAGGGAATCGAGGCGGACGTCAGCGCGTGGAGCCCCCCCCAGGCGTGGCAACCCGCCGCGGAACGCGAGAGCGGAGAAGCGGGGAGAGCGCAAGGCTCCTTGTTTTGAAAACGCGGGAGATCATAAATGATTCTGACCCCGTTTTAGAGGAGGGGCATCTGCAGCCGGATCATGTGCATATGATGATCGCGATCCCTCCGAAATATGCGGTATCGCAAGTGATCGGCTTTATTAAGGGAAAGAGCGCCATACACTTGGCACGGGTGTATGGAGAAAAGAGACGGAACTTTGTCGGTCAGAGTTTCTGGGCTCGTGGGTATTTCGTATCGACCGTCGGGCGTGACGAAGAGGTGATACGGGAATACATCCGGAACCAGGAGCAGGAGGACATCCGTC
>JAATGN010000126.1 GCA_015654615.1 Rhodospirillales bacterium
CTCCGCCGCGCCAGCGGCGGACACCGGCAGGGACGCCGGTGCCACTTTTCCTTTTCATTCAGGGCGGGTCGGCCGCTGGCCGGTCGAAACTCGCAATGACGGATATCTTTTAATTCTGTTCCAACACGACGAAGCTGTAGGGCGGGTCCCCCGCGTGGTCCTCGCGGCTCACCTCTCGCCAGGAGGCCGGATCGGGGCGCGGAAAGAAAACATCGCCCTCGTAGTTCCGATGCACTTCGGTCAGATAAAGGCGCTCGGCCAGGGCCAGGGCGGCGTTGAAGAGCTGGGCCCCGCCGATGACCATGACCTCGCCGCCGCCGGCCAACCCTTCGGCCAAAGCCAGGGCCTGTTCCAGGCAGTGGGCCACCTCGACGCCGTCGGCCGTCCAGGCCGGATCCCGCGTCACCACGATATTGGGCCGGCCGGGCAGCGGCTTGCCGATCGATTGAAAGGTCTTGCGGCCCATCACCAGCGGCTTGCCCATGGTCACCCGCTTGAAATAGCGAAGGTCTTCGGGGATGTGCCAGGCAAGCCGGTTGGCGCGGCCGATCACCCCGTTGGCCGCCGCCGCGACGATCAGGGACAGCATCACACGGCGACCGGCGCGGCGATATGCGGATACGGCTCGTATCCCTCGAGGGTGAAGTCCTCGAAACGGAAAGCGAACAGATCGTCGACCGCCGGGTTCAGCCGCATCACCGGCAGCGTCTTCGGCGGGCGCGACAATTGCAGGTCGGCCTGATCGAGATGATTGGCGTAAAGATGAGCGTCGCCGAACGTATGGATGAACGCGCCGGGCCGCAACCCGGTCACCTGGGCGACCATCATGGTCAGAAGCGCGTAGGACGCGATGTTGAAGGGCACCCCCAGGAAGATGTCGGCCGAACGCTGGTAAAGCTGGCAGGACAGCCGGCCTTCGGCGACATAGAACTGGAACAGGCAATGGCAGGGCGGCAGGGCCATGCGATCGACATCCGCCGGGTTCCAGGCCGAAACGATCAGCCGCCGCGAATCGGGATTTTTGCGGATTTGCGCGACCAGATTGCCGATCTGGTCGATGGCGCCGCCGTCGGGTCGCGGCCAGGACCGCCATTGATAGCCGTAGACCGGCCCGAGATTGCCCTCGGCGTCGGCCCATTCGTCCCAGATGAACACCTTGTTGGCGTGCAGATAGGCGATGTTGGTGTCGCCTTTGAGAAACCACAGCAGTTCGTGGATGATCGACCGCAGATGCAGTTTCTTGGTGGTCACCGCCGGAAAACCCTCGGCCAGGTCGAACCGCATCTGCCACCCGAACACGCTTTTGGTGCCGGTGCCCGTCCGGTCCGGCTTGAAGACGCCGTGGTCCCGCACGTGGCGCATCAGATCGAGATACTGCCTCACCTCATTCTCCTTTAAACCCTGCGCAGAATCAAAGAGGTGTTGATCCCCCCGAAAGCGAAGTTGTTGGACATCAGATAGTCCACCTCCAGCCGGCGCGGCTCCGTCATAACATAATCCAGCGCCCCGCAACGATCGTCGACATGCAGCAGATTGGCGGTGGGACAAAACCAGCCTTCGCGCATCATCTCGATGGAAAGCCAGGCCTCGATGGCGCCGCAGGCCCCCAGGCTGTGACCGAAATGCCCCTTCAGCGAATGGATGGGCATACGGGCTCCCATGACCTGGCTGGTCGCCTTGGTCTCGGCCAGGTCTCCCCCTTCGGTGGCGGTGCCGTGGCCGCAGACGAAGCCGACCGCCTCGGCCGGCAAGGCGGCGTCGGCCAGGGCCAAGCGAAGCGCCCCGGCCATGGTTTCCGCTTGCGGCTGGGTGACGTGGCACCCATCCGAATTGCAGCCGAAACCGACGATTTCCGCATGGATCCGGGCGCCGCGGGCCCGGGCGTGGTCATAGTCCTCCAGGATCAGGGTGCCGGCCCCCTCGCCGATCACCAGGCCGTCGCGGTCGCGATCGAAGGGACGCGGCGTGGCGCCCGGGGTGTCGTTCCTGGTGCTGGTGGCGAAGAGGGTGTCGAACACCGCCGAATCGGTGATGTCCAATTCCTCGGCGCCGCCGGCGATCATCACGTCGGCCTTGCCGTAGCGGATCGCCTCGAAGGCGTAGCCGATGCCCTGGCTGCCCGAGGTGCAGGCGCTGGAGGTCGGGATGATGCGCCCGGTCACCCCGAAGAACAGGCCGATATTGACCACGGTCGTATGGCTCATCATCTGGATGTAGCTGGTGGCGTTGAGATGGCGGGAAATCCCGTCCTTCTTCAGCTCGGAGAAGCCGAGAACCGCGTCGGGACTGCCGAAGGACGAGCCGTAAGCCACCCCGGTCCGCCCGCCCGTCACCACCGGATCGCCGTCCAGTCCGGCGTCCTGCAAGGCGCGTTCGGCGGCATAGACGGCCATCTGCGAGACCCGTCCCATGGTGCGGGTCTTCTTGCGCGGATAACGCTCCGCCACCGAAAAACCCATGACGGGGGCGGCCAGCCGGGTGTTGACCTGGGTGTAGCGGGCCCAGTCGTCCATGAAGCGGATTCCGGTCCGGCCTTCGCAAAAGGCGGCCCGGATGGTCGGCCAGTCCTCCCCCAGGGCGGTGACGCCGGCCATGCCGGTGACGACGACGCGGCGCATCACAGCATTCCCCCATTGACCGAAATCACCTGGCGGGTGACATAACCGGCATCGTCGGAACAGAGGAACGCCACCATGGCGGCCACCTCCTCGGGACGGCCGACCCGGCGCAGCGGAATCATCCTGGTGATCTCGTCTTGCGGCAAAGCGGCCGTCATTTGGGTCTCGATGATGCCGGGGGCCACGCAATTGACCGTAATGGCCCGCTTCGCCAGTTCGATGGCCAGCGACTTGGTGGCGCCGATGAGACCGGCCTTGGAGGCGCTGTAATTGACCTGCCCCCGATTTCCCGCCAGTCCCGAGATCGAGGACAGGGTGACGATGCGCCCGCCGCGCCGCGCTTGGACCATCGGCATGACGATGGGATGCAGGACATTGTAGAAGCCGTCCAGATTGGTCCCCAGCACGCGATCCCAGTCGTCGCCCTCCATGGCCGGAAAGGCCGCGTCGCGGGTGATGCCGGCGTTCAGCACGACGCCGTAGAAGGCGCCGTGTTCCGTCTTGTCGGCCTCCAGGGCGGCGCGGCACGCGTCGCGGTCGGAGATGTCGAAAGACAAGAGCCGGCCGTCGCTGCCGGCATTTCGCACCTCCGCCAGGGCGGCTTCGGCACCGGCGCGATCGGACCCGAAGTGAATTGCGATACGAAAACCGTCGCCGGCCAGACGCGCCGCGATGGCGCGGCCGATACCCTTGCTGGCTCCGGTGACCAGAATCGTCCTGTCCAAGACGCTTACCCCATGGATTGGCCGGGAAGGACGGTTTCGCCATCTCCCGGCTGATAAAGTGTCAATTGCGCGCTGGCGACCCCGACGCCGCCGACCGCGATGCGGCAGTCGAAAACCGCCATGCCGGCTTCGCGAAAAACCAGCCGGGCGGAGGTCACCGGGCGCTCCCCTTCGGCGAACCATGACCGGACCGCCCGGTAGCGGCGCGTCCCCAGCAAATAGCCCAGACGCACCGGCCCGCCGGTGGCCTTGGCCTCCAATCCGGCGAAAAGACCGCAGGTCTGCGCCATCCATTCGATGCCGATATGGGCGGGAACCCCCCGGCCAGGCTCGAGGAACGGTGTTTCCGCGCGAACGGTCAGGCAGGCCGCCACCGCCGTTTCGTTCCAGTCCAGCACCTCGTCCAGCAAGACCATCGGAGGGGCGTGCGGCAGCAGATCCCGGGGAGCATAGGCCGGACCGGACCTCATGGCTGCCCCAAAATCACGGAGACGTTGCTGCCGCCGAAGCCGAAGGAATTGCTGAGCATGGCCGAACGGCCCCGATCGGCCATCGGCGTCCCGGGGCCGACCAGATTGAGCCGGGGCAGGGCGGGATCGCATTGCCCGTCCCACAGATGCGGCGGCAGCAGGCCGGGATTGGTCGGCCGATTGAGGGTCAGCCACAGAAAAGCCGCCTCGACGCCGCCGGTGGCGCCCAGCATATGACCGGTCATGCCCTTGGTCGAACTGCAGGGCGTGCGGTCGGGGAACAAGGCCGCCACGGCCCGGCTTTCCATGGCGTCGTTGAGCGGAGTCGCCGTGCCGTGCAGATTGATGTAAGCGATGTCGGCCGGTTCCAGCCCGGCATCGGCCAGCGCCTGGAGCATGGCGGTCCGAGCTCCCTCGCCCTGGGGATCGGGCGCCGTGCTATGGTGGGCGTCCGAGGTCTCGCCGACCCCCAGCAGTTCCACCGGGCCGGGCTCCGCCGACAACAGAAAGGCCGCCGCCCCCTCGCCGATGGTGATGCCGTCGCGGTTGGCGCTGAAAGGATTGCAACGTCCCTTCGACAGGGCCTCCAGGGCGCCGAAGCCGTTCAGGGTCATCCGGCACAGGGTATCGGCGCCGCCCACCACGGCGGCATCGGCCAGACCGGCCCGAATCAGCCGGCGGGCCGAGGCGAAAACCTTGGCGCTCGACGCGCAGGCGGTCGCCACCGTATAGGCCGGTCCGCCGAGGCCCAGGGCCCGGGCGGCAAAATCGGCCGGCGATCCGGGTTCCTGCTGACGATAATGGTATCCCGCGGTCCACCGACCGCTGCGGCGGTGGGCGGCCAAGGCCGCCTCGCCCTCGGCGATGCCCGACGTGCTGCTGCCCAGCACCACGGCGATGCGGTCCCGGCCATGGCGGGCCACGGCGGCCGCCACGGCCGGAGCGATCTCGGACAACGCGGCGAACATCATCCGGTTGTTGCGGCAATCGAGGGCCGCAGCAGCAGCCGGCGGCGCCGACAGCGCGCCGTCC
>JAATGN010000086.1 GCA_015654615.1 Rhodospirillales bacterium
CTTTCGCCTGGTCGGCGGGTTGGGCGAGCGGGTGATCTATCGCGAGCTGTTCCTGGACGGCCTGACCCTGTTCGACCTGGGAGACGGGTCGGGGATCGAGATGAGCCTGTCGCATGTGGAGGCCCGCCAGGAATTGCGCCGTCTGGTCGATTCGCTGGGCCTGGCGCGCTTTGCTCCGGCGGGACAGGGATAAGCGGGGGGACCGATCCGAAGCCCGCAGGATCTGGTCCCAAAGTGATCGGCGGACGTCACGATCCGTCAGGCAGACCAGCTTGTCCCATTCCGGCAAGTGACCGGACATTGGAATGGCCCACCTGTCGAAGGTCACCACGAAGACACGAAGGACACGACGATCAAGGAGAAAATTTAATTGATTTTCGCAGGGTTTCGTCTTCGCCCCATCTAACCTATCTGCTGTGATCATGAGTAAGGACAAGTCCCTTTCCAGGCCATCCTCGGCCACCCAGGTGGATGCTTTCCTGCGGAAGCTCGCCGCCGCGCCGGTTCCGGCCGCAAGCGGCCGGGGACGCCTGATGTTCGCCATGGACGCCACGGCCAGCCGCGAGGCGACATGGTCCGAGGCGGCGCGCATCCAGGAACAGATGTTCGCCGAGACGGCGCAGTTGGGCGGCCTGGACGTGCAACTGGTCTATTACCGCGGCTTGGACGAATGCCGGGCCAGCCGTTGGCTCTGCGATACCGCAAGCCTGCTGGCGGCCATGCGCAAGGTCGACTGCGCGGCCGGCCGGACGCAGATCGGACGCGTGCTGGGGCATGCCGTCGAACAAACCGGCAAGACACGGCTCAATGCGCTGGTGTTCGTGGGCGATTGCATGGAGGAGGATCTCGACCGACTGCTGGAGCGGGCCGGGCAATTGGGTCTGCTGGGCGTGCCGGTCTTTCTTTTTCACGAGGGGCGGGACGAGGTTGCCGCCGCGGCCTTCGCCAGGATCGCCAAATTGTCCAACGGCGCCTGCTGCCGGTTCGACGCCTCGAGTCCCCAGCAACTGCGCGCCTTGCTGGGGGCCGTCGCCGTCTATGCGGCCGGGGGGCGCAAGGCCCTGGCCGATTACGGGCGGCGGCAGGGGGGAATCGTCCTGCAGCTGACTCATCAGATGAGCGGCGTCTGACCGTGGTCGCCCTGTTCGCCGGTTTCCTCGTCCTGGTGGCGGTGATGATGATCGTCCGCTGGTTCGTGGCCGCTCCGCCGGCGACGATTCTCAAGACGGCCCGATGGACCGGCGGGCTCCTGCTGGTCGGCGCCGTCCTGCTGCTGGCCGTCGCCGGGCGCCTGGGCTGGGCCCTGGCGGCGCTGGCGGGGCTCAGCCCATGGCTGATGCGGGCGGTCCATCTGCACAATCTCCTGCGCATGCTGCGGGCCGGCCTCCGCCGGAACGGCGGCGTCCACGCGGCGGCGGGGAACGGGTCGCGCATCGAGACGCGGTTCCTGCGCATGACGCTCGACCACGACAGCGGCCTTCTGTCCGGCGAGGTGCTGGATGGTCCCTTCGCCGGCCGCCCGCTGTCCCGGCTTTCCTTCGACGAAGCCATGGAGATGCAGCGCTTTTCCGCGGCGGATCCGCAGTCGGCCCAATTGCTGGAGGCCTGGCTGGACCGCACCTGGCCGGATTGGCGCGAGACGGCGGCCCCGCACGCGCGAAGCTCGTCCGCCGAAGGCTCGATGAGCCGCCAGGAGGCCTGCGACATTCTGGGCGTCGCCCCGGATGCCGGCCCCGAGGCGATCAAGGACGCCCACCGCCGGCTGATGATCCGGCTGCATCCGGATCATGGCGGTTCGAACTATCTGGCCGCGAAAATCAATCAGGCGAAGGATTTTTTACTCAAAAATTAGGGTGCGCCGCGGAAAAATTGTTGCACCGCCATGCAACCGAAACGCCCGATGCGCATTTTTATAGCTGCCGGGGGAGGCGGTGGGAGGCTGTTGAAGTTCGAGGCCGAAGCATCGCGCAGTCGCAGAACTCGATATTGTTCCGGATGCGCCCGTTGCGTCCGCGGCCGGAGCGTGGCACAAACATGACCTATCAATCGCCGGTCTTACGGCCGGACGGAAAAGTCATTCAGACATAAGGATTTTCTTGAATGTCGCGTCGGGTTCGCAAATGCGTCTTTCCAGTGGGCGGTATGGGTACACGGTTTTTGCCCGCCACCAAGGCCATGCCGAAAGAAATGCTGCCGGTTGTCGACAAACCGCTGATTCAATATGCGGTTGAGGAGGCGATCGAGGCCGGCATCGAACATTTCATTTTCGTCACCGGCCGCGGCAAGACGGCCCTCGAGGACCATTTCGACCATGCGCCCGACCTGGAGCGGACTCTTCGCGAACGCGGCAAGACGGTCGAGATCGCGGCGGTCACCTCCTGGATGCCGAAGTCCGGCCAGGTCTCCTATACCCGCCAGCAGGAGCCCCTGGGATTGGGCCATGCGGTGTGGTGCGCCCGCGATCTGGTGGACAACGAGCCCTTCGCCGTCATCCTGCCCGACGATCTGATCCTCGCCAAAACCGCTTGCATGAAGCAGCTGGTCGACGCCCACACGGAAGTGGGCGGTCATGTCGTCGCCGTGGCCGACGTCCCGCGCGAACATACCAAGCGTTACGGCATTCTCGACGTCCTGAGCGACGACGGCCGCCTGGCCCGCGCCAAGGGCCTGGTCGAAAAGCCCGAACCGGACAAGGCGCCTTCGACCCTGTCGATCATCGGCCGCTACATCCTGCACCCAAGGGTGTTCGAATTCCTCGACAAGCAGGTGAAGGGCGCCGGCAATGAAATCCAGCTGACCGACGCCATCGCCAAGACCATCGACAGCGTGCCGTTCCACGGCTTGCGCTTCGAGGGGCGGCGGTTCGACTGCGGCGACAAGGTCGGTTGGCTGCATGCCAATCTGTCTTTTGCCTTGGCCCGGCCGGACATGCATGATCAGGTGGCCGAAGTGCTCAAGGAATTCAAATAGTCTGCAGGAACTTTTCTTATGCGTATCGCGATGATTGGAACGGGCTATGTCGGACTGGTGTCCGGCGCCTGTTTCTCGGAGTTTGGGGTCGACGTCGTTTGCGTCGACAAGGATAAAGCGAAGATCGACGGCCTGCATGCGAACCGCATGCCGATCTACGAGCCGGGGCTCGACGCCCTGGTGGCCGACAATGTCAAAGGCGGCCGGCTGTCCTTCACCACCGATCTGGCGGCGGCGGTGAAGGACGCCGACGCGGTGTTCATCGCCGTCGGCACGCCCAGCCGGCGCGGCGACGGCCACGCCGATTTGAGTTACGTCTATGACGCCGCCCGCGAGATCGCCCGGTCGCTGACCGGCTATACGGTGATCGTCACCAAATCGACGGTGCCGGTGGGGACCGGGCGCGAGGTCGCGCGAATCATCCGCGAAACGCGGCCCGACGCCGACTTCGACGTGGTCTCCAATCCCGAATTCCTGCGGGAAGGCTCGGCGATCAACGATTTCATGCGGCCCGACCGCGTCGTCATCGGCGCCGAGACCGAGCGCGCCCGGGCGGTGATGAAGCAGCTTTATCGTGTGCTCTACCTGATCGAGACGCCGATCGTCTTCACCTCGCTGGAGACGTCCGAGCTGATCAAATATGCCGCCAATATCTTTCTCGCCGCCAAGATCACCTTCATCAACGAAATCGCCGATCTCTGCGAGGCGGTGGGGGCGGATGTCCATGACGTGGCGCGCGGCATCGGTCTCGACGGCCGCATCGGCAAGAAATTCCTGCATCCCGGCCCGGGTTATGGCGGATCCTGCTTTCCCAAGGACACCCTGGCCCTGGTCCGCACGGCCCGCGACAAGGGCTCGCCGCTGCGCATCATCGAAACGGTGGTGTCGATCAACGACGAGCGCAAGCGCAAGATGGCCGACAAGGTCGTCGCCGCCTGCGGCGGCTCGGTCGCGGGCAAGACCATCGCGGTGCTCGGCCTGACCTTCAAGCCCAACACCGACGACATGCGGGATTCGCCCAGCCTGGAAATCGTTCCGGCCCTGCAGAAGGCGGGGGCCGAAATCCGGGCCTTCGATCCCGAAGGCATGGAGGAGGCGCGCCACATGTTGACCGGCGTGGTCTTCTGCGAAAATGCCTATGAGACGCTGCAGGCCGCCGATGCGCTGGTGGTCCTGACCGAATGGAACGAGTTCCGGGCGCTCGATTTCGAGCGGGTCAAATCGCTTTTGAAAACGCCCATCCTGGTCGATCTGCGCAATATCTACAATCCGGCCGACATGGTCGCGGCCGGGTTCCATTACAGCTCGATCGGCCGGCCCACGCCTCGCCGATGAAATCGGAGCGGAACATGTCCGTCGTCACCCGTCAGACCTCACCCTTTTCCGGCCAGAAGCCGGGGACGTCGGGGCTTCGCAAGAAGGTCTCGGTGTTCCAGCAGGCGAATTACCTCGAAAACTTCGTTCAATCGATCTTCGATTCGCTCGAGGGTTTTGCCGGAAAAACCTTGGTATTGGGCGGCGACGGGCGGTTTTTCAATCGCGAGGCCATTCAGGTCATTCTCCGCATGGCCGCCGCGAATGGATTCGGCCGCGTGATGGTCGGGCAGGGCGGCATTCTGTCGACGCCGGCGGTGTCCTGCATCATCCGCAAGCATAAGGCCTATGGCGGCATCATCTTGTCGGCCAGCCACAATCCCGGCGGCCCGCGGGAAGATTTCGGGATCAAATACAATATCGCGGCCGGCGGCCCGGCGCCGGAAAAGGTGACGGAAGCGATCTATGCGAAAAGCCGGACCATCGCGGAATATCGCACGCTGGACGACGTCCCGGCCGTCGATATCGATCGTTTGGGCGAAAGCGATTTGCGGGGCATGACCGTCGAGGTGATCGATCCGGTCTCCGACTATGCCGAATTGATGGGGCGGCTGTTCGATTTCGCCGCCATCCGGGAATTGTTCGGCTCGGGCTTCCGCATCCGTTTCGATGCGATGCACGCGGTCACCGGGCCTTACGCCAAGGTCATTCTCGAAGGAATGCTGGGCGCCGAGGCGGACAGCGTGATGAACGGGACGCCGTTGCCGGATTTCGGCGGCGGTCATCCCGATCCCAATCTGGTGCATGCCCACGACCTGGTCGCCGCGATGAACGCCGCCGATGCGCCCGACCTGGGGGCGGCGTCGGATGGCGACGGCGACCGCAATATGATTCTCGGACGCGGCTTTTACGTCACGCCCTCCGACAGTCTGGCGGTGCTTGCCGCCAATGCGACCCTGGCCCCGGGTTATGCCGCGGGGCTGGCGGGAATCGCCCGTTCCATGCCGACCAGCCAGGCAGCGGACCGGGTGGCCGCCGCTCTCGGCATCGCCGCCTTCGAAACGCCGACCGGCTGGAAATTCTTCGGCAATCTGCTCGACGCCGGCCGGGCGACGCTGTGCGGCGAGGAAAGCTTCGGAACCGGCTCGAACCATGTGCGCGAGAAGGACGGGCTGTGGGCGGTCCTGCTGTGGCTCAACATCCTGGCCAAGCGCCGGCAATCGGTCGAGGCCATCGTGCGGGAGCATTGGACGCGCTTCGGACGCAATTTCTATTCGCGCCATGACTATGAGGGACTGGAGACGACGGCCGCCGAGGGGGTGATGACTCATTTGCGTCAGCGGCTGCCCGGTTTGGCGGGGGCGCAACTGGGCAACTATCTCGTCGGAGCCGCCGACGACTTCGCCTACACCGACCCGGTGGATGGTTCGGTCAGCCTCAGCCAAGGCATCCGGATCCTTTTTACCGATGGCTCCCGGATCGTCTATCGCCTTTCGGGGACGGGAACGGAAGGGGCGACGCTGCGCGTCTATATCGAGCGTTTCGAGGGCGATCCGGCCAAACATGACCAGGAAACGCAAGCGGCGCTGGCCGATCTGATCGATCTCGCCGGCCAGATTGCCGAGATCGGCGTCCGAACCGGGCGGGACGCGCCGACCGTCATTACCTGAAAAGTCAACCGCTCCGTTTTTTAGTCCGTCAAAGCGATGCGAAGGCGCGGCAATCCAGGGGCGGCCCCTTGTTGCTGGATTGCTTCGCTTCGCTCGCGGTTATTGTTTTACGGGCCTTGGCGAGCCCTTACGGGCGAATATAGCCGCGGGCGAACAAGGCGAGCGTTTCGTCGACGTGGCGGTCGATGTCGGCCGCGCCGTCGGGCTCCGTATCGAGGCCGAACACGGCGCGGTTGAGGCGGTCCCAGGTCAGCATGTTGTGGAAGATGACCGCCGCCTGCTCCGGGCTCACCTCGCGCAATCCCTCGCGATGGCCGCCGAGGAATTGGGTGAGGATGCGCCTGGTTCCGCCGGGACCATGCGTCATCCAGGGAAGGCCGATATTGGAGATCCGTCCCGACTGGCCGATGATCAGGCGGTAGAGGGCCAGGTGGCGCTCGTCCAGCACGGCCTTCAGCAGGACGCGGCCAAGGCGGCGCAGCCCTTCCTCAAGACTGGCGTCCGCAAGGTCGACCGCTTCCAGGGAGGCGGTGACCTGATCGCAAAGGCCTTCGACGATGCCGATGAACAGGCCTTCCTTGCCGCCGAAATGGCTGTAGATATTGGTCTTCGAGCCGCCGGCCTGGGCAATGATGTCGTCCAGGCTGACGCCGTCGAATCCACGCGCCAGGAAAAGTTCGGTGGCCACCGCGCGCACCCGCTCGCAGCGTTCCTCGCCGCGGCGGGTCCGCCGGCAAAGGGGGCGACCAATGCTGCGTGTCATATTGTCCATTTCGTTTATCGGCTTTCGACGGATCGCGGCAAGGCGATCTGCTTCGGCAGGTCGCCGTCGTCATCCCGATTGTAAAGCGGCAAGTCATTCCGTGGGAAAAGCGTCGGTGCGACTCCGCCGGCAAGATTTTCCGCGATCGCGGTCAATACCGCCGTATCGCGCGAACCGCGGCGCAGACTACCCGGAAGTCCAAGAACGCGAGGAGGCGGAACGATATCAAGGGACATAGGGGCGCTTTCATCGGCAAGAGTGAGGCAATACTACGTCGTGCAAATCTGATGGGCAAGGAAACTGCCGGTCGGTCGGGGCGTCGCCGATCTCCTTCCCCGATGTCGTTGCTATATAGTACCATACTGTACCGTATTAAATATCCCGGTCATGCGCCTCGGGTATGCGAGATATGACGATGGTTGGGGGCGGATCGTGGCGCCGGAACGGGGATGGCGAGGTGCCAGGCCGCGAAAATCCGGTTAGACTGGTCCGTCTTTCCGACTGCATAGGCCATTTCGCCCATGGATACATTCTCGCTTGCCGATCTGCCGCTGGATCTCGTGCCGTTCGAAGCCGCGGCGCGTTCGGTCGGTCTGGTGGTGGTCGATGAGGTCAACGGCTTCGCGACCGCGGGATGCGGACCTTTGGCGCCGGTTGGACCGGATGACCGGATCGACCGGATGATCGCCGAAACGGATCGCCTGGCCCGGGCCTTCGAAGGCCGGGGTCAACCCATCCTGCTGTTTCTCGACAGCCATGTCCCGGGCAAGCCCGAGCCGCCTTATCCCGCCCATTGCGAAATGGGAAGCGGCCAGGAAAATCTGGTGCCGGCCCTGGCCTGGCTGGAGCGCAGCGCCCAGGCGACCTTGTTGCGCAAGGATTGCATCAATGGTTTCGTCGGGGCGATCGATCCGGTGAGCGGGCGCAATGCCGTGGTCGATTGGGTCAACGGACACCGCCTGGAAGCCGTCCTGGTGGTGGGGATCTGTACCGACATCTGCGTCATGGATTTCGTCTTGACCCTGCTGTCGGCGCGGAACCACGGCCTGATGCCGAGCCTGGCCGATGTCGTGGTCTTCGAACCGGCGTGCGCGACCTATGATCTGCCGCGCGCCACGGTCGACGCTCTGGGCTTGCCCGCGACGGCGGCGCATCCCCGGACGCTGACCCACCACATGGGCCTGTATCTGATGGCGTCGCGGGGCGCCCTTCTGGCCGCGACGGCGGCCTAGAGCGGCCATTGAGGCCGCGGCCAAGCGCGCGGAGGCGCGCGCCCGGCGAGGGACATCAAGAAAAGCCAGAGCGTGATGCCGATTTAAGGCATCGCGCTCCAGCGGGGCGGGGAGGGATGCGCTTTTTTTTCTTCGGGACGCTGATGGATCCCCAGGTGCGCCGTCTGGTCATCGGCCGTGATCCGGCGGCGGGACGGATCGAGGCGGCCGTGCTGGAAGGGTTCCGCCGGGTGTCGGTGGCCGGGCGCCCCTATCCGATGCTGCTGCCCCATCGTTGCGGCCGGGTTTCCGGCATGCTGCTCCATGATCTCGAGGCCGATGCGGTTCGCCGCCTGATCGCCTTCGAAGGGGCGGAATACCATGCGGCGCCGGTCACGGTAGCCGCTCGGCCGGGCCGGCTGGTCACGGCGGCGGCTTTCCTTGCGGACCGCTCCGTCTCGCCCTCTCGCCGGGGATGGTCCCTGCAGACATGGCAAAGGCGCCACAAACGGGCCTTCTTGCGGCGGATCGGGGGCTTGATGGACGGTTACGCCATCCAGGCGTTCTTGCGCGGGGCGCGTCCGGTCTTCCGCCGAGGGCCAGCGGGGGCGGCCCCGTGGATTGCCGCGCCTTCGTGGTGAAATTCTTTTAAAAGCACCGGCCGGGCGCCTCAGCCGGCGTTGATCACCGCGCAGGAGATATGGCTTTTGCCGAGACGGCGGCAGGCCTCGCGGGCCGTGTCCTGGGGAAGACCGATCAGCCGGGCGCGGTAGGGTGCATGGCGTCCCTTGCTGCGTGCGATGCTGACCTCGCCATCGGCGACCAATTTGCCCAATTTCTGCCGCGCGTCGGCGGCGGCCGCCTTCGCCTTGGCCTGTTGCGCGTAGGCGCCGACCTGAATTCCCCAATTGTCCTCGTCGGCGTCGCCCGAGGCGTCGTCTTCGACAACCGCCTTGGCCCGCGCGGCCTTGACCGGCTTGGTCGCCGCCGACAGATGCCCGGCCTGGCCCGAAGCCATCGCCTTCATCACGGCATGATAGTCGGTCTGGTCGACGGCGACCTTGCTCTTGGCCTTGCCGGCGCTGGGAACGGGGGCCTCGTCCTCATCCTTCTGTTCGGGCATGTCGGCGATCTCGACGCCGGCCGAGCCGGGGCCGCGGGCGAAGGCGGCGTCGAGCAGCTGCGCCATGTGGCGGTCGCGGGCGGCGGCGCTCTGGCCGCCGAAAACGACGCCGATCAGACGCCGGCCGTCGCGTTTGACCGAGGCGACCAGATTGAACCCGGACGCGCCGATATACCCGGTCTTGATGCCGTCGACGCCATCGTACCATTCCATCAGATGGTTATGGTTGCGCATCGTTTCGCCGTTGTAGGTGAATTTCTGGGTCGAAAAATAATGATATTGGCGTGCATGGTTGTGCATCAGGGCGCGGGCCAGGGTCGCCATGTCGCGCGCCGAACTGAACTGAGACAGATTGGGCAGGCCGGAGGCATTGCGGAACACCGTCTGGCGCATCCCCAGTTCGCGCGCCTTGCGGGTCATGATTTCGGCAAAGGCGGATTCGCTGCCGCCGAGGAATTCGCCCACCGCAACCGCGGCATCGTTGGCCGACTTGGTGCAAAGGCCGAGAATGGCGTCTTCGACGACGATCGTCTGGCCGGGCCGCAGACCGAGCTTCGAGGGCGCCTGGACGGCGGCGTGGGCGGACACCGGAATAAGATCGGTAAGCTTTACCTCGCCGCGGTCAAGCGCGTCGAACAACAGATAAAGCGTCATCATCTTGGTCAAGGAGGCCGGATAGTTGCGATTGTCGGCATTGACCGCGTGCAGGACTTCCCCGGTGTCGGCATCGACAACCATCGAAGCGTATTTCGCCTCGGCCGGCGCAACCAACGCTATAAGCAAAAGGCCAATCGACAAGACGAGAACCGACCCGACGCGGCGCACGAACATGCCAGCATTGAACAAGGATAGAAACTTGTGGGCGTTCGACTTCACGTCCTGTTGCCTTGAGCTGAAGCTGGCCAAAACCGACACTTGCACCATAAGAAATCTACAGAAGCCTGTCCATAGTTTGGATGCATTGTCCTGGTCTTTTTGACCGTCGCCGCGGAATCCTCGGCCGCCAAGGACGCATCCCGGTCGATGGCCGGCCTGAAAGAGCCTTGTGGACGGATCCCCGGCGAAAGGCCAACATTAGGTCAAATCGCCTTAGGAAGTGGTTAATGATGGCCAAAAAACGCGCCTTTGGGATCGCGGCGATGCTGCTGCTGCTGGGGTTGTCCCTGCCGGGCTGCCGCTATCAGGACGAGGGGATCGACAATCCGTTCGAGCGGCGGATCTTCTGGTTTTCCTTCGTCGCCGGCGACGATATCCGTGGGAGCTGCCGGCCGGGAACGACCGATCGCTACCGTCTCGTCTACAATGGATTCTGGCGCGAACAGGTGCGGATCTACGAATTGGAAATCGGCGGCGCCAACCTGCTGCGCCAGCGGGTGCTCGAGGGCGCCTCGCTCCGCTCCTTGTCGAGCGATGATCTTTGGGCGCCATGGCGCGGCAAGGTTGCCGAGACGCCGCTCGGCAGCGTCGAGCGCGACCGGCTGGTCGCCGCCCTGGCGCCCATCTTCGCCCCGCCGCCGGCCGGCCTGCGCCTTCCGTCGGACGGCTTTTATTGGACGGCCGCCGCCTGCGTCGGCGGACGCTTCCACGGCAATGCCTGGCTGTTCCCCTCGGCCGCGTTCGAGGCTTTGCCCTTTCCGAAGGAATTGCTGTCGCTCGATCGGACGGACATTCCCTTCAATGCGCCGGATCCCTTCGCTTACGTGCGCAATTACGACCAGTCGCATCTCGCCGCCGAACGGTGGTTCCTGACCGTCGGGAAGGATGGCGTGGTGGGCGGCGATGGATCGTAAGGACTTGACGCGAAATGGATCGCGTCAAGTCCTTACGCCCGAGCGGCGCTTGAGCCCGCGCGATGAGCGGAGCGGAGGCGTCGCGTACAACTTTAGCAGGCTGCGGAAAAGTCATTCCGGCTCCATCCCCGTCGTCATCCCCGCGAAAGAACGTGTGAAAAAATCAGTGGCGCGGGCGTCCCCGCCCGCGATGCCGGCGAAGCCGGCACATCTATGGACGACCTTCGGCATTCTGGGCTTTCCGCCATGTTTTTTCGGCTTACGCCGAAACCGCGGGCGGGGACGCCCGCGC
>JAATGN010000135.1 GCA_015654615.1 Rhodospirillales bacterium
GCCTCGGCGCCCCGTTCCTGGCTCATGGCCGCATGCAGCTGGTTGAAATACCCCACCAGCCGGCGGTGATCCTCGTCCACCATGGGCTCGCCGATCAGGAAGCTGTCGTTCCATTCGGCGAAGGGCTCGTTCGTTTCGACCGAGGCGTCGCTGACCTTGGCGAGGAAGGCGTGGACGTCGAGGCGCAGCTTGTTGGCCCGCCCGCTCAGGGCGGTCGAGGCCGACGAGACCTCCTTCGAGGCGTCGTCGGCTTCCTGGGCGACGCTCAGCACGCCCGCCGCGTCGGAAGAAACCTCGGCGGTGGCCTGCGAGGCCTCGTTGACGCTGCGCGCGATCTCCCGGGTGGCGGCGGCCTGCTCCTCGACCGCCGCGGCGATCGAGCCCGAGATCTCCTTGACCTTGTCGACCGTCGTCGAAATGCCCTGCAGCGCCGTCACGGCATCCGTCGTGTGGTTCTGCACGTCGGCGATCTGCCCGGCGATCTCCTCGGTCGCCTTGGCGGTCTGGTTGGCCAGATTCTTCACTTCGTTGGCCACCACGGCGAAACCCTTGCCGGCCTCGCCGGCCCTGGCCGCCTCGATGGTGGCGTTCAGGGCCAGCAGGTTGGTCTGGCTGGCGATGGCGTTGATCAGCCGGACGATGTCCCCGATCTTCTGGGACGACGTGGCCAGATCCTTGACCAGCAGATTGGTCTTCTGCGCCTTGTCGGCGGCGAAATCCGCCACCTGCCGCGAGGTTTCCACCTGCTTGCCGATTTCCTGGATCGACGCGCTCAATTGCTCGGCCGCCGCGGCCACCGTCTGGACATTGGCGGAGGCCAGGTTCGACGCGGCGGTCACCGCATTGGCCCGCTCCGCCGCCCGGTCGGCGATCCCGGTCATGGATTGGGCGCTTTTCTCCAGCTGCGCGGCGGAATGGACCAGTTCCGTCGCCGTGGCGCTGGCCAGGTCGTCGAAATCGGTCATCAGCCGCTCGATGCGCTGGGCCCGGTCCTTTTTCTCGCGGTTGTCGGCCTCGACCTTCCGGCGTTCGGCCTCGTCGTCGCGAAAGACGGCCAGCGCCTGCGACATCTCGCCGATTTCATCCCGCCGTTCGGTTCCCTCCACCTCGACCTCGAGATTGCCCTGGGACAGTTGGCTCATGGTCAGGCTCAACCGGCGGAGCGGCTGGGAGATCCGACGGGCGATGACCAGCGACAGGCCGCCGGCCAGCCCGGCGGCCAGCACTGCGAAAAGGCCGAACAGCAGCGCCTTGCTGCGGAAGGCGGCATCGACGTCGTCGAGATAGATGCCCGAGCCGACGACCCAACCCCAGGGGGCGAACCCTTTGACATAGGACAGCTTGCGCACCGGGGCGCCGAACCCCGGCTTCGGCCACAGATAACGATGGAAGCCGGCCCCTTGCGCCTTGACGAGGTCGACGATCTCGACGAACAGCGGATGACCGTCGGTGTCCTTGATGGTCGACAGGTCCTTGCCGTCCAGCTCCGGCTGCGACGGATGCATGACCATGCGGACCGCCATGTCGTTCACCCAGACATAGTCGTCCTGGCCGTGCCGCAGCATCTTGAGGTCGGCCAGGGCCGCCTGCTTGGCGGCGTCCTCCGACAGCCGGCCGGCCCGGACATCCGCCTCGTAGCGGGTCACCAGGCCATAGGCCATGTCGGTCATCTGCTCGACCTTGTCCCGGCGGTCGCTCAGCAACGCCTCGTTCAAGCTGAAGAGCGCCACCCCGAAAATCAGGAGCACCCCCAGGCCGGCGCTTGCGACGACCAGCAAAATCTTGGTGTGCACCTTAAGATTATTGAGCCACATAACGCTTCTCAGTGTCCTCGGAAGTGGGGCGTCGCTCGGACGAGAGCCAAAGTAATCAAATGATTACCAATCGGCGCTCAACACGAAGTTGAAATAGATACCTTGTCGATTTGATCCGTTCAAACGAAATTGCAGCGTCGATAAACATGGCTCTCTTCGATAAATGCATAGGACAAAACAGAGATAAGAAACCCATCGAGGCCGGTCCCGCCTGTCGCAAAAGGCTATGACACCTTTACTTGCATACTCTGGTCGGGAGTTTTCCTGTGACAGTTGTGACGCGGTGGCCACGCCAGTCTGCGCGAACCGCTGCCGCTTATTTTCCGATGGACCGATCAGGGATCGTCCACCGACCGCGGGTTCGCGGTATGGCGCCCCTCCCCCGCTGGAGCAAACCCCTTTCATGCGCAGCCGGAACGACGGCGCTGCTTATTGCCCCGACCTCGCCCCCGGCCCGTCGTCCCTGGCATCGTCCGGCACAGGCTTTCCGTCGGCCCGTCCGTATGCCGCGTCCAGGTTCGAGGTGCAGCCTTTCTGCGCTGGTCCCTGGACCGGCCCGCACATCTTCATCCAATCATCGGAATAATTTCCCGAGATCGTGGGGCGTCGAGCGGCGGCAAGGTCTTTCGGCGCGCGTCCGGCAACGACAAAATATGCAGCCGCGATGGCCATCACCGCGGCAATCAGCGCCATGCGAAGCGCTCTCGAGGTCACTCCCCACCTCATTTCGTCGCCACCCGCAGCGGGTCGACCTCATCCGCCGCGTCGATCGCGATCCGAGCGTCGGCCAGCCAGAAGTGTTTCTTGTCGGACCGCGCCCACCGGCTGCCCGGATTGGCCTGCTTATGGAGAGCTTTTGCCGCGGCCAGAACGCGGGGATCGACCTCTTCATCGTCCAGCATAGGCGCAGGGTCCTTCTTCATCGCCTCGATCCTTCCTTACATGGCCCGGTCATCGCACACCGGCCGGGCGGGGCAGCGTCAAGCATCCTGGTCGACGAGATCTTGCAGCAGGAAGGCCGTCAAGCCTTCCTCCGCAATCGCCACGCCTCGGGTCCGCATCGCCGGCGCCAGTTCGTCGTCCCATAGGGCCGACACCGGCGCCCCGGTCAGCCGATGTTCCCGAAGCGGGACGGAGGAAACCGCGGCCTGGTAATCGGCCGTGCCGAAACGCCAGGACCGCGCACCATATCCCCGCATCACATGGTTGGCGATGCGGATCCCGGGCCAGTCGAAGTCCCCGTGGTACAGCAAGCGGGCTTTTGCGGCGACCAACTGGGTCAGCAGGGTTCGCTGCGCGGCGGCCGGCATGCCGTCGGTACAGACCAGCGGCGCGCAACGGGAGCCCAGGTGATCGGCGGCAATGGCCAGCAGGTTGGGATTTTCGCAGACATGGATGTCCTTGCCGGCCACGGCCCAGGCGGGCGGCGCGCGCAGCAGCAGGCGAAGCGACGCATAACCGGGCTCCCCCGGCGCGAAGAGCCCGCCGTCGCGCCGGGGCAGGTTCAAGAACAGCGCCGGCCTGGCCAACTCGTTGACCAGCACGCCGGCCCGCGCCCATACGTCGCGGGCCCGTTCTTCCGGCTTGCTTTCGCTTGCGCCATCCGTGGAAACGGGACCGGCCGGGCCATCCTGGCGCCGCAAGGCCGCCAGGACCAGCGTCGCCGTCGCTTCGCCGGTATCGAGGCCATGAGAGTTGCCCAGCGTCTCGGCCGCCAGTTGGGCGCGCGGCAGGCCCTGGGCGGGCAGGCGCCGCAGGACGGCATCCGCGCCCTCGCGAAAGGAAGCGGCCTGTTCGGGATCCTGCCGGGACAGCCGTTTCAGCAATCCCAAGCCCGCCGGATTTCGCAGGAAAGCGGCGAGGCCCGGATGCCGCGAGCCATCGGCGACGGCGGACCAGCGCCCCAGCAGTTCGGCGCGGGCGCTCGCCCGGTCCGGAATCGGCCCTTCGAACTGCTCCAGGGCATGACGCAGCGACGAAGCGAGACCGGCGCGCCGCAGCGCGCCGTCGATGGCGGCGATATCGACCAGCATCGAATTGGCAAAGCGGGGCGGACGCCCCAGCAACGACGCCAGGGCCTCCCGCTCGTCGGCGGAGAGGCGGCCCAGCCGGATGGCGCCGGGCGGATCGTCCGGTCCCCTCCGTTCGAAATGACGGCGCAGCCGCCGGCGCAACTCGGCCAGCGACTCGCCTCCCAGCAGCCGTTGCAGACGTGGATCGGGCCCGTCGTTCACGATGGCGCGAACCGGCGATCCGGATCGTCGTCGTGCCGCTTGGCCCGGCCGTCCCAGGTCCAGCGCGAGACATGCACCGCGTCGATGCCTTCGCGCCTTTGCAGCTGGCAGATGGCGACGCCCGGCAATTCGGCATAGCAGCCCCACTCGCGCTCGCTGGTAATGACGAAATCGAGATCGAACTCGCGGATCAGGCCCATGCAATGGGCGCGGGCGGCATCGTCGATGCCGGCAAAGGCTTCGTCGAGCAGCATCAGCCGCGGAGCATGGGCATAACCGCTCTGGCTGTAGAAACTGGCGATGGCGGCGAACAGGGGCACCGTCAACCCCAAGGCGCGTTCACCGCTGGAGGCCGGCCCCGAGAGCTTGCGCCACTGGCCATCCTGAAAGCGCTGCACGCGGAACTGGTGCCAGTGGCGGTAATCCAACGCCCGCGCCAGCTGATCGAGCAGGCTGCCGCTGTCGCGGCCCAAGCCCGCCTCGGCCCGCTCGCGTTCGCTGGAGATGCGCTGTTGCAGCATCGCCCCGACGACGCGCCGGTCCTCGGCCGACCACAGGTCGGCGCTGGTGTTGAGCAGGCGTTGCCGCGCGGCTTCCAGTCCGACCGGCGCGCCCTCCTCCTCGGTCACCGGCAGCCACTGCAGGCGGTAGCGTACGCCGGTGGAGGTGGGACGCTTGTGCAACTCCACATTGATGGCCGCCACCTGTTTTTCGGCGGCCTGAAGCAGACGCTGGATCTCCGCGGCGATTTCGGCCTGCAGATGGTTCTCGAGTACGGCCCGTTCCCGGGCGGTGAGCAATTCGCTGCGCTGGCCGATTTCGTCGGCGAGCCGGCCCGCCAATTGGTCCGGACGCTCGGGCTGGTTCTGATAGATGATATGAACGACCAAGCCCCAATCGCTCGGCTCGGCGGGCGCCTGATGCCCGAGGGCACTGAGCGCGCGCTGGAGCTCCAGCAGATCTTCGGAGGTCTGCCGTTGGACGCGTGCCCAGGTGTCGTCGTCGTCCTTGATATGGGCCAGGTCCTGCTCGGCCCGGCGGGCGAGGGTGAGCGCCGGATCGATGGTCCATGGCACCCGCAGATCGGGCAATTCGATCCCCGGCAAGGCCGAGGACAGCAGACTGCTCTCGGCAAAACGCTGCAGCCGGCCGACGGCCTGCGCCCGCGCCGCGGTCCGGTCGAGAAGCGTCTCTTCGGCGGTCTGGGCTTTCGTCGCGGCGACGGCGCGCGCCTCACCCCTCAGGCGCAGTGTTTCGACCGCATCGTCTACCGCCGATTGGCCGACCCGGACCGCATTGCGCGCCGCGGCCAGTTGCTGGAGCAGGGTGTCGACCTTGGCGCCGACGGTATCGCGCAACGCCTCGTAACGAGCCTGCGCCTCCTCCGCGTCGAGTCGGCCGTCCGCCAGTTGTTCCTCGTGGCGCCGCACCTCCTGCCGGGCCTCCGTTTCGCGCAGCCGCTGCCGTTGCAGATCCGGCCAGGCCCGCCGCCATTCCCGGACCGCCTGGACCAGCCGATAATGCGCATCGTTGAACTCGGTCAGCGCCTCTTCGACGGCGAGCAGGCCGTCCAATTCCAAGGGCAGCTTCAGGTCGACCGCATCGCGGCCGAGCGCTTCGCGCGCCGCGACGGCGGACTGCCCGGCCTCGCGGCACGATGCCTCCACCCCGGCCAGGCGGTCACGGGCTTCCTGGAACTCGCGGGCTGCCGAGCCGGCGGCCAAATGGGCCTGGCGCAGAGACTGGTCCGACGGAGCGTCGCGCCATTCCTGCTCGGCCTGCCGCCGAGCCTCCGCCAGTTCCTCCGCCAGCCGGCCGAGCGCCGCCTGTTCCTGCGTCAATTCCGCGAGCCGCCGGGCGATTTCGTCGAGTCTCCGCGCCCGCGCCGCCGCCCGCGCGGCGAAACCGACATAGACGGCCTGCGGCTTTCCCCAGGCCCCGGTCAGCGTGCCGAGGCGAAAGCGTCCGGCCGGGGAGACCCAGGCCTCGGCCTCGGGCGAATCGTCCTCGCCGCAGGCGACGCCGGCGAGCAGGCGGTCGACCGTCGCGGCGGGAACCGGGACGTCGGTGGGCACGGCGGCGCGCAACCAGGCGGCCAGCGACTCGGTACGCGGGTGCGGACGGGCGATCAACTGGCTGTCGTGCCACGGAGATCCGTCCGCGGCGGCGAACAGCGCACCGTCGGGCGAGACCCAGGCATCCAGCAGCCCGGACGCTTCGAGGGCGGCTTCGAGACCGGCGCGCGACGCGGCCGCGACGGAGTCGCGAAAATCGATCAATTGCCATAACGGCGCGCCGGTCCGGTCGGCCCGGGACCGAGGATCGCGCGTATGCGGCAAGGGAGGAACGCTGTCCCGGCCGGCCGTCAGACCGTCGCGCTCGTCCTCGAGCAGGGCCCGTTCCTGCCGCAGCGTCTCGTCTTGGCTCTCGAGCGCGACCTGTCGGGAGGCCAAGCGCAGGCTGGCTTGCTGCTGGGCCGCCTGCAAGGCTTGCCGGGCCGGATTGTCGCCGTCGAGCCCGCCGACCCAGTCGCCGAGCGCCGCCAGAGGGGCATCCGACTCGAAGCGCAATTGTCGAAGATTGGCGCAATGCGCCGCCCAGGCATCGATCAGCAGCCGTCCGTCCCGATCGACGGCGCGATCGGCCTCGGCCCGCCGCGCCGATGCGGCCTCGAGGTCGTCCCGCTTCTCGCGCTGAGCCGCCTGCCGCTGGACGAGGATGGCCTCGGCCTCGGCCAGCGCCGCATGGCGACGTCGCAGCAGGCTCACCTGCTCCCGGCGGGCGGCGATCATCGCGCGCAGCGCCGATTGGTCCGCCTCGATCTCCCGGGAGGTCTTCTCGGACAAGGCCAGCGGCGCACCCTCGGCCAGCGGATTTTCGGCATAGACGGCGGCCACGCCCACCTTCTCCGCGAGGTGCAGGCAATCGCCGCGGCTGGCGGCCAGCGCCTGTTCGGCCTGCCCCGCCTGCTCCGCGCCTTGCCTCGTGGCTTGTTCTTCGCGTTCGAGCCGGCCGCGGGCCTCGGCATGGGCCCGCCGCATGTCGTCGACGGAACGCCGGCGCGCCAGCATATCCCTTTCGGCGCCTTCGAGCCGGTTGGCATCCTGCATGGTCGGGTCCGCTTGCAGGATTTCCAGACGGGCGCGCTGGGCGGCCAGCCCGAGCGAGCACTGCTCATGCGCGGTTTGCGCCTGAATTTCCTCCCGCTGCGCCAGATCAAGGTGCGACAAAGCCTCGTTCCGCTCGCGGCTGGCGTTGTCGAAATCCGTCTGGGCTTGACGCAACTCGCGGGTTTGGCGGCGGCTCAAGGTCCCCGCGTAGAGCCGGTAACGCTGGTCGAACCGCTCGACCGCCTGGCCGAGCTGCTGGAATTCTTCGAGCTGGCGGCGGTCTTCCTCCAATTGATTCAGCGCCTCGGCGACATCGCCGAGCAGTTCCAGCGGCATCGGCGGCAGCGCCTCGGTCAGGGCGTGGGACAGTCCCGCCTCGTCGGGTTTTCTGGAGAGTTGCGGCTGGCGCAGTTGGATCAGCGTATCCATCAGTGCCTCGTAGCGTTTCGTCCCCAGGTGGAACAGGCGTTCATCCACCGCCCGGCGGTAGTGCCCGGCCGTTTCGAACAGCTGTCCGCGCCCCTCGATCGCCTCTCGCAGGCGTTCCCGGGTGAGCACCACCCGGCGGTCGTTGATCAGCCAGAGATCCTGACCGATGCGCGCCCCTCTCTCGTCGTCCTCGAGGATGAAAAACCAGCTTTCCACCTCGGCGCGGGCCGCGACGGCGGAAAGGCCGGCTCCAAATGTCAGGTAACGCGGCAAACCGTCTTCCGCCACGCGGCCGAATTCGATCCAGGCATAGCCGACGCGCCGGTCGTAGCTGTTCATCAGCAGATTCCAGGCCATCTTCTTGCCGGGATCGCCGTCCGGCTCGATGCGCGAGGCGCGCAATTGCGCGTCGAAAAGGAAGGGCAGCGTCAGCGACAGCACCTTGGACTTGCCGGTTCCATTGTTGCCGCGCAACAGCAGGTGGCCGTCGCGAAACCAGAATTCCTCGCTGTCATAGTGGAACAATTCGACCACGCCGAGCCTGAGCGGCTGCCAGCGGGTGCGAACCGGAACCGGCAGGGTCGGCCGCTTGGCACGGATATCCAGAGGATCGAAGATCTCGTCCATGGCCATCAGAACAGCAAACCGCCGGAATTGCCGGACCGGGAACGCGAAACACGGATGTCGGCGTCGGCGAGCGAGAATCGCGCCAGCGCGGGCCGCGGACGAACCTGGGCATTCTCGCGCACGACCAATTGCAGTTTGTGCAAACGATCGAGGGCGATGCCGGCCAGTTCGGTTTCGGCGCCGGGCTCGCGGGCCGACTTGCGCCAATAGCGCCCATAGCGCTCCCTGGCGTCACGCAGAAAGGCGGCGATGTCGTCCTCGCTGACCACCACGGCCGACCAGGCTTGCCGCCGGGCCAATTGCGCCAGATATTCGGCGACCAGCAATGTCACATGCGCCTCGGTCCCTTCGGCCGGCATGGCGACATCGGTCAAGGCGCCGGCTTCGTCGGTCAAGGCCAGGCCTTCCGCGCGCTGCTCCGCCACCAGGCCCGTCGCCTCGCACAGGCGCGCCGCCATCGCGCCGCGTTGATTGGCGAAATAAGCCTGGGTTTCCGGATCCAGCGACTCGGCATAGATCACCGGGTCATCCAGCAAACGGCGGCTCAGCCAATGGCGCAGAGCCATGCGACGGCCTTCGTCGCTGTCGGGCACATGTTCCGCCACCAATGCGGAGAGCCTTTCGGCGAGGGTGGCGGGAGCGTCGTCGGCGCGCCACGTCGAAGGGCCCCGCACCGCCGCCAGCATGCCGGCCAAGGCGCGGCGCTGCACGTCGTAAAGGGCGTCCGCCTGCGCGCCGTCGCCGGCGACGAAGCTTTCCTCGTCGCCGGCCACCCGCTGCAGAACGCCCAGGCGCAGCAGGGTCCGGCAGACCATGACGAGATCGCGCCGCTCGGCGGCGGCGCCCAGCGTAAAGGTGAAACCGCCGGCTGCCAGCCCCGGCTCGGCCGCCAGCAGCAGCAGGCGCTCGCCGAGGACGCGCAGGGTGATCTGCGGGTCGGCGCGTTCCAGCACGGCGCAGGCCAGGCACAGCAGGGCATAGCGGCGGCGGTCGTACTCCGGCAGGCCGCGCGTGGCATCCTCCAGGTCGGTGGGACGCTTGTAGAGGCGGGCCCCTTCGCGCTCCACATGCAAGATCCAGCCGGTCTCGCGCGCGAACCAGTCGCGCAGCCGATCGGCCTGGCGCCGCACGGCCGGGAAGTCGTCGTGCGTCGGCCCCATCAGCGGCTGCATCAGCAACGCACGCACGGCAGCGCGGAATTCGTCGCGTTGATGGCGCTGCTGCAGTTCGCCGATGCCGAGGCTGCCGACTCCCGTCTTCATTCCGCGTCCCGCGTAACCGTAACGGTCATCAGGTGATCCCGGCCGGCGAACAGACCCAGCGGCGTCGCGATGCGGGCCTGACTGTCGGGGGCAAGCGGTTCGAGGCGGATGTGCAACAGGCCGTCGCCGGTCTGGCGCTCGACGACGGTATCGGGTCCGGACTGCTCGGCCAGGGCTTCGCCCAGCAGGGTCAGAAACAGGCCGAAGGCATGGCTATCCAAGTCGCCCAGGTCCGACAGCCGGGTCGGGCGGCCGGTCGCCAGGCGTCGGCGCGCCGCTTCGATCGCTTGCGATTCCTCCGCCAGCTGCCGTGCCAGCAAGGCGCGCTCCGCCCCGCGGTCCCTGACGCCGGGAAGCGGTCCGCGCGGCGCGGCCTCGCCATATTCGCGCAGGCGGGGGTGGATTTTGAGCGGCGGCGCATCGGCCCAGCGCGTGCTGGCGGGCAAGTCGTCGCCGGCTTCGGGATTGAGCGAATAATGCCGGGCCGGATTGAGCGCGAAGGCGGCCCGCGCCAACCGATGCGCCGCGGCATCGTCGGCACAGTCCAGGAACCAGCCGGCGAGCACGCGGAAGTCGGCGGAACGATCGCTGCGGCCGCTCCGCCGCTCATTGAGCGCCGCGATGGCCCCCAGGAGTTGCGGAATCGCCGAGCGGGCGCGGGCCCGCAGCAACTCCGCCTGCGGCGGCTCATGGCCGGTTTGCAGGAACCATCCGCGCAGGCCTTTCCAGCGTTCCCGCCAGGCCTCCCAACGCCGGAACCGTTCGTCGGACTGGTCCTGGGCGTCGCCGGGAGCGGCGTCGCGGGCCTCCCGCTCGGCCACCGAGCGCAGAAGCGGATCGATGTGCGGCGACAGGGCCAGGATCATACGGGCGATGCTGTCCGAGCGACGCACCAGATCGCCCATGAAGCGCTCGAGATAGTCGATCAGACGGCGCTTGTAGGTCACCACCGCGTTGGCCTCGGCCTGCTGCAGTTCGATGCTGCGCGCCACGCCGGCCATGAAGGCCTGGGCATTTTCCGCCAGGCCCTCGAAGACGCGCACCAGATCGCGCAACGTCTCATGCACCTTGGCCACGTCGATGTCGGCGCCGGCATCGACCAGGGCCTGCAACGCCTGCAGGCGATTGGTTATGTCTTCCAGGGCGACGGTCTGCAGTTCGGCGCGGCGCCGCAGCGTCTGCACGAAAACGGCCAGCGCCGCCTCCACCGCTTCGCCGCCCTGCGAGAGGCGGTAAAGAAAACGGGCGCGATAAAAATCGCTGAGGCTGGACACCCGCGCGGTGTCGGGTTGCGACTCCAGGTTGCCCCAGGCGGCGAGCTGCGCAAGGGCGGCATTGATCTCCTCGATCCGCGGGGACGCGTCGGCCCAGCGGCCCTCGGCGAGCACCTCGTCCGGCCTCAATTGCAGCCGATATTGCCGTTTGGCCGCCGCGAAGACATCCATGATGCCACGGTAGAGGGCAGCCTTTTCCGCGCTCACATGCCGGAACAGCTCGGCCGAGTCGCTCACGGCTGGCATCAGATGACGCGCTCCCTGCGTAAGTGGTCCAATCCGGGCATGGAAATAGCCTATGTCCGGCGCCGCAAGAATAACGCGGCGATGAATTTTTGCCACATCTTTGCGGCCCGGGGTCTTTGCGGCACGGGCCGATCCATTTCCCGCCCGGCGGGCGGTCTTTGCCGGATGGATCGTCGGGGCGGCGTTTTGTCACCCGCCGGAGAGGACGAACAAAGGACACCAAGGCCGCCCTTGGCGAATTCGGCATTCCCGGCGATCCCATTTTGCCCGCCGCCGGGCCGGGAAAGCGGCGCCTCGCCAAGCCTCACTCATATATGCTCAATAACCAAAAGCCGCCGCGGCGCCTTCAGGGGAAAGACCGGCGAGGCGCGACGGACGCTTCATCAGAGAGCCCAAAGATTGGGAATGCTCTCGTTGGCATAGCCTGAAACGAATTCCCTGACCTTGCCGTTGGCGACATCGAAGACCGAGCGGCGGATAGACCCGATGTTGCCCCCATACACGTGAATACTGATCGACAGGCGATCGTCATAGGCGTTGGAAATGCGGTGGATATCGCCGATGGCCGGGGAAACCGCCGCCACACTTCCGCGCTCCAATCGTTCCGGCGGCGCTTCCACCAACGCGCCCTGGTCGTCGAACCTATAGTTGCGCGCCACCTCCGCACCCCGCAACACACCCACCAGGCCCCAAACACGGTGATCATGGACGGGCGTTTCCTGCCCCGGCCCCCAAACGAAACTGACGATGGACAGACGATCCAGCGGATCGCCGTAGAGCAGATATTGCTGGTAATGTTTGGGATGCGGCTGCGCATAGGCCTCGGGCAGCCAATCGTCCGTGGCAACCAGATCCGCAAGCAGAACGTGGCCCCCGGCCAGGATAGCCGCCTCATCCGAAGTGGATTCGACCAGGCCGGTGATATCGGCGACAAAGCGGCGCAAGGTCGCGATCCGGGTCATGACGCCCTCCCCAAAAACCAATGATGCAACACAGTACTCTCGTTCAATTTTATTATTTTGCGGATTCCATCCCCATCCCGGAAACCTTGGCGCAAGAAATCCGTGATGTCCGCCGGGCGCGTGGCACACTGTTCCGATTCGATCATCAACCCACGGTCGCTTTCCGAACATTGGCGCCGTGCGCCGGAATGCCGGTGTGCTCGAAGAATATCTGCGCCAAGGCAGCCACTCCGCCGCGGATTTCCTCTTCGGACGGCAGGGCGAAGCAAAGCCGCAGGTACGATTTTGCAGCGTCGGGATCCACAGCCCATGACGGCCCGGCGTTGAAAGCAATTCCGGCGTCGGCCGCGGGTTTGACCAGATCGCGGACATCGACCTCGTCGGGCAGCTTGAGCCATAAATAGATGCCGCCTTTGGGCCGCCAAAGTTCGACGGACGTGCCAAATTCGCGCTCGACGGCCTCGACCAAGGTATCGAGCTTATCCCTGAGGACCTTCGTTATCTTTTTGATATGCGATTCGAAATGCCGGCTGAAATATTCGGCGACGACCAATTGCTCAAGAACGCCCGGGCTATCCGTACGCGAGGCGATCAACCGCCCCAGAATGTCCCATCCCGCGACCACATAGCCAAGACGCAGGGCCGGCGACAGGGACTTGGAAAAAGAGCCGATATGAATCACGCGTTCCGGATCCAAGCTATACAGCGACGGGGGCGCGTCACCTTCCCAAATCAGATCGGCATAGCATTCGTCTTCGAACACCGGAACGCCGTATTCCTTGGCCAGGCCGAGCAGCCGTTTCCGTCTTTCCAAAGACAAAATGCTTCCCGTCGGATTCTGGATGGTTGGAATGGTGTAGATATATTTCGGCCTGACGCCTTTGCGTTTTAAGTCTTCAAGAATTTCCGCCAAGGCGTCCGGACGCAAACCCTCCCGATCCAGGGGAAGACCAACGATATTGACTCCCAGCTTCCTGAGCTTGGCCAGGGCGCCGAAATAGGCGAATTCCTCGACGATCACCGTATCGCCGGGATCCAGCAAGATCCGATTCACCAGCTCGATGCCCTGGCCCGATCCGATCGTGATCAGGATATCGTCGCGTGTGGCTCCGATGCCGCGCCAGCGCGCCAATTTTTCGGCAAGAAAGTCGCGCAATCCCTCATATCCGAGCGGCCCATGTCCCAGGGTGTAGAGAGCGAGGTTGCGGCCCTCTTGCCGCAAAGCCACCGCAGCGGCCTCGATCAGCCCATCGACGGGAATTTGAAACGGATCGTTATGGCCACCGACGAAATTATACTTGGGAAAGCCGCCCCACCGGGCTCCCGGCTCCGCGACATCCTTGCGAAAAAGAGCGGCATAATCGAAACCAGGATCGTTCATGTCTTTTCCCTTTTGCCGACCCCGCTCACGACATTGGACGGGTTTTGCGACTACGGAAAAAATTCACATACATTTCCGGGCAAGATCAATAAATATTTTTAGTAGATTTATGGACTATCTCCCACGCCGGCACCGCTTTCGGCACGACCAGCCCCTTTCAGCGCCGCGCCTCCTGGCGGACGGTATGCAGAATGGCCTGTTTGAGGGCGGCGAATTCCGGCTCTCGGATCAGCGCCTCATAGGCGCGCGGACGGTCGAAGGGGACGGCGAGATCCTGGATGATGCGCCCCGGCCGCGCCGACATCACCACGATGCGATCGGCGAGGAACAGCGCCTCGTCCACATCATGGGTGACGAACAGCACGGTGGTGCGCGCCGCGCTCCAGATATCGGTCAGCAGTTCCTGCATGGACAGGCGGGTCTGGGCGTCGAGCGCGCCGAACGGTTCGTCCATCAGCAGCACCGGCGGTTCGACCATCCAGGCGCGGGCCAGGGCGACGCGCTGACGCATCCCTCCCGACAGCTCGTAAGTGGCGTGCTCCTCGAAGCCGTCGAGGCCGGTCAGGTGAAGATACCGCCTGGCCTGCGCCAGGGCCTGTCCGTTCAAGCGGCCGGCCAATTGCGAGCCGAAGGTGACATTGCCGAGAACGTTACGCCAAGGCAGCAGCAGAGGTTCCTGAAACACCACGCCCCGATCGGCTCCCGGACCGGTGACCGGGTGGCCGTCCACCAGAATGCGGCCATCGCCTGGTTTCTCGAAACCGGCAATCAGATTGAGCACGGTCGACTTGCCGCAGCCGCTGGGGCCGAGCAGACAGACGAAGCTGCCCGCCGCGATGTCCAGGGAGATCCGCTCCAACGCCGCCGTGCGGACGCCTTTGCGGCGGCTCTCGAAGGAATGCGCGACATTTTCCACGGAGATCTTCGGCGTCATCTCTCAATCCCGCCCGGCCCATGGCACCACCAGGCGTTCAAGCGCCACGATGGCCAGATCGAGACCGTAGCCGGTCAGGCCGAGCAAAAGGATTCCCAGCATCACCACATCGGTCCGCATGTAGGAGCTGGCGTTCATCACCATCCAGCCGAGCCCCGAGTCCGCCGCCACCATTTCGGCGGCGATCAGGGTCGTCCAACCGACACCGACGGCCAGACGGATGCTGGTGAACAATTCCGGCATGGCGCTGGGCAGCACGATATGGCGCAGCAATTGCCAGCGCGACGCGCCGAGGGCCAGGGCGACCCGCAGCCGGCCTTCCTTGACCGTCCGCGCCGCCGAGGCCGCGCCGACGATCACGCTGAACAGGGTGGAGACGAAAATCAGGAAAATTTTCGAGGTCTCGCCGATCCCCAGCCAGACGATCACCAGGGGAATCAGGGCCAGCTTGGGCAATGGCCGGAAGAAATTGACGAAGGGATCGAATACGGCCGACAGCACCGGTGACAGCCCCATGGCCAATCCCACCGGCACCCCGACCGCCACCGCGCCGGCGAAGGCGGCCAGGGCGCGGCCCAGACTGATCGCCACATGCTGCCAAAGGGGAATTTGGCGATAGCCGCGGGCGACCATCTGCACGGCCGTCTCCAGCACCTCTCCGGGAGGCGGCAGGATCAGGGGGCTGGTCCAGCCGTACCGCCCAGAGGCGTACCACAGCAGGCCGAAGGCGGCCACCGAGGCCAGACTGATGGCGGCGCGGCGCGGGCCCGTCACCGATCGACGCCGGGTCACGGGTGCGCCACCGCCTTGGCGATGAAACGGCTGTCGATCGAGGGGGCGAAGCTGGCCGGGACGTCTTCGGGGCGCAATTCACCCAAATCGACCAGGAAGCGCGCGGTGTCGGCGAAGCCTTTGGCGATCACCGAATCGGCGGTATTGGCGCCGTTGCCCAGCCATTGCACGCCGAGTTGCTCCTCCAGCGGCGGATAGACCAGGCCGGCCAAGGTATCCTTCGCCGCCTCGACATCCTGATCGAGTTCCTTGGCGATGGTGGCGGCCGAACCGTCCGGATCGGCCTTGTAGCGTTTCACCGTGTCGGCAAAGGCCTGCAGGAATTTGACCACCAGTTGCGGATATTTCTGGGCGAATTCCCGGCGAACGATGTAGTCGTTGAAAAGGAAATATCCCTGAGCCTGCAGATCCCTGGTGGCCAGCAGCTGATGCCCGCCGTCGCCTTCCAACTGATGGGAGAACGGTCCCCACACATAGGCGGCATCGATATCGCCCCGTTTCCAGGCCGCGTAAAGATCACCCGGCTTCAATTGCACCTGCTTGACCTTGCCGACGTCGACGCCGTGGACCTTGAAGGCCGCCAGCAATGCGTAATGGGCGGTGGATCCCGCCGGATAACCGACGGCATGGCCTTCCAGCGCCTTCACGGTCGTTATGCCGTTGCGGGCGATCAGCCGCTCGCTGGTGGCGATGACCCCGGACACGGCGATCACCTCGAAGGGCACCTTGCGGGCCAGCCCGGACACCGTCGGCACCGAGCCGACGCGTCCGATATCGACCTCGCCGGCGGCGAATGCGCTGATCTCGTTGGGACCGTTCGGGAAATTGATCCACTGCACCTTGGTTCCCAAAGCCTTATCGAAACTGCCGTCGGCCTTGCCGAGAATCCAGGGGCGGGGCCCATTCAGATAACCAAAGCGCACCACGGCAGGAACATCTTCGGCCTGCGCGGCCGGCAGTGTGGCAAAGGTGGTGAGAAGCAAACCGAACGCGCCGAATATAACACTAATTTTTGTGTTCATAACAAACACCTTGCCACTATCTATTGGTTATATGGACATATAAAGCATGCGCGTCGGCCCTTGGCAATCCGACCCTGCGACAAAACAACTACACAGCAGTAGATTTATGTTCTACTCCTGCCGCTTCGCTCCGTGGGTGATCGCATCCTCTATCGCACCAACCTGCTGGGCATCCTGCGGGCAGCGCGAACTGGTCCGCGTCGGCGCGCAGTTTTCCGACGAACTGGAACTGGGTTATGTGGAAACCGCGAAGGGTGATCGGGTGGAAGGCATCTACCGCCGGTCCATCGACCTCGCCAGCGGTCGCTTCGCGGTCATCGAGAAGAGCCGCGAATTCATCCTCGTTCCGTGGCGGCCGGTGCTGGAACGCAACCTCGGCCAGCCGGTGTCCGGCCTCGCCCGCGGCGATACCATCTCCTGGACGCTCGGTCGCCGGCGCGGCGGGCCGCCGATTTCATGAGAGGGAGAACAATGACTGTGGGTTCTGGCAGGCTGGATCGCCGGACAAATGTGTGGGAGTGTCGGGACGGAGCTCCGTGTGACGAAAGGGGGTGGAGCGTTCTTGCGAGGTTTGATTTGGAAAGGCGGATTCAAACCGTAGCCCGTTTCAGCCCATAGTTATTGACATTGGTCGGAATCCGCCCCACCTTATTGGACGTGTGAATGCCGACGCTGACCGTTCTCGGGAATATCGACCTGGTGGTTTATTTCAACGACACGCAGAAGCACAAGCGACCGCATTTCCATGCTCTCGGACCGGATCGGGACGCCGTTTTGGGAATTCCCGAGTTGGACGTCATCGAGGGCAGTCTCAGGAGCAAGGAAATTCGTGACGTTCAACAATGGGCGGCGAACGATCTTGATCGACTGATTATGGAATGGAATCGCTGTAACCCGCAGATGCCCATTGGTCGAAAGGCAGAGGACTGAAATGCGCCGGATCGAAAACCTCAAGCTGGGTGAGCCGTTCAAGCTAACCGTCTATTGGCGGGACGGAGGTATCGCGTCCGTCGATATGGCCGGCGTGATCGGCGGCTTCGACCTTTTCGCGCCGCTGAAGGACCTCGCCCTATTCGCAACGGCGAAGGCGGTCAATCATGGCGGTGGAATCGGATGGGACAACGGCTTGGATTTTTCCGCCGATTCGCTGCAGCACTTGGCCGATGAACAGACGAAGATGAGCGGGAACGATTTTACCGCTTGGCAACGTGATATGGGTCTGTCGATCGCCGAGACCGCCGATCTGTTCGGGGTAGGCGTTACGACCATCAAGGCTTACAGAAAGCTCGAACTGCTTCCCCCAGCCATTCAAATCGCCTGCCGCGCCATGCGAAGGGACCGGGAGACCTTCTTTGCGCACTATCGGCCGCGCATCACCGGCCGGCCGAAGAAAAACCGGCCGTCTGCGGCGGCCGAATAGGGGAACAGGAACACCGTCACCCCCGCCCTGTGGGAATGCACGACGACGAGGAACGCCGCGGCAGCGGTGTGGGTCAGGGCCAGCGGAACGACGGTTTCCCGTCTACCACCACACCGCTCGTCGACGCGGGAAGCGGCGCCGTCGGCACCGCGACGACCTATGCCAGGGAGATCATGCGCATCCAACGGATACGAGCCGGGCGGCGCTGGCGAGTTTTGAGTCGTCATTAGGGTATCGATATATCAAGAACTACCGAGTGGCCTAATTATCCAGTGGGGGACAGCGGGATTTGTCGGAAATTCTGATACCACTCAAACTTTCGATTTTCCCACTCCATTCCCTAATGGTTGTTACGCTGTGGTTGCTTCAATCGGATCTTCACTGGGGGCATCGAGTATCGGGGGACAGCCTCTGTCCAATAGCCAGTACACCATAGGCTATCACAATAATCCTGGCACTCCGGCGACAGGGGATGGGGATCAATTATAGTTGGGTAGCTTTCGGCAGTTGACAAAGATTCTCCTGATGGGATGGCGGCGTTGCCTCAGCACCGCCGTTCTTGGCGTCGGGCTTGGCCAGCGCTACGCTCGTCGACGAGGCCAGGGCCGGTTCCCCCTCCCTCGCCGGGGACGTCATCGACAGCTTCTTGGTGCCGAGGCGGCGGACCTCGATGCTCTCCCTCTCCTGCCTGATGCAGTGCGAGTGCGAGTGCGGACGCCATTCTCCCCTGGATCACGCGGATCTTGCAGCCGTTTCGACAGCTTCGGGATTTTGCTCGATCACGCGCAACAGCACGCGGGCGCTACGCTCGGGGCGCCGGCGGCCTTGCTCCCACTGCTGAA
>JAATGN010000088.1 GCA_015654615.1 Rhodospirillales bacterium
TCTCGACGTCGTCGCCGACGCCCGAGGTGCCGGTCGAATAGGAGATCATCGCGATGCGCGGCTCGATGCCGAAGGCCTTGGCCGAACCGGCCGCCTGGATGGCGATGTCGGCCAGCTGCTCGGCCGTCGGATTGGGATTGATCGCGCAGTCGCCATAGACCAGGACCTGGTCGGGCATCAGCATGAAGAAGACCGAGGAGACGATGCCCTGGCCCGGCGCCGTCTTGATCAGCTGCAGGGCCGGCCGCACGGTGCTGGCCGTCGTATGGACCGCCCCCGAGACCAGTCCGTCGACCTCGCCGACCGCCAGCATCACGGTTCCCAGGACGACGGTGTCCTCCAGTTGGGCGGTGGCCTGCTGCGGGGTCAGGCCCTTGCTTTTGCGCATCTTGACCATCGGCGCGACATAACGCTCGCGAATCTGCTCGGGATCGAGGATTTCGATATCGGCCGGCAAGGTCAGCCCCTGGGCCTCGGCCACCTGGCGGATGCGGGTCGGATCGCCCAGCAGGACGCAACGGGCGAGTCCCTTCTCATGGCAGATCACCGCCGCCTGCAGGGTCCGCGGCTCGTCGCCCTCCGGCAGGACGACCCGCTTGTTGGCCTGCTTGGCCAACTGCACCAGACGATTGCGGAAGGCCGGCGGCGGCATGCGCAATTCGCGCGGCTCGCCGATCTTCTGTTTGAGCGGCGCCGTCGTCATATGCTCGGAGATGAATTCGATGACCTGCTCCATCTGCGCCGCGTCGTCGATGCCGACGTGGCTGGAAAGTCCGGCCAGCTTGGAGGCGGTGGCATAGGTATCCAGTTCCGAGGAAACGATCGGCAGATCGCTCAGCCAATTGGCCGGAATCAGCGAGGCGATGGAGTCGGGCATCCGTTCGCCGCAGGTCAGCAGCAGACCGGCCAGCGGCACGCCGCGCAGGGAGGCCAGCGCCGTGGCGAGCACGATGTCGCTGCGATCGCCGGGCGTCACCACCAGGGCGCCGGGGCGCAGGCGATCGACCATATTTTCGACCGAGCGCGCGGCGACGACGGTTTCCAGGACCCGCTGGGAGAGATTGCCCGGGCGTTCCACCTTGAGACCGAGGCCCTTGACCAGATCGAGCAGGCGGGGCGCATTCAGCCGCGGCGCGAAGGGCACGGTGGCGAGCAGCGGCACATGACCGTTGAGGCGTTCGAGATCTTCGCGCAGGCGGACGGCCTTGGCCCCTTCCGGCAGCTTGTTGATCAGGATGCCGGCGAAGGGCTGATGGCCGTCGTCGCTGAACTGGCGCTCGGCCAGGGAGATGATTTCGGCCAGGCCGTGGGCGTCGCGATGGGCGGCGGAAATCACCGGGATGAGATTGGCCGACAGGCTGCGGGCCATTTCGGCGTTGAGCAGGGAGGCGATCTGCAGATCGGCGTTGGGGATCAAGCCTTCGATGATCACCACGTCGCAGCGGCCGCGAACCGTCTCGACCAGGGCGACCACATTTTCCAGCAGCGCCGAGAGCTGGCCCTGGCGCACCAATTCCTCGGCATGCGCGAAGGCGATCGGTTCGATGGTGTCGAGATGACAGAGAGTCTTGGCGAAGAACGTCGACAGATCGACCTCGCCGTTGGCGGCTTCCGGCTGCGAAATCGGCTTGATGAAGCCGACGTCGATACCGTCGCGCTGCAAGGCGCGCACCAAACCGAGCGCCATCGAGGTCAAGCCGACGTCCTGCGCCATCGGGGCAAGGAAAAAAGATCGCTGATTGGAATTCTGGCCCATGTCGTTCACTCCCCCGGCTGGATTGTCCAGACCGGGCCCTTTCAAAACATTCAACTTGGAAAAAGCGGTTCACCACAGAGACACGGAGACGCAGAGGAGACCACAGAGACGTATCGATACGATCGTCGAGGAAAGCCATTCACCATCAGGATGCCCCCCGAATGACCTCAATTTATCGTTTTTTCTCTGTGCTCTCTCCGTGTCTCTGCGTCTCTGTGGTGAAATTTACTTTTTTAGATTCAACCGCCCTGGATCGTTACCGGGCAACCTACAGACCCGCCAGTTCGGCGGCGTCGCGCGCGATCATCCATTCCTCGTTGGTCGGAATCACCACGGCCAGCGGGCCGGAGCCCTGGCTGATCACCCCCGCCTTGCCCCGCGTGGTCGCCTCGTTGGCGGCGGGATCCAAAGCGATTCCGAACACGCCCAGGCGATCGATGGTCAGCTTGCGCACCGTCGCCGAGTTCTCGCCGATGCCGCCGGTGAAGACGACGGCGTCGAGACGCGGCAGCGAGGTGGCCAGACCGCCGATGTGACGGGCCAGGCGGTGGACGAAAACCTCCAATGCCGCCTTCGCTCCGGCATGGCCGTCGGCGGCGGCGCCTTCCACCGCGCGCATGTCGTTGGACAGCTCGGAAAGGCCGAGCAGGCCGCTCTTCTTGTTGAGCACATTGTCCATCTCGTCGATGTCCCAGCCGGCATTGCGGAACAGATGGACCAAGGCGCCCGGATCGACGTCGCCGGACCGGGTGCCCATGACCAGGCCTTCGAGCGGCGTCATGCCCATGGTGGTGTCGACGCTATGGCCGTTCCGCACGGCCGTGGCCGAGCCGCCATTGCCCAAATGGGCGATGACCAGGCCATGGTCCTCCGGATCGAGCTTGAGCAGGCGCACCGCCTCTTCGGCCACGAACCGATGGCTGGTGCCGTGGAAACCGTAACGGCGGACCCCATAGTCGCGATAAAGCGACATCGGCAACGCGTATAGATAGGCGGCCGGCGGCATGGTCTGATGGAAGGCCGTATCGAACACCACCACCTGGGGGATTTCCGGCATCTTGGCGAGAGCCGTCCGAATGCCCAGCAGGTTGGCCGGATTGTGCAGCGGCGCCAGATTGTTGTGCGCCTCGATCTCGATGAGGATGGAGGGCGTGACCACCACCGAGGCCTTGAAGGCTTCGCCGCCATGGACCATGCGATGACCGACGGCCTTCACCGAGGCCAGCCAATTGTGCTCGGCCAGGATGCGCAGCAAGACGTCGAGCGCCGCGGCATGACCTTCGCCGTTCAGCAGTTCGGTGGTCTTGTCTTCGCCGATCTTGGCGATGATGCGGGCATCGGACTCGCCCAGACATTCGGCCAGGCCGGACATCAACGGCGTCTTGTCGCCGGCCGGAAAGAGAGCAAACTTCAAGGAGGAGCTGCCGCAATTGATCACGAGGATCAAGGATCCATTCTTCGTCATGACTTATCCCAAATATGTCGTCAAAAAGGGAGGGAACACCCGCTTAAAGTCAGGTCACCAAGAGCCCGCGTGAAGCGAACAGGCCTCTGGCCTGCTGCACCTGTTCCGCTGTCGGCGTTGGGGTCCGTGCCAAGGGATAGCTCATCCCGAGGCTCTCCCACTTGTGCGCCCCCATCTGGTGGAATGGCAAGACCTCGACTCGCTCCACCGCCGAGCCGAGAGATACCACGAAATCGGCCAGATTGCGAATATCCACATTATTGTCGGTGATACCTGGAACCAGAACATAGCGAACCCACATCTTCTTGCCAAGCCGAACCAGCCGCCGGGCGAAATCCAGGGTCGGCTGCACCGGATGGCCGGTCAGTTCGAGATGCTTGGCCGGATCGATCTGCTTGATGTCCAGCAGCACGAGGTCGACCGGATCGAACCAGTCGTCGGCCACATTGCCCGCCAGGAACCCCTGGGTGTCGAGCGCCGTGTGCAAGCCCAATTCGGATTTTATTCTTGAAAAAAGGGCTCCGACGAAGGGAGCCTGCATCAGGGGTTCGCCGCCGGAAATCGTCACGCCGCCGGCGATCTTCAAGAAACCGGCATAGGGCCGGACTTCGGCCATCGCCTGCTCGAGCGTGACGGGACGGCCGTTGTGCAGCTTCCAGGTATCGGGATTGTGGCAGTACTGGCAGCGGAACTGGCAGCCGGACACGAAAAATACGAAGCGCATGCCCGGCCCGTCGACCGCCGCCCCCGATTCCACCGAGTGCAGATAGCCGATCGGTGGTTCAGACGAACCCCGCGTCCGATCCGAGGTGGCCGTCGACGAGACCGCGACCATGGCTTCGTATCCCCTGTTCCTTTCGCCCTCTTCCTCACACCTTCTCGTGGAAGGTGCGGCTGATCACGTCGAGCTGCTGCTCGCGGGTCAGCTTGACGAAGTTGACGGCATAACCCGAAACGCGCACGGTCAACTGCGGATAGGTCTCCGGATGCTCCATGGCGTCCAGCAGGGTTTCCTTGTTGAACACATTGACATTGACGTGATGTCCGCCGGCCGCGGCGAAGGCGTCCAGGCAGTTGGACAGATTGCGCTGACGCTCTTCGGGCAGATGGCCGAGCGCGCCGGGGGTCGCCGAGGCGGTCCAGCTGATGCCGTCCACCGCCGAGCAGTAGGGAATCTTGGCGACCGAAGCGCCGGCGGCGACGAAACCCTTGACGTCGCGGCCGTTCATCGGATTGGCCCCCGGGGCGAAGGGCGTGCCGCCGCGGCGGCCGTCCGGCGTATTGCCGGTCTTCTTGCCGTAAACGACGTTCGAGGTGATGGTCAGCACCGACTGGGTCGGCGTGGCGTTGCGATAGAAGCTGGGCTGGGCCTTGATCTTCTCCATGAAGGTCCGGGTCAGCCACACGGCGATGTCGTCGGCCCGGTCGTCGTTGTTGCCATAGGCCGGATAGTCGCCCTCGATCTTGTAATCGACGGCCAGGCCCTTGTCGTCGCGGATCACATGAACCTTGGCGTATTTGATCGCCGAGAGCGAGTCGGCGGCCACCGACAGGCCGGCGATGCCGCAGGCCATGGTGCGCAGGATGTCGCGGTCGTGCAGCGCCATCTCGATCCGCTCATAGGCATATTTGTCGTGCGAATAATGGATGCAGTTGAGCGCCTGGACATAGGTCTTGGCCAGCCAGTCCATCATCTTGTCGAGCTTGGCGACCACCTCGTCATAGTCCAGCACGTCGGCGGTGATCGGCTCGAAACCCCTGGCGACCTTGGCGCCCGACTTCTCGTCGACGCCGCCGTTGATGGCATAGAGCATGCACTTGGCCAGATTGGCCCGCGCCCCGAAGAATTGCATCTGCTTGCCGATCCGCATGGCCGACACGCAGCAGGCTATGCCGTAGTCGTCGCCCCACAGCGGGCGCATGACGTCGTCGTTCTCATATTGGATGGCGCTGGTATCGATCGACACCTTGGCGCAGAAATCCTTGAACGCCGCCGGCAGCCTGGTGCTCCACAGCACGGTCAGGTTCGGCTCGGGCGCCGCGCCCACATTGTAGAGCGTGTGCAGGATGCGATAGCTGTTCTTGGTGACCAGCGGGCGGCCGTCCTCGCCGATGCCGCCGATCGACTCGGTCACCCAGGTCGGATCGCCGGAGAACAGCTGGTCGTATTCCGGGGTGCGCAGGAAGCGGACGATGCGCAGCTTGATCACCAGATCGTCGATCATTTCCTGGGCCTGCGACTCGGTCAGGACGCCGGCGGCCAGGTCGCGCTCGATATAGATGTCGAGGAAGGTCGAGATGCGGCCGATCGACATGGCGGCGCCGTTCTGTTCCTTGACGGCGGCCAGATAGCCGAGATAGGTCCACTGGATCGCTTCGCGGGCGTTGTCGGCCGGGCGGGACAGGTCGAAGCCGTATTTGGCGCCCATTTCGCGCAGTTCGTCGAGGGCGCGGAACTGCTCGGAAAGCTCTTCGCGCAAGCGCAGCACGTCTTCCGAGAAGACCGCCTCGTCCAGCTCGTGGAATTCCCGCTGCTTCTCTTCGCGCAGGAAGGCCGTGCCGTAAAGGGCGACGCGGCGATAGTCGCCGATGATGCGGCCACGGCCGTAGGCGTCGGGCAGGCCGGTGATCACCGCCGACTTGCGGGCGGCCAGGATGTCCGGGGTATACATGTCGAAGACGCCGGAGTTGTGGTCCTTGCGATACTTCGTCCAGATTTCCTGGGTGTCGGCTTCCAGCTTATAGCCGTAAGCCTCGAGGCCGCCCTTGACCATGCGCAGGCCGCCGTTCGGGAAAATGGCCCGCTTCAGCGGCGCATCGGTCTGCAGGCCGACGATGATCTCGTTGGCGCGATCGATGTAGCCGGCATCATGGGCGGTGATCGAGGTTGGGATCAACGAGACGTCGAGCACGCCTTTGGCCCGTTCCTGCTTCAGGAATTCGCCCAAGGTCTGCCACAGCTTCGCGGTCCGTTCGGTGGCGCCGGCCAGGAAGGCCCCGTCTCCCAGATAGGGCGTGTAATTCCGCTGGATGAAGTCGCGGACGTCGACACGGGTTTTCCATGTGTCGCCGGCAAACTCCCGCCAGGGTTCGACGGAGAGCAGGGTCTGGGAAACGGCAGTCATCTTGAACTCCTAAATCATCTCGCTTGCGCAAGGGCAGCGGGATCACCGGCCAAACCTCAAGTTTGCGTGTCCCATTACCGCTTTCGTCCATAAGCGTGAGATTACCTTACTCTTCGTGCGGACTAGGCTGGGGGCCATTCCCGGGAGCGGCGCCATGGGGGATTGAGCGGCGAAATAGGCGGGCTGAGCGGCAGAGGAAATATCGATTGACGGGGGAGTTTGCCGAGACTCCGCCATCCGTAGTGGCTCATTTCATTTTAAATGAAATGAGCCACGAGAGCCCGAGCGGCGCTTGAGCGGCGCAGGCATCGCATAGAGCCTACTGGTCCTTTGCGGACCGATTTCATTCGGGTCGACGAACGTGGCAGACCCTCAGCGTTTTACGGCGTTCCCAACTCATCCAGAAGAATGGCGACGGCGGTGCGCAATCCGGGCAAAGACGCTTCGGCGATCCGCCAGATACGATCATGCTCGACCGCGGCATAGCCGTGAACAGGACATTGCGGAAGGCGATGATGTCGCGGATATCGGGAATGCGCTGTGCCAGAACCGGATCCAGCTTGGCAAGCTGACCCAGGGCTTCGCCGATGATCTCGAACTTCCGTTCCACCGCCGAATGGACGACCTCCGTTTCCGCATAGGCCGCAGCATCCAATCCGGCAATGAATTTTAAGATCGCATCGGCGGCCTTTTGGATATCCCACAGATAGGCCCGCGCATCACGACGCATAGACGACCTCGCGTGCCAGATTGATATCGGCAAGGATAAAGGGATTGCTGATCGCGCCGCATTCCACCAGATCGACCGGACGCCCCAAAAGTCGTTCCAGGGCGGCCGAAAAGCCGAAGAACTGCTCCAAGGGCGAGAGATCGCTTTCCGGCTCGAAATCGATGAGGAAGTCGGCATCGCTCGTGACCGGATCGAAGTCCGCGCCCCGGGCGGCCGAACCGAATACCTCCAACTGCCGCACCCCATAGCGACGGCACAGTCGGGCGATCTCGGCGCGTTGCTGGTCAATCGAGTGGTGCATGACGGTTCCCCGTGACGGTCGGCAGACCGAGCTTACCATAGCTCACCGGCCTCAGACGATGCCCAGGCGATCCTTCAGCGCGCTTAGGAACCGGCGGCTGACCGGAACGGAGAGGCCGGCGGCGGTGGTGATTTCGGCCAGGCCGTTGTCGGTGAAATGGATCTCCTTGATGCGGTCGGGATTGATCAGATACTGCCGGTGGCAGCGGATCAGCGGGGTCTTTTCCTCGAGCGTGCGCAGGGTCAGCTCGGTGAAGCGCTCCTGGCCGTTGGCGCCGACCACATAGACGCCGCTCTGCTTCGACGATACATACTCGATCTCTTCGAACTTCATCAGATAGACCCGGTTGAGGCCGGAGCAGGGGATCTGCTTCAACTGGTTGGCATCTTGCAAAACCGACATATTCTGCGGCGAGCGGTCCCGTCTCAGACGATGCAGGGTCTTTTCGAGCCGGGCCGGATCGATCGGTTTCAGAAGATAGTCGAAGGCATGCTCTTCGAAGGCCTGCAGGGCATATTCGTCGTGCGCCGTCAGGAAAACGATGTGCGGCATACGTTCCGGCGCCAGCATGGACAAAAGCTCGAGGCCGCTCACCCGGGGCATCTGGATGTCCAGGAACACCACGTCGGGCTGCAGGCGGTTGATGGCCGCCACGGCTTCGATGGCGTTGGCGCATTCGCCGACGATATGGATGTCCTCGGCCTCTTCCAGCAGGCAGCGCAGTTCCTGGCGGGCCAGCGTCTCGTCGTCGACGATCAGGATGGTCATCATGAGCGCGCCGCCTCCAAGGGAATGCGAAGATTGACCCGGGTATAACAATCCGGTTCGCACTCGACCTCAACCCCATAGGCGTTGCCGTAGCGGCTTTTGATGCGCCGATCGACCAAACTCATGCCCATTCCGTCCCCCCCCGGACTCTTTTCGAACAAACCGGCATTGTCCTCGACCGAGATCACCAGATCGTCATGGTCGCGTAGCGCGTCGATGCGGATCAGTCCGTCGCACATCAGCTGCGAGGTGCCGTGCTTGATCGCATTCTCGACGATCGGCTGCAAGGTGAAGGCCGGCAGGCGGGCCTCCCGCAGTTCCTCGGGCATGTCGATGTCGACCGACAGATGCGGGGAAAAGCGCGCCAGTTCGATCTGCAGATAGGCGTTCACATGCTCGATCTCGTCGGAAAGGCTGGCCTCTTCGCTGGAACGCTTGAGATTCTTGCGAAAGAAGGTCGACAGATTCTGCACCAGATGCCGGGCCTTTTCGGGATTGATGCGGATCACCGCCGACAGGGTGTTCAAGGCGTTGAACAGGAAATGCGGATTGACCTGGGCCTGCAGCAGCTTGATCTCGGACTGGGCCAGCAGCTGTTTTTGCTGTTCGTAGCGTCCCGCCAGGATCTGCGTCGACAGCAGATGGGCGACCCCCTCGCCGAGCGCCCGGTTGATGGTGGAAAACAGCTTGGTCCGGGGTTCGAAAAGATTGATCGTCCCGATCACCTTGTCTTCGCCGTCGTGCAACGGCACCGCCAGCGAGATGCCGAGCGGGCAATCCGGACGAATCGAGCATTGAAAAGCCAGTTCATTGCCGTCGGCGTAAAGGATTTCGTCGTTGGCGATGGCCTGCAGGGTCTGCGGCGAGGCGATCGGCATGCCGGGCAGATGATGGTCGTCGCCGATGCCGATGAAGGCCAGAATGGTTTCCCGGTCGGTGATGGCCACCGCGCCGACGCCGGTTTCCTCGTGGATGATGCGGGCCACCTGGGTGCTGTTCTCCTGATTGAAACCGCTCCTCAGCACGCCGACCGAACGGGCGGCGATCTTCAGCGCCATCGACGAGAAAACGCCGGAGTGCCGTTCGAAGATGACCCGGCGATCCAGCAGGATCCGCATGAAGAGGGCGCCGCCCAGGGTATTGGCGATCAGCATCGGAATGGCGATGTCGGCGACCAGTCGGACGGCCGCCGCGTAGGGCCTGGCCAGCGCCAGGATGATCAGCATATGGACGATTTCCGAGCACAGGCTGACGATGGCGACGCGAAAGGGGTCGAACAGCTGGTCGATCAGGCCGCGGCGGATCATATAGCGATGCACCATGCCGCCGACCAACCCCGAGACGACGGTCGAGATGGCGCAGGCCAGCGCGCTCATGCCCCCCATGCTGTAGCGCTGCAGCCCCCCGGTCAGGCCGACGGCGATCCCCACCCACGGTCCGCCGAGGATGCCGCTCAAGCCGGCGCCGATCGACCGGGTGTTGGCGATCGAATCGTCGACCTTGAGGCCGAAATAGGTGCCGAGGACGCAAAACAGCGAAAAGACCAGATAGCAGGCCACCTTGTTCGGAAAGCGGATGGTGACATGCATCAAGGGAATGAACAGCGGCGTCCGGCTCATCAGGAAGGCGATGACCAGATAGACGCAGGTCTGCTGCAGCAGCGCGACGGTCAGATTGAACTGGCTGATCAGCAACGAACCCTCGCCCCTTGTGGGCTGTCGGATTCACGCAACGGCTTCGTTCTCGGAACCTGCCCGACGGCCTGGGGCGCGGGCAAGATATCAAGCAACACGGATAGGAAAAAGCGCTGCAGGCAGCTTCTGCGGGCAGCTTCGTTTTCTGTGCCGTCATTGCAAGCGCCGCACCGGCCGGCAGCCGACCCGCCCCGAATGAAAAGGAAAAGTGGCACCGGCGTCCCTGCCGGTGTCCGCCGCTTCGCGGCGGAGTCTTTTCCACCGGCAGGGACGCCGGTGCCACTGACGCTTTTCTTCCCCGCGCCAGCGAAGCAATCCAGGATCCCGCCGCTATTGCCGGATTGCTTCGCTGGCGCTCGCCATGACGGCGTTATTTCCAAACGAGCCCTTATCCGTGCGCATCCGTGGCTGTCCGTGTTCATCCGTGTTACCCAAAATCCGTCGCCATCCCGAAGCGCAGTCCTCAGCGGCGCAGTTCGCGCAGCCAGCCCAGCCAACCGTCCATGCCGGCTCCGGTCTTGGCCGACAGCACATCGATCGGCAAGCCGCCGGCCAGGGTATGGACGGCGGCGATGGCCCGCTCGGGGTCGAAATCGTCGAGATGGGCCAACAGATCCGCCTTGGTGATCAGCACGCGATCGGCCTGGCGGAAGATCACCGGATATTTCGCCGGCTTGTCGTCGCCCTCGGTCACCGACAGCAGCACCACGTCCGCATGCTGGCCCAGCGCGAAGCCGGCCGGACAGACCAGATTGCCGACATTTTCGATGAACAGCAGGTCGATCCCCGCGAGGGCGACATCGTGCAGCGCGTCATGCACCATGGCGGCGTCGAGATGGCAGGCCATGCCGGTGGTGATCTGCACGGCCGGAACGCCGTGGCGCCGGATGCGCACCGCGTCGTTCTCGGTTTCCAGGTCGCCCTCGATCACGGCGATCTTCATCTCGCCGGCCAGCGCCTCGATGGTGGCCTCCAGAAGGCTGGTCTTGCCGCTGCCCGGCGAGGACATCAGATTGATCGCGGTCACCCCGAGGGCATCGAAATGCTCACGGTTGTGGCCGGCCAGACGATCGTTTTCGCTCAGCAGATTCTCGATGACCTCGATCCGCTTGGACAGATTGGGCGACGCCGCATGGGAATCGCACCCGCATTCCTTACACATCGGCCACTCCTGCGCTTGACCGCCGGCTCCGAAAATGAAGCTCGTGGCGACGGCAATCATGACAGAAACGCCTGCATTTCGTCTGCTGAATCATCCGCGGGCGACTCACGTCTCGAAATTGTCGATATAGAGTTCCTCGCCGCTGATCACGGTGATCCGGGACCCCTGGCAGCGGGAACAGCGAAAAACGAAGCCGGAAATTTCGAACTCCTCGCCGCAATCTTCGCAGCGTCCGCGAATCGGCACCGTCTCGACGACCAGTTCGGCCCCGTCGGCGACGGTTCCTTCGGCGAACATCTCGAAACAGCCGACCAGGGCGCGCGGTTCGACCGAGCGCAATCTGCCCACCTTGACGGTGACGCGGCGGATGTGTTCGACGGCATGCTTGGCGGCCTGATCGAGCAGGATGGCCATCAGGCCGCTGACAATGGAGGCCTCGTGCATCGGGCTTTATCTCTTGGCCGGAACCTTGTCCGGATCGAACTTTTCCGCCGCCGCCCGAAGGCGGCGGCGGTTTCCTGCACCAGGGGGGGCGTCAGCGTTCGGTGCAGGAAATACAGGGATCGATGCTCCCGACGATAAGGGCGATATCGGCCACCTTGCAGCCGGCCATCATCACCTGGAGACCTTTCCAATTGTTGTAGCTGGGCACCCGCCACTTGAGGCGGGCCGGCTTGTCGGAACCGTCGGTGCGCAGATAATAGATCAGCTCGCCGCGCGGCGCCTCCGTCTTGGCGATGGCTTCGCCGGCCGGGAATTCGGGAATCCCGTCGATGGCGATCGGCCCCTCCGGAATGTCGCGCAGGGCTTGCTCGATGATCCTCACCGATTCCTTGACCTCGCGCAGGCGGATCATGACGCGGGACCACACATCGCCGTCGGGAAGGGTCTGCACATCGAAGTCGAGCTTGTCGTAGACCACATAGGGCGCCTTGCGGCGCACGTCGTAATCGACGCCGCTGGCCCGCGCCACCGGCCCGACCAGCCCCAGCCTGACGGCGTCTTCCCGAGCCAGGACGCCGACCCCCTTGGTCCGCCGCAGGAACGAGCCGTTGGTTTCGTAGAGCTTGCAGAATTCGTCCAGCGGCTCCTTCAATCTGGCCAGCTGGGCGGCCAGATAGGCCTTGCCCTCGCCGTCCAGGTCGTAGCGCACGCCGCCGATGCAGTTGGCGCCGAGGTCCATGCGGTTGCCGAAGATCGTCTCCTTGGTGTCCTGCATGATCTCGCGCGTTTCCATCACATGCATGAACAGCGAATCGAAGCCGACCAGATGGGCGGTGATGGCCACGTTGAACAGGTGCGAGGCGATGCGCTTGATCTCGTCGGCGACGACGCGCAGATATTCGACGCGCTCCGGCACGATGATGCCGCCGATCCGCTCCAGGGCCATGCAATAGGAGAAGGGATGGCTGTTGGAGCACAGGGAGCAGATCCGCTCGGTCAGCACGATGTTCTGATGGATGTTGCGCTTGGCCACCAGATATTCGATGCCGCGATGGACATGGCCGGCCGTGATGTCGAGGCCGACCACGGTCTCGCCCTCGACCTCCACCTTGAAATACATCGGCTCTTCCAAGGCCACATGCAGCGGCCCGACCGGGATCTTGTAAGTGCTCATGACGGCAATCCCTCTTTGCCCCTGGCGATGACCTTTTCCCACAATCCTTTGGTGGTGGCCGCGTTGACCATGGTCGAATAGGGAATGTATTGGTCGAACACCGCTTCGCCCAGGGAGGGATCGATGAACAGGCGCTCCGGATTGGGATGGCCCTTCAGCCGGATGCCGTAAAGCTCGGCCATTTCGCGTTCCGGCCAATCGGCGTTGGCGAACAGCGAGGTCAGGCTGTCGACCTCGCCGTCCGGCGGGAAATGCACGGTGACCGTCAGGGTGTCGCCATCCAGATCGAAGTGATAGGCGATCTCGAAATTGCCGGTCCGCTTCGCCTTCTCGGTCGAATAGGCGGTGATGGTCGACAGCCGGGCCTGGCGCTCGACCAGGAAGCGCGCCACGGGCAGCAGATCCTCCTTGTCGTCCAGCACGCACCAGGCCGTGGTCACGCCCTTGACGTCGGTGCGGAATTCCACCTTGTGGCGGTCCGGCGCCGCCGTCTTCAGTTCCTCGGCGACGATGATTCGCAGGTCCTTCATGGCGTCTCTCCTTCAGGCGGAGCGGTTTCGGCCTTGCGGCACTGCGGGCACAGGCCGCGCAGCCGTTCGATTTCCTCCCCGCCCAAGGCGGGATAGAGCTTGGCCATCAAAGGCAGGGGCGCCGGCATCTTCTGCTTGCCGCATCTGGCGCATTTCTGGAACTTCACCGTCGCCCGTTCGACCAGGTCGTATTTCTCGGACTGCGGATGCGACAGATGCCAGTCGTCGGTCGCATGCAGGCCTTCCGATTCGCAATAATGCGCGCACAGACCGCAGAAAACGCAAGCGTTGTGCCACAGATTGAATTCCAGCCCATCGGGCTTCTTTTCGAACTGGATGGCGCCGGCCGGACAGACGCGGGCGCAGACGCGGCACAGCGCGCAGGACTCCGGGTCGAAGGCGATGCGGGCCCGCATCCGTTTCGGCGTCGTGGTCTCGCCGAACGGAAAGGCCTCGGTCGACGGCCCCTTGAGCAGGTTGCGCAGAAGAATCGGGAGAAAAAACGACACGGGCCGGCCTCCTTTCTCAGATCCGTGATTGCCAGACGGCGATCGCCTTGGCAATGCCTTCGATGATCGCCTGCGGACGCGGCGGACAGCCCGGAACATTGATGTCGATCGGGATATATTGGTCGAGCGGCCCGGCGACGGCGTAACTGTCGCGGAAGACCCCGCCGCTGATCGGACAGGCGCCGACCGCGACGGTGACCTTGGGATGGGGAATTTCCTCGTAGAGCCGCAGGACCTTGTCCTTGATCCGCACCGTCAGGGGCCCGGTAATCAGCACGATGTCGGCATGCTTGGGGCTGCCGCAATATTGGCAGCCCAGCCGTTCGACGTCGTAGCGCGGGATGATGGCCGTGGTCGCCAGCTCGACGTCGCAGCCGTTGCAGGAGCCGGCATTGATCCGGTAAAGCCACGGCGACTTCGTCGAAAGGCGCGACAGCAGGGAAGGCTTGGCGTTCATCTCAGGACCTCACGAGCACGATGACCAGACTGGCGATTCCCAGTGCGGCCGGCCATTTGAGGAAGAAATAAAAGGCCTGATCGATGCGCATGCGGCCCATGGCCGTCCGCACCACGGTCACGCCGAACACGGCGAGCACGGCGCATTTGACGGCGAAGAGGACGAGCCCCGCGAGGCCGGCCGGCCCGTTGGGCAGGAACAAGGTGATGCCCAGTCCCAGCACGACGACGCATTTGACCGCCGACATCATCTTGAAAAGTCCGAGCGACGGGCCGGAATATTCCAGCAGGGGGCCTTCCAGCACTTCGGTTTCGGCTTCCGGAATGTCGAAGGGCAGGACCCCGAGATTGGCCGGAAAGAAACAGAGGAAGGCCAGCAGGGCCGGCCACATCCAGGGATCGAGCAGGAAGGGGCCGTGGGTCTGCTGATACTGGACGATCTCGTTCAACGACAGGCTGATCAGATGGCCCTCGCCGAGACCGACGCGGATCGCCACCGACAGCAGGGCCAGCAGCACCGGCCCCTCGTAGGCCAGCATGATGGCCATCTCGCGGGAAAAGCCGATGGCGCCGAAGGGCGAGCCCGAGGCCGAACCGGCCAGCATCAGCACCACGGCCGGCACCGCCAGCAGATAGAACAGCACCAGCAGATCGCCCAATGCGGGGCTCGGGGCGTAGACGCCGACGATGGGGATCATCGCCGCGGCCAGCACCATGAAGGACAGGCCGACCAGCGGCGCCCAGCGGAACACCACCGCCGAGGCCTGAACGGGGATCAGCGTTTCCTTGCGCGACAGCTTGATCAGATCGAAGAAGGGCTGCAGCAGCGGCGGCCCGACACGGCGCTGCAGGCGCGCCGCGACGCGGCGGTCGATCCCCTTGATCAGCAAACCGAGGATCAGGGCGAACAGACCACCCGGAAAGACCAGCACCGCGAACAGCAGGGACAGGTTCTCAGACATGCTCGGCACTCCCTTCGTCGGCCGATGCGGCAAGGATGGTGCGGATCAGCCCGTCCGGCGTCTCATAGAAGCCGGAGACGTTCATCTTGCCCTGCTTGAGATCGAAGTCGTTGCCGCAGAGATGGACGCTGCTCGCCCGCACCTTGCTGCCGCCCATCTGGGTATAGAGCCAGCCCGCCGCCGCGATGATCAGCAGCAACAGCGCCACCGGCCCGTTCGACCAGCCGCCCAGGCCGGGCAGCGGCCCCATCCAGGACACGGCCACCGCATCGAGCCCCAGGGAGCGCTGAATGTCGGCGATCGGCACCAGCAACAGGCCCGGAAAGAACCCGACCAGAAGGCTGGCCCCGACCAGCACGCCCATGGGGACCAGCATGCTGGCCGGCGCCTCGGTCATCGAGGCGGAGGCCTTCGTGGTCTCCCCCATGAAAGCGGCATGGGCGAATTTCAGGATGGCGGCCAGGGTGAACAGGCTGCCCATCAGGGCGGCCAGGCCGAGCAGATAATGACCGGACTGCAAACAGGCCTGGAAGATCATCCATTTCGAGGCGAAGCCGTTGAGCGGCGGCATCCCGGCGATCGACAGTCCGGCGAACAGGAACATGCCCATGGTCCAGGGCATCTTCCGCCCCAGGCCGCCCAGGTCGTCGAGATCGACGATGTGAGCCTGCGCCAGGATGCACCCGGCCGCCAGGAACAAGGTGTCCTTGAGCAGCATGTGGTTGACCAGATGCATCAGCCCGCCGGCCACCCCCATGGCCGAGCCCAGGGACAGCCCCAGCAGGATATAGCCCAGCTGACAGACCGTGGCGTAGATCAGCACCCGCTTCACCCCGGTCTGGATCATCGCCTGGGCGCCGGCGTAGAGCACGGTGACGGCGGCGACCACCGCCAGCACATAGAGCGGCAGGCTGACGTCCGTGACGGTGCCGAGGCGGGCGAACAACACGCCCCCCCCGAGCACGGCGAACAGCTTCAGGACGCCGTAGAGACCGCTTTTCAGCAAGACCGAGGAAATATAGCCGCTGACCGGCGTCGGCGCCGCCGCCGGATGCATCTGATAGTCGATGCGCACCGGCAGCATGGCCGCCTTCATGACCAGGCCGAGCAGGATCAGCACCAGGGCGCCGGCCAGCCAGGGCAAGTCCATCCCCGGCGCGGCGGCGCGCAATTGGTCGAAGCCGAAACCGCCGGCCCGGGCGCCCAGCATGGCGATGCCCAGGAACATGACGCTGGCCCCGATGAAATTGAAGACGAAATATTTGAAGCCTTCGCGCAGCGCTTCCGGCGTTTCCTCGTGGATGATGAGGAAGAACAGGGTCCAGCTGCTCATGATTTCCCAGAAGGCGAAGAAATTGAACAGATCGTTGCTGCCGGCCATGCCGAGCAGGCCGCCGATCATCGCCAGGAACAGGAAATAATAACGGCCATGCGCGTGGCCGTGCCGCATATAGCCGATCGAATGGCAAAGGTTGAGCCCGCCGACGCCGGCGATCAGCAGGGCGAACCAGAAGGACAGACGGTCATAGGCGGCGCCCTGGACGACGATCGCCGCCAGGGCGGCCAGCATGGCGAGGATCGACAGGGCGCCGGCCGCCACCGGATGGCGGCGTCCGAGGAAGAAGGTCAAGGCCGCGCCGATCGCCGCGGCGATCGCCCCGGCCGGCCAGATCATCTGCA
>JAATGN010000332.1 GCA_015654615.1 Rhodospirillales bacterium
CGCATGATCGAGGACACGCCCCAAGCCAATCCCCGAGAACGGTGGAAAACCCTCCCTACCCGTCCGCGCCTCTCTCTGTTAGGCTCGGGGGAGTGGGACCATCCAATCGCATCGCATGTGAAAACGCCTTAATGTCGAGATTTTTCCGCGCATTGGTGGCGCTTTCCAGTGTCATCGTCTTCGCTTTGGCGCTGTGGGTCCTGCACCGCGCTCTGCATCAGTTCACCCTGGCCGATGTCCAGCGGGCGCTGCATCGCACCCCATGGCCGGCCATCATCGCCGCCGTCGTCGCCAGCGCCGGCTCCTATTGGGCGCTGACGGGATTCGACGCCCTGGCCGCCCGCTATGTCGGCGTGACCCTGCCCTACCGCCGGATCGCCCTGGCCTCCTTCATCAGCCAGGCGATCAGCCACAGCACCGGCTTTGCCGCGCTGACCGGCAGTTCGATCCGCTATCGCCTTTACTCGAGCGCCGGCATCTCGGGCGGCGACGTCGCCCGCATCGTCGCCTTCTGCGCGCTGACCTTCGGCTTGGGGGCCACCGGCGTGGTCACCGCGGCGATGCTGCTGGAACCGCGCCCGGTCGGCATCGCCGTCGCCTTGCCGGCCACGTCGGTTCATCTCATCGGCCTCGTGCTGCTGGCCGGGTTGGCCGCCTATGTCGCGGCGACCCTTGCCGTGCGGCGCGGGCTCAAGCTTTGGAAATGGCGGGTTCCCCTTCCCTCGTGGCGGATGACCACGGCGCAGGCCCTCCTGGCGGTGATCGATCTGGTCCTGGCCGCCGCCGCCCTGCATCTGCTTTTGCCGCCGGTCGGCGCGCCATCCTTTCTGGCGTTCCTGGGCCTCTACGCCGTCGCCATCCTGGTCGGCGTGGTCAGCCACGTGCCGGGTGGGCTGGGGGTCTTCGAGGGCCTGATGGTGGTGATGCTCCCGCAGATGCCGGCCACGCAGGTCCTGGGGTCCCTGGTTCTTTACCGGGCCATCTACAATCTTTTGCCGCTGCTGATCGCCGCCCTTCTGCTCGGGGCGATCGAGCTGTTCCAGCGCGGCCGCGTCTTCGCCGCCACGGCGCGCTGGCTGGGCGGCACCATCGACATCATGGCGCCCAGCCTGTTCGCCGCCATGGCCTTGCTGGGCGGCGCCGTTTTGCTGTGGTCGGGCGCCACCCCGGCCGTCCCGGTCCGCCTGGCCACCCTGCAGGACTTCCTGCCGTTGCCGGTGGTCGAACTGTCCCATCTGCTGGGCAGCGTGGTCGGCGTCTGGCTGCTGCTGCTGGCCCGCGGGCTTTACCGGCGCCTGGACGGGGCCTATTGGCTGGCCTGCGGCCTCTACGCCGCCGGCATCGTCTTCTCCCTGCTGAAGGGATTCGACTGGGAGGAGGCCGGACTGCTGGCCATCCTGTTCGGCGGGCTGGTCCCGGCCCGACGCGCCTTCTACCGCAAGGCCTCGCTGATCCAGCAGCGCTTCACCCTGACCTGGGCGGCGGCCGTCATGACCATCATCGGCGGCAGTCTCTGGCTGGCGCAGTTCGCCTTCAAGCATCATGGCTATTCGCGCCAGATGTGGTGGCATTTCGCCTTTGCCTCCGAGGCTCCCCGCGCCCTTCGCGCCGCCGTGACGGTCACCGCGCTGGCCGGCGTCTATATGCTTTCGCGCCTGCTGGCCCCCGGCCGGGCCCGGCCGGGGGCTCCCGACGCCGAACAGCTGGCCGGCGCCAAGACCATCGCCATGGCCTCGCCGTCGGCCGAAGCGCAGATCGCCCTGCTGGGCGACAAAAGCTTTTTGTTCAACGCCGAACGGACGGCCTTCCTGATGTACGCCCGCTCGGGGCGCAGCTGGGTGGCCCTGGGCGACCCGGTCGGCCCGCCGGCCGAATGGCCGGATCTGATCTGGCAGTTCCGGGAAATGGTCGACCAGACGGCCGGCTGGCCGGTCTTCTACCAGGTCTCGGGCGAGGCCTTGCCCTTCTATCTCGATCTCGGCCTGTCCTTCGTCAAACTGGGCGAGGAAGCCCGGGTGCGGCTCGACGGCTTTTCCCTGCAAGGCCCGACCAGAAGCGAATTGCGCTACGCCCACAAACGGGCCCAGAAAGACGGAGCGAGCTTCGAGGTGGTTCCCGTCGAGGCCGTTCCCGCCCTGCTCGCCGATCTGCAGGGCATTTCGGACGAATGGCTGACCAGCCGCCATACCAAGGAGAAGGGGTTCTCGCTCGGCCGTTTCGACCCCGGCTATCTGCGGCATTTCCCGATGGCGCTGGTCCGCCGCCAGGGCCGCATCGTCGCCTTCGCCAATCTGTGGCTGTCGGGAGACCAGGAAGAGATCGCCGTCGACCTGATGCGGCACGGCCAGGACAGCGGTTACGGCGTGATGGACTATCTGTTCATCGAGACCATGCTGTGGAGCCAGACGCAGGGCTATCGCTGGTTCAGCTTCGGCGTGGCGCCGCTGTCGGGCATGCGCGACAACACGCTGGCCCCCTTGTGGAACAGGGTCGGCGCCTTCCTCTACCGTCACGGCGAAGACTTGTATAATTTTCAAGGGTTGCGCCGCTACAAGGAAAAGTTCCTGCCGGTCTGGCGGCCGCGTTTCATGGCTTCGCCGGGCGGCATGGCCCTGCCGCGCGTCGCCACCGACGTGGCGGCCCTGATCTCGGGCGGAGTGAAAGGACTGGTGATGAAATGACCATCCCGGCCGTCGCCAGGTTGGCCTTGGCGATCTTCCTTCTCGCGCCCATGACGGCGCGGGCCCAAGCCGTCGCCCCGCCGATTCTGCCGAAGGGAACGCTGATCGAGTACCGGTCCGGCGACATCGCCAATCGCGATCTGGCGGTGATCCTGTCGGGCGACGGCGGCTGGGCCGACCTCGACCGGCAGCTGGGAACATTGCTGGTCGGCCGCGGCACCAGCGTCCTCGGCTTCGACTGCATGAAATATTTCTGGGACACGCGGAGTCCGGACGAAACGGCGCGCGACGTCAACGCCGCCGTCGCCGCCTATCTGAAGGCATGGGACAAGGATCGGGTGATCCTGATCGGTTTTTCCTTCGGGGCCGCCGTGCTGCCCTTCGTCCTGACGCGAATGCCGGACACGCTGAAACCGAAGCTGGCCCTGGCCGCCATGCTGGGGGCCGGCACCTACGCCAATTGGGAAATCCATTGGGGCGACTGGCTGCACGACCAGCCGCACAAAAGCGCCCGGCCCCTGGCCCCCGAACTGGCCAAATTGGCCGGCATCCGGCTTCTTTGCGTCTATGGCGCCGAGGAAGCCAAGGATTCGGCCTGCCCGGGCCTGGCCCAGAGCGGCGTCGAAGTGCTGGAACTGCCGGGAGGGCACCACTTCGACGGCAACTACGGCAACCTGGCCGACCAGATCCTTCGCCGCGCGGCGAAATGAACGGCAGCGCCGGCGTTCCGGGGCTGTGAAAAAACCAGTGGCGCCGGCCTCCGTGCCGGCCCCACTGGAAGGCATTATTTCACAACCTCTGCCGCCCGCGCTCCCGGCGTCTTCTCAAACGTCGCTCGAATCGTCGAAACCGCCGTCGAAGCCGCTGCTGTCCGCATCGTCGTAAGAGCCGGGATCGTAGGAGGCATCCTGCACGGGATCGCTTCCGCCGGTCTGGTCGCCGTAATAATTGTTGGTCACGTTCTCGACGATTTCGGTGGGACCGCCGCCGCCCCAGGGGCTGCCGCCGGCCAATCCGCCGCCGAAGCCGCCACCGCCGAAGCCGCCGCCGAAATGATGGCCGCCGAACATGCTGCTGAGGCCTTCGGCGATCAAGGTACCGCCGGCGACGCCGGCCGCCATCGATGCCGCATTGCGCAGGAAGCCGCCGGCACCGGACGGCTGCGGCGCCCACGGGCTGGCCGCCTGTTGCGGCGGGGCATAAGCCTGCTGCGGCGCCGGCGCGTAGTTCGGAGCGGCCGGGGCATAAGCCGGGGCCGCCGCCGGGCCGGAGCGCGGAACCGAACCGCCGCCCCAGGGACTGGCGCCGCCCAGAAAGCTTCCGGCCCCGGCGGCCGGCGCCTGGGCCCGCGCTTCATCCAATTGCCGCTGCAATTCCGCGATGCGCGCCGTTGCCTGGTTAAGCCCCATTTCCTGGACGATGACAGCCTGCACGAGGCCATAGGCGGCGTCCGGCACGCGCTGCATATTGTCGCGGATCACCATCTCGGCCTCGGCGTCCTTTTGGCCCACACCCGAACGGGCCAACCGATCGAAGACGTTCTGGATCAGATCCTTTTCCTGGGGAGTCATCCGTCTCTCCTAGAGTAACACGCCCGGCCGAATTGGGTCCGGGTCGAGCAAGATTTAACCGGCAACCTTGGCAAATCAAGGGCGGCGCACGCCTTGGAAGAGACGACGGCCGAGGAAGATGAAAATGAACCCCAGCAGGACGACGGACAGCCAGCCGGCCCATCGCCGGTTCCAATCCTCGCCGAAAAAATGCATTCCGGCGATCACCACGAAGGAGGAAACGCCGATCGCCGCGAAGAGGATGCTGAGACGCGGCCTGTCCTGATAGGACCAGGCCACGCCGGCCAGGGCAAAGCCGCTCACCACGATCAACGCGATATGGATACCGTGTCCTTCTTCGATCTCGGCGCTGAGGATCAATCCGACCAGCAGGATTCCGAGGCTCCAACGAATCCAACGCAATTGTCACCATCCTCTCGGCCGCGACGTGTCTTCGACCCCGGCCGGACTTCAACCGATCAAAGCGCCACATCACAGGAAAACCGCCCCGTTTTCAGAATACGCAACCGCGCCCTCTTCGAAAAGCGGTGATCCGCCATCCCAGACCATGGGCCTATGGACCGCATCCGCAGGTTGATCCCATGCGCAATATCGCCCCACTCCCGAAAAGAGGGCCGGCCGGACGGCAAGGGCAACCCGCGGCCTCCGGGACAGCCGGTGACCATGCGTCGGCCCGGCGCCGCCGTCAGGTCCTGAGCGGCAGGTCGCGCATCGGCAGGCAGACCAGGAAGCCGAGCGCCGAGAGCCCGGCGCAGGTGAGGAAGGCGAGGTGGAAGCCGCTCATCAAGGCCGACTGCGCGAGCAGCCGCGTCGCCGCGTCGAGGTGGATGGCGGCGCCCTGGCCGCGCAACACGCCGAGGGTGACGGTGTGGTGCAGACCGCCGGCCGCCAGCCGCTGCGCGAACCGCGCCGTCAGCAGCGACCCGACCAGCGTGCTGCCGAAGGCGCCGCCCATGGAGCGCAGGAACAGAAGCGCCGCCGTCGCCGTCCCGACGTCGCGCCGTTCCGCCGCGTTCTGCACCGCGACGAGGCTGGTGGGCTGACAGAGGCCGATGCCGGCGCCGGCGACGAACATATAGAACGCCGTCGCCATGCGGCCCGTCTCCACGCCCATGCCGGCGAGCAGCAGGAACCCCGCGGTGCCGCCCGCGAATCCGCACAGGATCAGGGCCTTGCAACGGCCGATGTGGCGCGCCGCCTCGCCGGAGAGGAAGGCGCCGACGATGACGCCGCCCAGGAACGGCACGATCAGCGAGCCGGAATCCGAGGCGCTCGCCCCATGCACGAGTTGGAACAGCAGCGGCAGCAGGAAAGCCGCGGCGAAGATGCAGGCCGTGGCGAGAAAGCCCTCCAGCACGCCGAGCGACACCACCGGATTGAGCACGAGCCGGGGCGGCAGAAGCGGCTCGGGGGCCAGCCGCTCCTGCATGCAGAGCCCGACGAGGGCCAGCGCCGTGACCCCGGCGAGCCCGCCGATCGGCCAGGAGATCCATGGGAAGCTCTCGCCGCCCCAGCTCAGGATCAACAGCGGACAGGTGATCGCGACGGTGAGCAGCGCCGCGCCGACATAGTCGATGCGCGCCTCCAGCTGCCGGGCTTTCAGCAGCTTCAGCGCGCGGTTGCTGAGCACGAAGGCGCCTGCGCCGATCGGCACGTTGATGAAAAAGATCCAGCGCCAGGAGAAGGCATCGGTGATCCAGCCGCCGAGCACCGGCCCGGCGATGCTGGCCGCCGCCCACACGCCGGAGATATAGGCCTGGTACTTGCCGCGTTCCCGCGGGGTGACGACGTCGGCGATCGAGGCCTGGGCCATCGCCAGCAACCCGGCCCCGCCCACCCCCTGCAGCGCCCGGAAGGCGACGAGCTGCGGCAGGGTCCGGGCGAATCCGCAGAGCACGGAGGCGATGACGAACCACACGATGGCCGGCAGCAGCAGCGCCCGCCGGCCGTAGAGGTCGGAGAGCTTGCCGTAGATCGGCGTCGCCGCCGTCGAGGTGAGCAGATAGGCCGAGATGATCCAGGAGAGATGCTCGTAGCTGTTGAGGTCGCCGGCGATCGCCGGCACCGCCGGCACCACGACGTTCTGGTCGATCGCCGAAAGCAGCATGCAGAGCAGGACGCCGGAGAGCACCTGCATCACCTGCTGGCGCGTGAATACGGGGCCCGCCGCGGCGGTGCCGTCCGCGGGCCGTGCATCGGGGAGGGAATCTGGAGCGTTCATGGAACCGTGTCGAATCTGGGAAGCCGCGCGAAGCGGATCTGCCGACCAACTTAGAGCGTCGCGGCGGCCAGCGCCAGCGCAGTCTCGCGGCGCGCCCCTTGCGGGACCGGCACTGCCGGTTTGGGTGCTGCTCGAGGCGGCCGAGCGTAGCGAGGGCGGGCCCAAGCCGAGGTCGATCGTCTCTCCGGGAGCGGGGACGGAATGACGCCATAGTGGCTGTTGTATGGTTCAGGCAGCCGGGCAGGGCGGCGGCGAAGGTGTCGAGGTGGCGCAATTTGATGCCATTGCATTTGTCCGGATGTGGAATATATTGTCCATATCTGGACTTTATGGAGAGGGCCATGCCCCAAGCTGCTCGCCGGGAAGCGGCGCCTCGCGCGCCGACACACAGCGTCGATATCAGCGGGCTGGACGGCGGCCATCGCCGGGAGGTCAGCGGCCCCGGTCTGCGCACATTCTTGAACATCGCCAAGGAATGGGGACTTTCCGAGAACGACAGGATCTGCGTCCTTGGCGCGCCGGCCCGGTCGACTTTCCATAGCTGGATCGCGAAGGCTCGCGCCGGGGAGCCGATCACTCTTCCGCTGGATACCCTGCTGCGCATCTCGGCGATTTTCGGGATCTACCAGGGACTGAAGATCATCTTCGTGCGCGAGGGGGATGCCGCGACATGGCTGCACTCGGCCAACAAGGGCCTCGTCTTCGGTGGACAACCGCCGCTGGCGCTGATCCTGTCCGGCAGCCAGGACGGGATCATGCTGGTGCGACGGCATCTCGATGCCTGGCGTGGCGGCGCCTTCAATGCGCCGGTCCAGGGCTATGACGAGACCGCGCCGGCGATCACCGACGCGGACATCCTATTCATCTGATGGCGGGCATTCAGCGGGCCGAGGCGCCGCGACCGACCCACCGGCTGATCCCTTCGAGGTTCCCGCCGATCTCGGCTTTCGAGGCGGTCGCGTCGGCCGCTGACCTGGCCCAGGTCATGGCGCTGGAAGGATGGACGAACGACCGGCTGGTCCAGCAGCGCCTTCAGCGACTGCCCGCGAAGGATTGGGTCTTCGGCCGACCGAACGCCGGCGTCGTGATGGCGGCATTCCTCCATGCGCCGGCCGGTGGCCTGCGGTTTTCCAGCGGGGCTCTCGGAGCCTGGTATGGTGCGGCGGCGGTCAACACCTCGATCGCCGAGGTGGCGCATCATCTGCGCCGGGAGACTTACAACGCCGGCATGGACGAGATGCGCAGCCAATATCGCGCCTACCTCGCCGACCTGGAGGGTGGCTATCAGGACATTCGGGGACGCAGTGGAGAGTTCCCCGAACTTTATGCCCCGGCCGACTATTCGGCGAGCCAGGTCTTTGGGGAGGAGGTACGCGCTTCCGGCGATCACGGAATCCTTTACGACAGTGTGCGTCATCCCGGCGGGCAAAATGTCGTCTGCTACCGGACGACAAGCATTCTCAACGTCCGCCAGAGCGCCCACTATGAAATCACCGTGCGCCTCGACGCTAAGATCTTGGTGCGCACGCTGCAGACCAACGTCTAAATCTCTGGTGACTGTTGTTAAGGTGATACGGTGCCGATCCCGCGTCTGGATGTAGTGCCAAAGTGGGTGGCGCCGGTTTTTTTTGTCACGCGCCGGCATAACCGAACGGCTTCAGGTGCGGCTTCGCAAGCATACTGATCATCTATGAGCCGGCATTGCTCACCTATACCCTGCAATGCTCACCTATACCCTGCATTGCTCACCTATACCCTGCAATGCTCATCCAAAGCCCAAACCCACAGGGGACTTTGCTGCGTAATACCGATGAGGATGGCTGCCCTTCGTGGACGACCATCGAACCAAGTGCATCGTTCCAGGGCCTTCTTTCCGGCTGCTACTGGAACAGGTGACACGCCTGGAATTTGTCGCATAAAAGGCCCTTTATGAAAAACCGTGACAGTTGACTGGACATGTCAGCGGGCGCGCAGCCCCCCAATCGTATGTATCCCCGGCAACGACCTTGACAGGCGATACCAAAAATGTACCTAATTGGTACAGCATTAGTCGTATAGAGGCTATGGAGGTAAGGATGGCTGACGCACGAATCATCAAATTCGACGTGGGAAGCCCGACCGACGCGGCTCTCAGCCGAGTCGCCAAAGGCACTCACGCAAGCTCCAATAATGAGGCGTTCCGGCGAAGCGTTGCAATCGCGGACGTGATTGTCCGCGAGCGAAGCGCAGGACATAAGATCTATATCGAGGACTCCAACGGAGTTCGTCGGGAAATCGAAATTGTCTGATTCGGTACCCGACCCAAAAGCAGCGGCTTCGGCTCAGTAGCCGAAGCCGCCTGCAAAAAATACAGCCATCACTGTAGGGGTATATAGCGATAAGACAGTAGAAGAGCGTACTGTCGATGATAAGCAGTGGGCTGCAACTACAAGACGGTTAGATCAACAAGACACTATGATCAAAGCCATGATTAGAATATTTTCTTTTCTTAATGGCGCGGTTGTTCTCATGGTCATGAGATTTTGGATTGGTGATTTTTGGCGAAATGATATCATCGTTACAGAAAAAGTGATTATGTCAATCATCGGCGCGACCATCGTTCAAGCCGGCCTCGCCTTCATGAGCATCACCAAGTTTCTCTTTCCCAACGATTCGCCCGCGACAGGCAGGGGAAAAGGTGAACCGGCAGCCAAGTAACGAGGCCTTGGTGCTTCTCCCTGTTGCATAAGAAGGAAACCGGCAGCAACAAAGGGAAGCCGCTATATCAACTGCATGGTGGCAGTCACCAATCTTGCGATGTTTTCGACGCGCGGTCGCCCCACTCAATATCGGCACACACGAGAATTTGTTGCGGTATAGCCTTACGTGCTGGTCTAGGTCGTAATCGGAATATCAATAACAGGCCGAAGAACTTCGAACTGCCGTGCGTACTTTCGCACGACCTGATCGTAGAGACTGCCGAGATGTTTGGCATGTACACTAATGATCAGCGTGCAAGGCAGATCTTTCTCTGGCTCCGAATCGTGCCTTTCCTGACGAGCATTGTAGTGGATGTCGAGTATGGGATTGCGCAGCGTCTTGCCCATGAAGGTTGCGTGCGCATGCAGGCAGTTTTCCCACTTCCACACGTGACGGCACAATTCGTCTTCAAACAACCCGCCCTGCGTCTTCCCAAAAAAGCTCTTGCTGTCGGTATGGGCTTGGCTTGGGTCCTTGCGCTTTTGGTCGCACGGCCGAAAAGGCGGCTCAAAACCGGTAGCCGTAATCGTAATTTTACCGGGAATGGCGCCGAAGGGAAACCATCTTATCCGATAGCATTTCGAGTGTCGGTAAATTCGATCGCTGGCTAAGTGGTTTGCCGCACAATCCCGGAAGAGTTGGCTGGGGCGGGAGGGATCGAACCTCCGAATGACGGGATCAAAACCCGTTGCCTTACCGCTTGGCGACGCCCCAACAAAGAGAGAGGGCGGCACCATATGATAAGCAACGGCGGGATGCAACCTCGGTTTCGCGGGAAATATCGCCGGCCGGCCCGCCGGAAAACCAGGGGCATCCGGGGCGTGCCGCCCCTGATCGCCGCCGGTCCGGACCATCGTCAGACCTGGCCTGTTTTGGCCGCCTGCGCTTCGACCACCGCCACGGCGGTGATGTTCAGCAGCCCGCGCGCCGTGACGAAGGGCGTCACGATATGCACCGATCGGGCGCCGCCCAGCAGGATCGGTCCGACCGTCCGGCCTTCGCCGACCGCCTGCAGGAGATTGAAGGCGATGTTGGCGGCATCCAGCGTCGGCATGATCAGCAGATTGGCGTTGCCGCGGAGCCGGGAATCCGGCAGCACCTTTTGGCGCACCGCCTGCGAGAGCGCCGTGTCGGCATGCATTTCGCCGTCGACCTCCAAGTCCGGCGCCAGGCGGCCGATGATGCCCAGGGCCTGGCGCATCTTGTGGGCGCTGGGCGTGTCGGCGCTGCCGAAGTTGGAATGGGACAGCAGGGCCACCTTCGGCTCGACCCCGAACAGCCGGACCTTTTCCGCCGCCATCACCGCGATCTCGGCGATCTGTTCGGCCGAAGGATCGGCATTCACCTGGGTGTCGCACAGGAAAAAGGTGCTCTTGTCGAGGATCATCAGATTCATCGTCGCGGCGATCTTGGCCTCCGGCTTCAATCCGATGACATTCATGACGTCGCCGAAATGCGTGGCGAAGGGCTTGTCGGTGCCGCACAGCATGGCGTCGGCGTGGTCCAGCCTCAGCATGGTCGCGGCGAACACCGTCGCATTCGAACGCATGACCAGGGCGGCATAATCGGGCCGCACCCCGTGGCGGCCCATCAGGCTGCGATAATGCTCGACATAGCCGTCGAAACGGGGGTCGGCGGCGGGGTCGGCGATCTCGACGTCCCGGCCCGGAACCAGACGCAAGCCAAGCCGCTTGATCTTCTCGCCGATCACCGCGGGGCGCCCGACGAGGATCGGACGGGCCAAGCCTTCGTCGACCGCCACCTGGGCGACGCGCAGCACCCGCTCGTCCTCGCCCTCGGCATAGACGACCCGCTGGGGATTCTGCTGCGCCTTGCGGAAGACCGGCGTCATCACCAGGCTGGAGCGGAAGACATATTGCTCGAGCTGATGCCGATAGGCCTTGAGATCGGCGATCGGCCGCGTCGCCACGCCGGAGTCCATCGCCGCTTTGGCCACCGCCTCGGCGATTTCGACGATCAGGCGCGGATCGAAGGGCTTGGGCAGGATGTAGTCGGGCCCGAAGCCCAGGTTCGCCGTGTCGCCATAAGCCGCGGCGACGACGTCGGACGGCGCGGCGCGGGCCATTTCGGCGATCGCCTTGAGACAGGCCAATTGCATCGGCACATTGATCGTCGTCGCCCCGACGTCGAGCGCCGCCCGGAAGATGAAGGGAAAGCACAGCAGGTTGTTGACCTGATTGGGATAGTCGGACCGCCCGGTGGCGATGATCGCGTCGGGCCTGGCCGCCCGGGCTTCCTCCGGCGTGATCTCCGGATCGGGATTGGCCAGGGCGAGAATGAACGGACTGGCCGCCATCCTTTTGACCATGGCGCCGCTCAGCAGTCCCGGTGCCGACAGCCCCAGGAAGACGTCGGCGCCGTCGATCACCTCGTCCAGGGTCCGCGCGTTGGTCTGCTGCGCATAGGCCTGCTTGAAGGGGTTCATCTCTTCGGTGCGCCCGTCGTAGACGACGCCGATCCGATCGACCAGCAGGACGTTGGAGCGCTGCAGCCCCATGCTGACCAGCATGTCGAGGCAGGCGATGCCGGCGGCGCCGCCGCCGGTCGAGACGACCCTGACCTCTTCGATCCGCTTGCCGACCAGATGCAGGCCGTTCAGCACGGCCGCGCCGACCACGATCGCCGTGCCATGCTGATCGTCGTGGAAAACCGGGATCTTCATCCGTTCGCGCAGGCGCCGTTCGACCTCGAAACAGGCCGGCGCCGCGATATCCTCCAGATTGATCGCCCCGAAGGTCGGCTCCAGCCGCGCGATGGTATCGACCAGGGCGTCGATGTCCTTTTCGTTCACCTCGATGTCGAAGGCGTCGATGCCGGCGAATTTCTTGAAAAGGACGGCCTTGCCTTCCATCACCGGCTTGGCGGCCAGCGGACCGATGTCGCCGAGGCCCAGAACGGCCGTGCCGTTGGTCACCACCGCCACCAGATTGGCCCGCGCCGTCAGCTGCGCGGCGCGATCCGGATCGGCCACGATGGCGTTGCAGGCAAAGGCGACGCCGGGGGAATAGGCCAGGCCCAGATCCCGCTGCGTCTCCATCGGCTTGGTGGCCACCGTCGCCAGCTTCCCCGGCCGGCCCCGCTGATGATATTCCAGAGCCAAGGCCTCGAGGTCGGTCGAAGCGACGGGGTTCTCGTGATGATCCACGACGTGCCCAGGATCCGTACCATCGTCCGAAGGAAAATGTGAAGAAGCCATATTCGTCGGTTCCATCAGCGTAGAGGGATCGCCACGATAAAGCATTGAGGCAACTCTTGCGAGAGCCGCCCCGTGGCCACGGCGGACGAGCGGCGGCGAACGGCGTCGCCGGCGAGATTTACGATTTCCGCCTCGTCGCGCCCTTCCGATCGCTGCAGAAAAAAGTCAAGGCGGCCGCCGGGCATCGCGACCGGCACCTGGGCCCTTGCGACTTTCTCGGGGTCGGACGCCCCCGAGAGTCGGGAATGAGGCTGCCGGGCCTAGTTCGCGGTGACCGTCACCGTTCCGGTCATATGCGGATGCATCGAGCAAAAATAGGCAAAAGTGCCTGCTTTGCTGAAGGTCCAGCTGAATTTCTCGTCGGTGTCGAGGACCGGCGATTTGAACTGGTCTTTTTGTACGGCAACGATGCGGTGCGGCGTATCGTCGCGATTGATCCACACCACCGTCGTTCCTTCGGGCACGGTGACGGTCTGCGGCGAGAAGGTGAAATTGTCGAGGTGGATCTCCAGCGGGGCGGCGGCCGTCGCCGGTCCGTTCAAGACGGCTCCGGCCACGGCGGCGGACAGGACGGTCGTCAGGGCGAAACCCCGAAGATGAGATGGGATGTGCATGCGGGTCTCCTTTGGGGCGGCGACCGGGAACCGGGCTCCCGGTCAAGGGAAGCTATCGTCGGATTTTGACCGCTAGGCGTCGGCCAGCGGCATTTCGACGAGTTGGGCCGTCGTTTCGCCCGGATGGATATCGACGGCGGCGACACCCAACAGGCGGCGCAGCCGATCGGCCGGCACCGTCATCGGTCCCGGCGACGGTGCCGTTCCCGGCGCCGGTTGCGGAAAGGCGGTCGACATGGCGGTGTGGAAGGAGATGTTGCCCTCGACCTTCTGCATGATCTGGTGGATGTGCCCGTTCAGCACCGTCACCGAGCCGAAACGGCGCAAATAGCCGAGCGCCTGTTCGCCATCCGAGGTTCCCCACCCCCAGTCGGCCGCGATGGTCCACAGGGGAATGTGGGCGAGCACGACGATGGGCGTGCTGGCGGTGCGGCCCTTGAGGTCGCCCTCCAGCCATTCCAGTTGCGCGTTCCCCAAATTGCCCAGCCCGCCGGCCTTCAGCTCGATGACATTGACCAGGGCGACGAAATGGACGCCTCCCTGGTCGAAACTGTACCAGCCGTCGCCTTGGCTCCCCTTGGCGAAGCGTTCGCGGAACGACGCTCCGGGCGTGTCGTCGAGGACATCGTGCTCCCCGGGGATGAAATGGACCGGTCCGACGTTCCGCTCTCCCAGAAGCTGTTGCGCGGCATCGAACTCCGCCGGTTTGGACAGATGGCTGACGTCGCCGGTATGGACGAGGAACTCCGGCCGAACCGGCAGGGCGGCGATCCTGGCGATGGCGGCCCGCAGGGTGCCGGTGCTGTCGGGATTGGCCTCCTTGGCGAACCCGATATGGCTGTCGCTGATCTGCACGAAATGCAGCCCGCCGGCGGTCGCCGCGGCCGCCGCGGCCGAACCGATCAGGCCGCTCGCCCGCGGGATGCCGCCGACGACGCTCCACAGCATGCCGGTGCCGGCCCAGGCCATGCATTTCAACAGGGACCGGCGGCCGAGGGACGATGTGTCGTGCGATGCATGCTTGCCCATGGTCATCCTCCGAAAAAATGGATCCATGCATGCTTCTACCGTCGGGAGCGGCCGCTTATTCCCGGGAATAAATCCGCCGTCCGTGCGGTATGATCCATGGGAAGGCTGTCGTTCATCGGGTGAGGAATGCGGGCTGAACGCTTCGAACGAGTGGTGTTGGCCCATCTGGACGCGGCCTATAACCTGGCCCGCTGGCTGACCGGCCGGTCGACCGACGCCGAGGATGTGGTGCAGGACGCGATGCTCCGCGCCTACCGCGCCTTCGACGGTTGCCGCGAGGCGACGGCGCGACCTTGGCTGCTGCGGATCGTCCGCAATGCGGCCTATGACTGGATGAGGTCACTCCATGCGACGAAGGTCGGCGGCTTTGCCGACATCGATCCCGAAGACGCCTTCGGGACCGCCTTCGCCGCCGATGTCTTCACCGGGCCGGCGGAAACGCCCGAGGACATGATGATCAAGGCCGACGATCGCCGGCTGTTCGATGACCTGATCGCCGGGCTGCCCGTCGCCTTTCGCGAGGTGGTGGTGCTGCGCGAGCTGGAAGAGCTGTCCTACAGGGAAATCGCCGAGATCGCCGGCCTTCCGATGGGCACCGTGATGTCCCGGCTGGCGCGGGCGCGCAACCTCTTGCAGAAGGCATGGAAGGACCGCAATGGCAAAGCTGGATTGTGAGCAGGTCCGATCGCTGATCGACGCCGCGCTGGACGGCGAACTCGATGCGGTCGGCCAGGTGGCCTTCGACGAGCACCTCGTCGCCTGCCCGGACTGCGCCGCCGCCCATGCCGCAAGGCTCGCTTTCGTGCGCCGGCTGCGGGCGGAGGCGAGCCGCTTCGCCGCTCCCGCATCGCTGCGCGCCCGCCTGCCGGCCGGTTTGCCGCTACGGCAGGCCGGCAGGCCGCCGCCGCCCCCTCGGTGGCGGTGGTGGCTGACCGGCGGCACCTGGGTCGCCTCGGCGGCGGCGCTCGCCGTCAGCCTGGCGCTTTTCCTGGTCCCTCCAGGCCGGCAAGACGAACTGACGCGCGAGCTGGTCGCCGCGCATGTTCGCTCGCTGATGCCCGACCATCTGACCGACGTGCCGTCGTCCGACCGCCACACCGTCAAACCCTGGTTCAACGGGAAAGTGGGTCTGTCGCCGCCCGTTCCCACGCTGGCCGACAAGGGGTTTCCCCTGATCGGCGGCCGGCTCGACTATGTCGATGAGCACACGGCGGCGGCGCTGGTCTACCGGCGCAACCAGCATGTCATCAATCTGTTCGTCTGGCCGGCCCCGGGCACTCCGGCCCCGGCCACCACCGGCCGCAATGGCTACAACCTGGTGGAATGGACCAGGGACGGACTGCGCTACGCCGCGGTGTCCGACGTGAATGTGGCCGAACTTGAAAATTTCCAGCGCCTTTGGACGACGGCAGCCAGCGAAGGAGAGGCGGAGAACGCGGCGCCCTAAGCCGCGCGGCTGACCAGCGGGGCCGCCGCCACCCACCAGGCGGCATGCGAGGCGGCCAGACGCCGGGCGGCCGCTGCGGCCGTCGCCTCATCGGCGAACAGACCGAAACAGGTCGCGCCGCTGCCCGACATGCGGGCCAGCAGGCAGTCCGCCTGTCCGGCGATGACCTCCAGCATCTCGCCGATCACCGGGGCCAGCCGCACCGCCGGTTCGGTCAGATCGTTGCGGCGGCCGGCCAGGGCTTCGGCCAGGGCGGCGGCGTCGGCCGGCGCCTCCATGAGAGGGGCCGGAGACGAAAAGGCGGCCTGCCGGGCCTTGAACACCGCCGGAGTCGACAGGCCGACGCCGGGATTGACCAGCACCAGCCAGGCCGGCGGCAGGACGGGAGCCGCCGCGAGGATTTCCCCGATGCCGCTCATTCGAGCCGGACGACCGGCCAGGCAGACCGGCAGATCGGCGCCCAGGGCCAATCCGATGCGGGCCAGTTCCGTCTCGTCCGGAGAAATGCCCCAGAGGCGGCACAAGCCGCGCAGCGCCGCCGCCCCGTCGGCCGAACCGCCGCCGATGCCGGACGCCACCGGCAAGCGCTTGGTCAAAGCGATGGCGGCCTTCGCCGGCACGCCGGCGGCCGCCGCCAGGGCGCGGGCGGCCTTCAGGACCATATTGTCGGGCTCGACCGCCAAGGCGCCGGCATTCGGCCCGTCGATGCAAAGCGACAGGTCGTCGGCGGGACGCAGAACCAGACGGTCGCCGACCCCGGCGAAGGCCACCAGGCTGTCGAGCAGGTGGTAACCGTCGGCGCGGCGGCCGACCACCTGGAGATAAAGATTGACCTTGGCGGCGGCGAACGCCTCCACCGCGCCATCGGCGGAGGCGAGAAAAGGCGTCGCCGTCATCGAATCTGCAGTTTCTTTTCCGGCATCACCATCGTGTCTTGCAGACCGCCGGCGAGCTTGCGTTCGAGATCCTGCTTCAACTCCGGTTCCGGATCGGAGATCAGGGCCCGCTGCCATTGGAAGCGCGCCTCCTCCTCGCGACCGACCTTCCACAGCGCATCGCCCAGATGATCGTTGATCGCCGCATCCTCGGGATGCAGTTCGACGGCGCGTTCAAGCGTCTCGACCGCCCCGGCGTAATCGCCGGAACGGAAAAGCGCCCAGCCCAGGCTGTCGACGATATAGCCGTCCTTGGGCAATTGCGCGACCGCCTTCTCGATCATCTGCATGGCCTGCTCGAAATTGATCCCCTGTTCGATCCAGCTATAGCCCAGGTAATTCAGGACATGCGGCTCGTCCGGCTGAAGTTCGAGGGCCCGCAGGAAATCGCTTTCGGCCCTGGTCCATTGCTTGGCGCGTTCGAGCGCGATGCCCCGCGAATAATAGATGCCCCACTGTTCGGGGCGCGGCGGACCGAGGATGGCCAAGGCGCGGTCATAGGCGGCGACCGCCTCGTTCCAACGTTTGTGCCGGCGCAGGACGTCGCCCAGCATGATCAGCGCTTCCGGGCGGTCGGCATGCTGCTCGGCCAGGGTCTCCAGCGTCCGCGTCGCCGCGTCGATATCGTCGAGGTCGTCGTAATTGGCGGCGATCCGCAATTGCGCCGACCAATAGACCGGCGAGGAAGGCCTGATCTCCTGGAACATCGCGTTGGCGTCCTTGAGACGGCCCAGACCTTGCAGCAGATCGGCCACCATCACCTGGGCCAGGGGGAAGTCGGGCTGCAGGTCGACCGCCATGCGCGCGAAGATGAGAGCCAATTCCGAGGCGCGCCCCTGGCGCAGCGAGCCGGCGGCGTCGAACAGCGCCTCGGCCATGCCGGCGGCGGCCGAATCGACCACGCGGCTCAGCGTCTGGCCATTGCCGATCATGCTGCTTTCCGGATGATCCTGCCGATAATGGGCGAGCATCTCGGCCGCCTTGTCGGGTTGCCCGATGCGCTGATAGAAAGCCATCGCCGCTTCGGTGGTGCGCAGGGTCGACCCGCCGGTTCCGGCCAGGGTGCTGCGGTAATATTGCTCCGCCGCCATTCGGCGGTCGGCCAGATCGTTCATCAACGCGGCGTGGAAGTCGTGCAGCGCCGCGTAATTGCTGATCTGCGACAGGGGCGCGATCGTTTCGAGGGCGGCATCGAAATTGCCCTGCCCGACTTTCGCCCAGCCCAGGATGAGCGGCACCATGAAGGTATTCAGGCCGCGCTTCGGCATGCCGGAGACGGTGGCCTCGACGGCGGTCCAGTCCCCCGCCTTGGCCTGCTGCTCGGCGATCAGCAGGGCGGCGATCGCCGCGTCGCCGTCGAAGGTCAGAAGCCGCTTGGCGACGACCGTGGCCGCCTTCAATCGTCCCCCGGCCGCCAGGGAAAGATAGGCCCGCTGCAGCAGCTCGACATTTTCGGGGTCTTCGGCCAGGGAGCGTTGCAGATAATCGGCGGCGGCGACCAGATCGTTCTGATTCTGGGCAAACCGGCCGGCCAGGTAATTCCCGGCGCCGGACCCTTCGGCGGGCATCGGCCGGCCGATCAGCGCGCTGTCGGCCGGCGGCGATTCCCCCCCTTCCGAACGCAGGCCGCTGCTGCAGGCCGGCAACAGGACGACCAGGAGAGCGGCGCAGACCCCTCGCAGACCGAGAGGGAGGCGAACCGACGACCCACGCATCACCATGTCCACACCCTCACGCGGCCCGCCTCGGCCGCAGCCTCTCTTTTACATGTTGGGATAATTCGGGCCACCGCCCCCCTCCGGCACCACCCAATTGATGTTCTGGGAGGGATCTTTGATGTCGCACGATTTGCAATGAACACAATTCGAGGCGTTGATTTGCAGGCGGGGCGATTGTCCGGCGTCATCTCTTATGATCTCGTAAACGCCGGCCGGACAATAGCGCTGCTCCGGCGCGTCGTACAGGGCAAGATTGACGGTGATGGGAACATTTGGATCCTTGAGCTGCAGATGGACGGGCTGGTCTTCCTCATGCGCCGCGTTGGAAATGAACACCGAGGACAAACGATCGAACGTCACCTGACCATCCGGCTTGGGGTAAACGATCGGCACGGACCGCGCGGCCGGCCGCAGTTGCTGGTGATCGGCGTGCACCGGAAGCGTCCACGGCGCCCGCCCCCGGAATAGATAGGTATCGACAGCCGAATAGACGAGCCCGGCCCACAAGCCCCAATGGAATGCCGGGCGAATGTTGCGGGCCAGATACAGTTCCTCCCACAGCCACGAGGCCTTCAGCCGCTCCGGATAGCCGAGAATTTCGCGGGGCGCCGCAGCGGGAAGACCATTCGACGCCTCGAACAGGGCCTCGGCCGCCACCATGCCCGATTTCATCGCCGTATGGATCCCCTTGATCTTTGGCGTATTGAGGAATCCCGCGGTATCGCCGATCAGCAGGCCGCCGGGAAAGGTCAGCTGGGGGATGGATTGCAGACCGCCCTCCGACAGGGCGCGGGCGCCGTAGGCGATGCGCCGCCCCCCCACGAAGGTCGGGCGAATCGCCGGATGGGTCTTGTAGCGCTGCAACTCCTCGAAGGGCGACAGATAGGGATTTTTATAATCCAGTCCGACGACGAAGCCGACGGCCACCTGGTTGTTTTCCAAATGATAGAGGAACGACCCGCCATAGGTCTCGCCGTCGAGCGGCCAGCCGACGGAGTGGACCACCAGTCCCGGTTTGTGCCGGGCGGGATCGATTTCCCACAATTCCTTGACGCCGAGGCCATAGGTCTGGGGGGCGGCGTGCCGGCGCAACGCGAAGCGCTCGAACAGCGTCTTGGTCAGCGAGCCGCGGCATCCTTCGGCGAACAGCGTCTGGCCGGCCAGCAATTCGACGCCGGGCGCATGATTGGCGGTGGGGCGGCCGTCGCGGCCGACGCCCATGTCGCCGGTGGCGATGCCGCGCACCGCGCCGCTTTCGTCATACAGCACCTCGGCCGCCGCGAAACCGGGGAAGATCTCGACGCCCAGTTCCTCCGCCTGTTCCCCCAGCCAGCGCACCAGATTGCCCAGGCTGATGATGTAATTGCCGTGATTGTGCATTTGCGGCGGCGTCGGCAGGCGGACCGAGCGCGTTTCGGTGAAGAACAGGAAATGGTCGTCGCCGGCCGGCGTCAGCAGCGGCGCCCCCTTGTCCTTCCAGTCGGGAATCAGTTCGTCCAGCGCCTTCGGCTCGAAAACCGCCCCGGAAAGAATATGGGCCCCCAGTTCGGAGCCTTTTTCGATGAGACAAACCGACAGCTCGCGGCCGCTTTCGATAGCCAGCTGCCGGAGCCTGATCGCCGCGGCCAGGCCGGCCGGCCCGCCGCCGACGATCACCACATCGAATTCCATCGATTCTCGCTGCATGTCCGTCCTCTCCCTCGCTCCCCGGCATGATCGGCTTGGCGCCTTAAATTCGTCTTCCCGCCGTCTTCGTTACAGCCTCTATAACATAGCCATTCAAGAGGGCAATCGCCCTTCTGGCAAATCGCCTCCCATATGCTAGGCTGGACCGATGACGTTAGACGGACCGACCTTCACCCTGGCGCCCGCGCAGCTTCTCCGCTGGTATCTCGACGCCGGCGTCGACGAGACCATCGGCGACCGTCCGCTGGATCGCTATGCTTCGGCGCAGCCGGCGGCGTCCGGCCTCCCGCCGCCGACCCCGGCGTTCCGGATGGCGCCGGCCGCCGCCGCCGGCGCGGCTTCCGCCCTTCCGCCTCCCGGACCGGATGCCGCGCGGGTCGGCGCCGCGCATCTGGCCGCGGAAAGCCGGACGCTGGACGACCTCAGGGCGGCGATGGAAGCCTATGACGGCTGCGCCCTGAAGCGGACCTGCCAACGGATGGTGTTCGCCGACGGCAACCCGCAGGCCCGGGTCATGCTGATCGGCGAAGCGCCGGGGGCCGACGAAGACCGGCTGGGACTGCCCTTCGTCGGCGTCAGCGGAAAATTGCTCGACCGCATGCTGGCCTCGATCGGGCTGGACCGCAGCAGCGCCTACATCACCAACGTGGTGCCCTGGCGGCCGCCGGGGAATCGCAAGCCGGAACCGACCGAGGTCGAACTGTGCCTGCCTTTCATCATCCGCCACATCGAACTGGTCGCCCCCGACGTCCTGGTCTTTCTGGGCGGCGCCCCGGCCACCGCGCTGCTGGCCAGGCACGACGCGATCAGCCGGATGCGCGGCCGCTGGCACGCGTATCCGTCGAACGGCCCGGCGGGGCCCATTCCGGCCATGCCGACCTATCATCCGGCCTATCTGCTGCGCACGCCGCATCACAAGCGAGAGGCCTGGAGCGATTTTCTGTCCATCCGCAAGAAGCTGGACAGCCATGTCGAATAAGCATGTCGGAGGCCAGGCCCTAACGCATTGAGTCTCAACAAAACTCAGGAAAAGTTTAGGGATATTGGCCATCAAGGCTTGCTCCCCTCCTCCAAATCGATTTATAAAGCTGAAGACAATCATCGGCGAAACCGATTACGGAAGAGGAGAGACGATGCTGCGAAGCAGGCTTCTCCAGGCCTTCCTGGCCCTGGTACTGACCTCGGCCACGCACGTTGCGTGGGCCGGCCAGCCCATCCCCGCAGAAGGCGATGCCGGAAGTGTGGTTGCGGCCATCAACGGCTTTGCCGGCAAATTGGGCCGGCAGATCGCCGTTCCCTCGGTCATCAGCGACAGCGACGCCCAGATCTATCGATCCGCCTTCGATGCCGGAGAGCGCGGGTCATGGGCGGCGGCCGACCGCGAGATCGCCCGGCTCCAGGATCCGCTCCTGATCGGCCATCTGCTCGCCCAGCGTTATCTGGCGCCGTCGTTCCGCCCGCAGACGGAAGAGTTGAAGGATTGGATGGCGCGTTATGCCGACCTGCCGGAGGCCGATGCCATCTACGACCTGGCGAAGCAGCGCCTGGGCAACAAGGTCTCCGGCCTGAAGCCGCCGACGCGCAGCGACCAGACGAACGCCGTCTCGACCAGCCGTGACGACGACCCGGTCTGGGAGGAATTTTCGGTCGAGAGCAATCGCGATCTCAGCGCCAGCGACCGTCGCCGCCTGCAGGATATCAAGGAGCGTTTCCGCACCCTGGTCCGCCAAAGCAAATATGACGCAGCCCAGGCCTCCCTGGAAAGCAACGAGGCGCGGCGCCTGCTCGATCAGGTCGACCAGGACGAACTGGCCACGGTGCTTTCGATCGCCCTGTTCGCCGAAGGCCGCGACGCCGAGGCCCTGCAATGGGCCAGCCAGGCCGCCGATCGTTCGGGCGACGTCTTGCCGGAAGCCCATTGGGTCGCCGGTCTCGCCCTGTGGCGCAGCGGCCAGCGCGGCGCGGCGGCGGCGCGCCATTTCGAGGCGGTCGGCAATGCGACCGACGTGTCGAACTGGCTGATTTCGGCCGGCGCCTATTGGGCGGCCAGGGCCAATCTGACCGCCAAGCATCCCGAACTGGTCAACCATTGGCTGCAACGGGCCGCCGCCTATCCGCGGACCTTCTACGGCCTGCTGGCCCGCCGGGCCCTGGGCGAAGACATTCAATATTCCTGGGACGCCCGGCCCTTCACCGACCTCGACGGCGAGGCCCTGAAGCGTGTCCCGGCCGGGCGGCGGGCCCTGGCCCTGCTGCAGATCGGCGATTCCAGCCGCGCCGAGGACGAGTTGCACCGGCTGTCCGACGACGCCGGCCCGGCCCTTTCGCAGTCGATGCTGGCGCTGTCCCACACCAGCGGCATGCCGGCCCTGGCCGTCATCCTGGGCAGCCGGATCGAAGCCAAGGACGGCCGCTATCACGACAGCGCCGATTATCCGCTGCCCGATTGGCGTCCGACCGGGGGCTGGTCGATCGACCGGGCCTTGCTGCTGGCGATCGCCCGCCAGGAATCGTCGTTCAATCCCAAGGCCAAGAGCCCTTGCGGCGCCATCGGCCTGATGCAGCTGATGCCGCGCACCGCCCGCTCGATGGGCGCCGGCAAATTGACCGATCCGCAGGTCAATCTCGAACTGGGGCAGCGCTATGTGCATCGTCTGCTGGACGATGAGACGGTCAAGGGCAATCTGCTGTTCCTCGCCGCCTCCTACAACAGCGGTCCGGGCAATGTGGCGCGCTGGCTGCAGAACGTGAACCATAACGGCGACGCCTTGCTGTTCATGGAAAGCATCCCGGTGCACGAGACCCGCGCCTTCGTCGAGCGGGTGATGACCAACTTCTGGGCCTATCGCAACCGCCTGGGACAGACCTCTCCGTCGCTCGACGCCATCGCCGCCGGCGATTGGCCGTTGTATGATGGGCCTGAGGCAAGAATCCAGGCGGTCAGGCATGTCAAAAATTGATGGTGAGCGGGCTTTTCTATCGGTCAATATCGCGGTTCTGACGGTTTCCGACAGCCGTACCGAGGCCAACGACACGTCGGGCCGCACCCTGGTCGAATTGATCGCCAGGGACGGCCATAAAGTCGTCGACAAGCGCATCGTCACCGACGATGCGGATCTGTTGGTCGCCCAGCTGAAACGCTGGATCGCCGATCCGGAAATCGATGTGGTGATCTCGACCGGCGGCACCGGCTTGACCGGACGCGATGTCACGGCCGAAGCCTTTCACGCCGTCTATGAGAAGGAAATCGCCGGTTTCGGCGAACTGTTCCGCCAATTGTCCTTCGCCAAGATCGGCACCTCGACCATTCAAAGCCGCGCCACCGGGGGCGTCGCCCATGGCACCTATCTGTTCGCCCTTCCCGGTTCGCCCGGCGCCTGCCGGGACGCCTGGGAGGACATCCTGCGCTGGCAGCTCGACAGCCGGCATCTCCCCTGTAATCTGGTCGAATTGATGCCGCGGCTGCTGGAACACCTCAAGCCGAAAGGCTGACCGGCCCCGTTGCCTTGCTCGGGCGGGCCGTTCGGCCGGACGGATGCCCGATCAGCGGCGAATGATCCGCATGAAGGAATCATAAAGCGGCTGCGGTTCGATCTGCTCCGCCGCTTCCCGCTCCTGCGCCGCGGCCTCTTCCGGCGGACGATCCTCCGCCCGGCTCTCTGTCGCCGTCGGGTCCCGGCTCTGTTGGGTCCGCTCTTCCATCCGCTTGCCTCCCGGTGTTTTCTGTCAGCCTAGAGCGCGATGCCTTAAATCGGCATCACGCTCTGGCTTTTTCTTGATGTCCCTCGCCGGGCGCGCGCCTCCGCGCGCTTGGCCGCGGCCTCAATGGCCGCTCTAATACCGCCGGTTTTTTTCATATTATCGCTGGAAATTGAACAATTCCAGATGCCCTTTAGGATATGACCGCGCCGAATATCTCTACCATAACGTGAATTTATCCAACTTTTTCGCCTGGTAAAATTATGTAATTCAACTTAAAATATATATTGTTCTCTTTTTGTTCTTGAAATACCCCCTGTTTCGCCCAATCTTTTCCCCCATGAGCAATCCTCCTTTCCACTATCGTGGCACCGCGAGCAATCCGGACGGACGCTTCGAACCTCACCGGCGGGAAACCGTCGACGACGGCTGGTGGCAGGACGACGATCTGCCCCCGCTGAAAACCTCGCTCGAACGGGATCATGCCCGGCGCATCGTCACCCGCAACGACTCCCCGGATATCCCCTTCGAGCAATCGATCAATCCCTATCGGGGCTGCGAACACGGCTGCGTCTATTGTTATGCGCGGCCCAGCCACGGCTATCTGGGCTTGTCCTCCGGACTCGATTTCGAGACCAGGCTGTTCGCCAAGCCCAATGCCGCGTCGTTGCTGGATGCGGAATTGCGGCGAAGCGGCTATCGATGCAGGACCATCGCCATGGGGACCAATACCGATCCCTACCAGCCGGTCGAACGCCGTCAACGGATCACCCGCTCCATTCTCGAAGTGCTGCGCTCATTCCGCCATCCCGTCTGCATCACCACCAAATCGGCCCTGATCGTGCGCGATATCGACATTCTGGCGCCGATGGCGGCGGACGGCCTGGCCAGTGTCGCCGTCTCCATCACGACGCTCGATCGCGACCTGGCCCGCAGCCTGGAACCGCGCGCCGCCGTGCCGGCCCAAAGGCTGGCGGCGATTCGCGCCCTGGCGGCGGCGGGAATTCCCACCGCGGTCTCGGTCGCCCCGGTAATCCCGGTCCTGACCGACCACGAACTGGAGCGCATCCTCGAGGCCGCGGCGGCGCATGGGGCCGGCACGGCCAGCTGGGGTCTGCTGCGCCTGCCCTTCGAGGTCAAGGAGCTGTTCGACCAGTGGCTTGTCCAGCACCGCCCCGGACGCCGGACCCATGTGCTCGACCAAATCCGCGAATACCGGCGGGGAAAGCTGCACGATTCGACGTTCGGACGGCGCTTCACCGGCGACGGCCCGTTGAGCGTCCTCCTGGACAGGCGGTTTCACATCGCCCTCCGCCGCCTTGGCCTCAGTCCCAGGCCGCCCCGGCATCTGCGCACCGATCTGTTCGCCGCGCCGCCCCGTCCGGGCGACCAGTTGACCCTGTTCCAGTGGTGAAGATCCGGCCGGATGTCGCCGCCCGGACGATCGCCAGATGCCGCTGCTCGACGACAGGCACCGCGAGACCCTCGACAATCGAAGCGCCGGTGCTATGGTTTGGATGATTGCACCCGCGTTTTAAGTCGAACATCCGATGAGTCCCCGTTCCATGTCCCCAGACTTTTCCTTCGAACATGCCCTGGAGGGCACGGTTTGCGGTATCGACGAGGTCGGACGCGGCCCCTTGGCCGGACCGGTCGTCGCCGCCGCCGTGATCCTGCCGGCCGCCTTGCCGGCCGTGCTGCGGACCGACCTCAACGATTCGAAACTTCTCTCGGCCAAAAAGCGCGAAAGCCTGTTCGAGGTCATCCATGCCTGCGCCCTGGTCGGTCTCGGCGAGGCCGACGTCGAGGAGATCGACCGGCTGAACATTCTGCAAGCGACCTTTCTGGCCATGCGGCGCGCCTTCGAAGCGCTGCGGGAAAAGGCGAACGTCGACTGGGCCCTGGTGGACGGCAATCAGCGCCCGCCCCTCTCCTGCCCGGTTCAGTGCATCGTCAGGGGCGACGGACGAAGCCTGTCCATCGCCGCGGCGTCGGTGGTCGCCAAGGTCACCCGCGACCGTCAGATGTGCGCCCTGTCCTCGGTGTTCCCGGGCTATGGGTGGGAGCGGAACGTCGGCTACGGCACGGCCGAACATATCGAGGCCATCCACCGGCAAGGCATCACGCCGCACCACAGACCCAGCTTTTCGCCCATCGCCGATCTTTTTAAAAAATTGCAGGTTTCGGCCTGTTCTTGACGCCCGCCGGGATTTGACTCAGATTGCGCCGATGACCACGCTGCAGACCAATGTGATTCACCAGGGCGATTGCATCGCTTCGCTCAACGCGCTTCCGGCGGGATCGGTCGATCTCGTCTTCGCCGATCCGCCCTACAACCTGCAATTGGGCGGAGAATTGCTGCGGCCGAACAACAGCCGGGTCGACGGCGTCGATGAGGACTGGGACCGCTTCGGCGATCAGAGCGATCCTTCGGACAGTTTCGCCGCCTACGACCGCTTCACCCGCGAATGGCTCACCGCCGCCAGGCGCGTGCTGAAGGACAAAGGCGCCCTGTGGGTCATCGGCAGCTACCACAATATCTATCGCGTCGGGACGATTTTACAGGATCTCGGCTTCTGGATCCTCAACGACGTGGTGTGGACCAAGACCAACCCCATGCCGAATTTCCGCGGCACCCGCTTCACCAACGCGCATGAAACGCTGTTGTGGTGCGTCAAGGCGCCGAACGCCCGCTACACCTTCAACTACGCAGCCATGAAAAGCCTCAACGACGGCCTGCAGATGCGCAGCGACTGGATGCTGCCGCTGTGCACCGGGCCCGAACGGCTGAAAAGCGACGGAAAGAAAATCCATCCGACGCAGAAGCCGGAAGCCCTGCTTTATCGCATCCTGCTGGCCACGACCAATCCCGGCGACGTGGTCCTCGACCCGTTCTTCGGAACCGGCACGACCGGCGCCGTCGCCAAGAAGCTCGGCCGCCGCTGGATCGGGCTGGAACGGGACGAGGCCTATATCGCGGCGGCCACCGCCCGTCTCGACGCCACCCGCGAGGCGACCGATCTTTCGGTGCTGGCCACCCCCAGCAAGCGCAGCGAACCCAGAATTCCCTTCGGCGCGCTGCTCGAACGCGGCCTGCTGGATCCCGGCGACCTGCTGTGGGGCGGCAAACGCCGGCACTGGACGGCGCAAATCCGGGCCGACGGCACGCTCGTTTCCTCCGATCACAAGGGCTCGATCCATCAGGTCGGCGCCGCGGTCCAAGGGGTGCCCGCCTGCAACGGCTGGATGTTCTGGCATTTCGAGCAGGACGGCGAATTCCATGCCATCGATCTTCTGCGCCAGAAGATCTGGGCCGAGTTGCCGTAGGAAGGGCCGGGCGGCGCGCGCCTTGAAACTTCCGTTCCGCTCCGGCCATGCCCATATGCAATGGCCGGCATGATCGGTCCGTTTCGCTCCCAAAAAAGGATGTGATCCCTTGCGCCTGCCGAAATCGCCCCCTTCGACGGCCGCGGCCGCGGCGGTCCTCCCCCCATCGGAAACCGTCTTCGGGCATCCGAAGGCCCTGGCGTTCCTGTTCGGCACCGAAATGTGGGAGCGGTTTTCCTATTATGGAATGCGGGCGCTTCTCACCCTTTACATGGTGAAATATCTGTTCCCGGCGAAGCCGGCCGAAACCGTTTTCGGCTACGGCGCCCTGAAAAACGCGCTGGAATTCGTTTTCGGGCCGCTCGGCGTGCAGCCGATGGCGTCCCAGGTCTACGGTCTTTACACCAGCCTGGTCTATCTGACGCCGATCCTGGGCGGCCTGCTGGCCGACCGCCTGCTCGGCCGGCGCCGCACCGTGATGATCGGCGCCGTCCTGATGGCCATCGGCCATTTCATGATGGCCTCCGAAAGCCTGTTCCTGCCCGCCCTGCTCTTTCTGATCCTCGGCAACGGCGCCTTCAAACCCAACATCTCGACCCAGGTCGGCGGCCTCTACGCTCCGGGCGACCATCGCCGCGACCGGGCCTATTCGATCTTCTATGTCGGCATCAATCTGGGCGCCTTCTTCTCGCCGCTGGTCTGCGGCACCTTGGGGGAGAGGGCCGGGTGGCACTACGGCTTCGCCGCCGCCGGCGTCGGAATGCTGATCGGCCTCGGCATCTATGTTTACGCCCGGCGCCATCTGCCGCCGGAACCGCCGATCGTCCGGCGAAGTGCGACCCACCGCAACGCGCCCTTCACCCACGACGAACGGAAAGGGATGATCGCCCTGCTGATCCTTTGGCTCCCCACCGTCCTGTTCTGGGCGACCTACGAGCAGCAAGGCAATACCACGGCACTGTGGGCCGACGGCTTTACCGATCGTTCCATTTCGCTGTTCTCCTGGTCGGGGGAAATTCCGACCACCTGGTTCCAGGCCTTCAATCCCTTCATGATTTTCGCCTTCACGCCTTTCATCGTGGGATTGTGGGCCTGGCAGGCGAAGCGCCGGACGGAGCCGTCCACCCTCACCAAGATGGCGTTGGGATGCTTCGGCGTCGCCCTGGCCAATCTGATCATGGTCATGGCCGCCCATGCGGCCGGCGCCGGCGGCAAGGTCAGTTGGCTGTGGCTGTTCGGTTATTTCGCGGCGATCACCGCCGGTGAACTCTATCTGTCGCCGATCGGGCTGTCCCTGGTGTCGAAGGTGGCGCCGTCCCGCGTCCTTTCGATGATGATGGGCGTCTGGCTGGCCACCAGCTTCGCCGGAAATTTCATCGCCGGCTGGCTCGGCAGCTTCTGGAGCGGCATGGACAAGGCCGACTTCTTCCTGATGATCGCCGCCATCGCGGCCGGCGCCGGCGTCGTCATCTGGCTTTTCAACAAGCCGCTCTCGCCCATCCTCGAAGATTGACCGCCCACTCCCCGGCGGCGCGCCGAAGAAGAGGAACCCGCATGTCCGTTGTCGCTCGCCTGGGTATTTCCCTCCTTCTCATCGCCTTCGCCGCCCTCGGCCCGGCCCGGGCCGACGAGGGCATGTGGACGGTGAATGATTTTCCGGCCGAAAAAGTCGCCAGGGCTTATGGATTCAAGCCCGACCAGGCGTGGCTCGATCACCTGCGGCTGTCGTCGGTGCGGCTGGCCGGCGGCTGTTCGGCCGGCTTCGTCTCGCCCTTCGGCCTGGTCCAGACCAACCACCATTGCGCACGGACCTGCATCGAGCAATTGTCGAACGCCGCGAAAGACCTGGCGGCCACGGGGTTCGACGCCAAGGACCCGGCCGACGAAGCGAAATGCCCGGACATGGAGGCCAATCAGCTGATCGGCATCAGCGACGTCACCCGGCGCGTCCGCCGGACGATCGCCGGCAAGGACGGCGCCGCCTTGGCCGATGCCTTGAAAGCTGAAAAGGCCAGTATCGCCAAGGAATGCTCGGCCGAAGGCAAAAACCTCCGCTGCGATGTCGTCGCGCTTTATCACGGCGGCCTGTTCCATCTCTACAAATACCGCCGTTTCCAGGATGTCCGCCTGGTCTTCGCGCCCGAAGCGGACATCGCCTTTTTCGGCGGCGATCCGGACAATTTCGAATTCCCGCGCTATGACCTCGACGTCAGCTATCTGCGCGTTTACCAGGACGGAAAGCCGCTCGATACCGCCGGCACCTATTTTCCCTATGCCCGGCGGGACGTCCGGGCCGGCGAGCCGACCTTCGTTTCCGGCCATCCCGGCGCAACCAGCCGCCTGTTCACCGTCGCCGAACTCGCCTTCCAGCGCGACGTGGTCCTGCCGCGCAATCTGTTCCTGCTCTCCGAACTGAGGGGGATCCTCACCGAGTTCTCGACCAGGGGAGCCGAACAGGCCCGCATCGCCGCCGATACGCTGTTCGGCGTGGAAAACAGCCTCAAGGCCCTGAAAGGGCGGTTCGCCGCGCTGGTCGATCCACGGATCATCCAGGAAAAGACCACGGCCGAAAGGGCCTTGCGGCTCGCCGTCGACCGCGAGCCGTCCCTGAGGGTCCGCTATGGCGGCGCCTGGGACGGAATCCGCCGGACGATGGATCGATTCCGCGACAAGCGCGATCGCTATGCGATGACCGAGGCCGGCCAGGGATTCCGCGCGCGGTTGTTCACCCTGGCCTTGGCCCTGGTGCGCCATGCCGACGAAGCGGGCAAACCCGACCAGGCGCGCCTCAAGGAATATACCGACGCCAACTTCCCGTCGTTGCGCCAGACCCTGACGTCCCCGGCGCCGCTCTATCCGGACCTCGAGAAGCTGACCCTCGGCTTCTCGCTTGCCAAGCTGCGGGAAACGCTGGGGTCCGACGATCCCTTCGTCCGCAAGGTCCTGGCCGGAAAATCGCCGGCCGAGCGAGCCGGCGAACTGGTCGACGGGACCGCCCTGGCCGATGTCGAGACCCGCCGGCGGCTGATCGACGCCACGCCGGGGACGCTGGCGGACTCGAGCGATCCGATGATCGCCTTCGCCCGGCTGGTCGACGCCGACTTGCGGGTCGTCCGCGCCGATTACGAAGGAAATGTCGAAGCGCCGCTGACCAAATATGCGGGACAGATCGCCGAGGCGACCTTCAGGATCCGGGGCCGTTCGACCTATCCGGACGCCACCTTCACCCTTCGCCTGTCCTATGGCGCGGTGAAGGGCTTTCGGCAGGCCGGCCGGGAAATCGCGCCGATCACCACCCTCGGCGGCGCTTTCCAGCGCGCCACCGACGCGCCGCCTTTCCGGCTGCCGGCCCGCTGGCTGGCCGCCAAACCGGACCTGAACCTGGAGCAGCCCTTCAATTTCGTCACCACCAACGACATCATCGGCGGCAATTCCGGCTCGCCGGTGATCGACAAGGCGGGCGAAGTGGTCGGCCTGATCTTCGACGGCAATATCCAATCGCTCGGCGGCGCCTATGGTTACGACGGCTCGGTCAATCGCGCCGTCGCCGTTTCGGTGGGGGCGCTGAAGGAAAGCCTGGTCAAGATCTATCACGCCGACCGCCTCGCCCGGGAACTGGGGCAATGACGGAGCACCGCCGATCCCCCCGTCGTTCCGGCCGAAAATAAATCGGGGCGGATGGAATAAACCCGAAGGCCCGGGCGTCCACCCGACAGACAAAGGCCATCCGCCCCTTGGCGTCGCCGGGCCGGTTGCACATTTGTCCTTTGAGGCCAGCCGCCGATCGGGAGTGATCTTATCGTGAAGGACATGATGCTTCTGGTCGAACCCCTGATTCCGGCCCTGCGTCGTTATGCCCGCGCGCTGCTGCGCGATCATACGGCGGCGGACGACCTGGTGCAGGATTGCCTGGAGCGTACCATCGGCCGCTGGCACCAGCGCCGGCCGGAAGGCGATACCCGGACCTGGGTGTTCACCATCCTGCACAACCTCGCCATCAATCGCTTCCGGCAAACCGCCCGGCACGGCCGGAGTCTCGCCCTCGACGAAGTCGATGAGGCCTTCCTGGCCCGCCCGCCGTCCCAGGAGGACCGTTTGCAGCAACGGGATCTTCTGCGGGCCTTGGCGACGCTTCCCGACGACCACCGCAGCGTCCTCCTGCTGGTCTCGGTGGAGGGGCTGTCCTATGCCGAGGCGGCGCGCGTGCTGAATGTCCCGATCGGCACGGTCATGTCGCGTCTTGCCCGCGCACGCGATAAATTATCGAGGGCGGTTGAGAACGAATCCATCCGCGGCCCGAACCTGCGGAGAGTGAAATGAGCGCAACCCGTCCGATCACCGAAGAAGATCTTCACGCCTATATCGACCGGAATCTCGATCCCGGACGGCTGGGCGAAGTCGAGGACTATCTGGCCCGGTTTCCCGATGTCGCCCGCCGGATCCGGGGATATGCGGGTCAGAGGGAGACCTTGCGCCGGATCTTCGATCCCATTGCCTGCGAACCCGTCCCGCCGGAACTGAGCCTGGCGCGCTTGATCGAAAATCGGCGGCGGCCGCGGATTTTCCCATGGCGCTCCATCGCGGCGGCGATCGTGCTGACGGGATTGAGCGGCACGGGCGGCTGGTCGCTGCGCGGCATGGCGGAGCCGCCGCACGCCGGCATCGCCGCCCTGGCCCAGGAAGCGGCCGACAGTTACGAGGTCTATGGTCCCGACCGCATCCGCCCCGTCGAAATCAGGGCGGCGGAAAGCGCGGAATTGACGGGATGGGTCTCGCAACGCCTGAAACGCCCAATCGCCGTGCCGGACCTGGCGCCTTCAGGATATCGGTTCATGGGCGGGCGTCTGGTCGCGACGCCGCACGGACCGGCCGGGCTTTTCATGTATGACGACGATCGGGGATCGCGCCTGGTGATGCTGGTCCGGCCGATGGCCGCCGAGCAGAATACGCCGATGTCGCAGCAGTCCCGCGGGCCGGTCCAAGGCTTTGCCTGGGCCGATCAGGGCATCGGCTACAGCCTGGTGGGCGCCGTATCTCCCGAGGTCCTGCATCCGCTTGCCGACGAAATCCGCCGTCAGGTCGACAAGGAGACCTAATACCAGCCTGCGCTGATCAAAACTGATCAGCGCCCCTCAGGCGCCGGGCGGGTTTCTCCGAAACCCTTGGCTTCGCTCGCATAAGCTCGCGGGCCCTCAACGGGCCAGCCGACCTGCAATGAGCCCAGCTCATTGCAGGTCGGTATAAGGGCCCAATGCTGTCGGCTTGAGCCCGCGAAATAAAGGGAAGAACCACGAGTGGCACCGGCGTCCCTGCCGGTGTCCGCCGCTTGCGCGGCGGAGTCTTTTCCACCGGCAGGGACGCCGGTGCCACTCGGTGTGTTCTGAACCGGCCCCTGGGGACTCATTTTCCCGCCGGCGCCCCTTTGGCCGCCGGGTTGGGACAGGCGTGCTGGGGATCGTGCGCGTCGCACAGCAGGACCTGCCGCATGAAAGACAGCCATTCGGTGGTGGTTTCGGCCGGCACCGGAAGATGTTCCTTGTCGAAGGAAGGACCACGCCAGGAACGCCACACCACATAGGCGCGGTCGCGGCCGCTGATCACCTTGTAAAGGCTGAGCTCCCCGTCGCCCCATTGCTTCGATTTCGGACAGGCGACGGCGCGCATGGCCGTCTCGAAGCCGTTCTCCATCGCCAGGCTGACCTGCCCGGCGCCGATATCCTCGCAGGCGTTCTTGACGACCTCCAGCTGATCTTTCAGCACATCCTGGGCCGACTTCCTCGACATCCCGCCGACGATCTGCACCGTCAGCATTTCGGTCCAGTTCTTCAGCGTCTGGCCTGGCGGCAGGACCTCCGTGACGTCGACATTGCCCTTGGTCTCGTGATACCCGACCACCCAGCCCTGCGGCGGCAGAATGAAAAGCTGTTCGCTGGCCGGCGGCGGATCGGCGACGGCCGGCGAGGAACAGAGAAGGGCAACGGCCACGACGGAAAGAACGAAGCGCATGGAGGTCTCCAGACGGCGCACCGGCGACGCCGGCAATAAGAAATTGCGTGCCAGGCACGCGGATTTAATACGCCTTGGCCAACGCATGGCGAACCACTTTTCGCATGACCGTCGGCAGGGCCTGGCCGCCGAGCCCATCCAGGGAACACCACAGCCCCCTGGCCAGCTCCGGCGTCCGCGCCTTTCCCGCGACGACCAGCAGCTCGAGATGAAAATGCGTGAAGCTGTGCAGAACCATCCCCGGCAGGCTTCGCCATTCGGTGGCGACCGGGGCGGCGGCCAGCGCCTCGGCCAAATCCCACGATTCGGCGCGCCAGGGCGTCGAGGGGATTTCCATCATGCCGCCCAGCAGGCCATTTTCCGGACGGCGGCGCAGCAGCACGGCACCATCCTTGCGCAGCGTCCAGAAGGCGATGCCGCGGCGCGTCGGCCGTTCCGGCTTGGCCAGCTTGGCCGGCAGGCTTTCGGCGATGCCCAGGCGGCTGGCCTGGCAATCCTCCCGCCAGGGACACAGCACGCAGGCCGGCTGCCGCGGGGTACAGACCGTCGCGCCCAGGTCCATCAGGGCCTGCGCGTAATCGCCGGGCCGCAATGGCGGCGTCAGAGTTCCCGCCAGGGCCTTCAATTTCGGTTTCGCCGCCGGCAAGGGATCGGTGACGGCGAACATGCGGGCGATCACCCGTTCGATATTGCCGTCCATCACCACGGCGGGACGCCCATGGGCGATGGCGGCGATGGCGGCGGCGGTATAATCGCCGATGCCGGGCAACGTGCGAAGCGAATCCTCGTCGTCGGGAAACACCCCGTCGCGCCATTCGGCGACCAGTTGGGCGCATTTGTGGAGGTTGCGGGCGCGGGCGTAATAGCCCAACCCGGCCCAGGCCACCAGGATGTCGTCCAGCGGAGCGGCGGCCAGGTCCTTGACCGTCGGCCAGCGCTCGATGAAGGCACGGAAATAGGGGGCGACGGCGACCACGGTGGTCTGCTGCAGCATGATCTCCGACAGCCAGACGTGATAGGGATCGGCAGAGCGGCCCGGCGGGGACCGCCACGGCAGAACGCGGGCATTCCGGTCATACCAGGCGAGGATACGTTCGGACAGGGCGGATGGGGAAGGATGTGGCATGGCCGGCAAGATAGCATAGAATGCCGCCATGTCTGATCAGCCTGACGAAAAACGCGGTAGTTCCGGGCCGCGCGCCATCGCCGAAACCACGGCGCGCCTGACCCGCCGGTCGATGGGCCGGCGCGGCTTCACCGAGGCCGCGCTGATCGCCGAATGGCCGAGCGTCGTCGGATCGATGCTGGGAACCGCGACTTTGCCCTTGCGCATCGCTTTTCAGCGCGGCGAACGGGCGGGCGGGACCCTGCACATCCGGGTGGCGTCGGGCGCCATGGCCACGCAGCTGCAACACCAGGAGCCGCTGATCGTACAGCGGATCAACGGCTATTTCGGTTATGGCGCGATCGCCCGCCTGGCCATCAGTCAGGGTCCGGTGGTCCGCCGGCCGGTCCGCCGGCCGCCGGCCGCCCCGGAATTGACGCCGCAGCAGGAGCTTGAGCTGAGCCAGCGTTTGAGCGGCATCGACGACCCGGACCTGAAGGCCGTTCTTTCCGCCCTCGGGCGCCACCTTGCGGGAAGACGCTGAAGGGCCTTAATATCCGCGAATTCCCTTTGAGGAGGATCGAGTGAAGACTTTTGTGCAGACGGTAATCATGGTGGCCGCCCTGGCATTTGGCGCGATGGGCGCGGCCCGGGCGCAAGACAAGCCCTGGGCGATCGACGAAGTCATGGGCAAGGCCGATGCGCCGATCACCATCATCGAATATTCGTCTCTGACCTGTCCGCACTGCGCCAAATTCCATATCGAAAGCCTGCCCAAGGTGAAGTCCGAATGGATCGACACCGGCAAGGCCAAGCTGATTTTCCGCGATCTGCCGTGGGACCCGCTGGCCCAGGCGACCGCCATGATCGCCCATTGCTCAGGCGATCGCTATTTCGCCTTCCTTAACACCTTCTTCCGCACCCAGGACCAGTGGGCCCGCAATCCCTCGCCCCTGGATGCCATCAAGACCATCGCCAAACTGGGCGGCATGGGACCGGACCAGGTCGACAAATGCATCGCCGACAACGGCTTGCTGAACGAAATCAACGCCCGCAAGGACGAGGCCATGAACAGCTACAAGGTCGATTCGACGCCGAGCTTCATCATCGGCGGCAAACTCTATTCGGGCGACATGCCCTATGACGAGTTCGCCAAGCTGCTGAGCGCGCAAGGCAAATAGACGGTTCTTGCCTGGTGAAACGATTCCCGTATCCGCCGCGCGGTCGTCTCAGGGTCTCCTCCCGTGGCCTCTGGTCGCAGGTAGGACAGTGAGCAACACGGACGGACACGGACAGCCACGGATGGACACGGGCATTGCCGGATCGCTCCGCTGTGGTCGGTGTGCGTCCGTGGTCGTCCGTGTCCGTCCGCGTTGCGGCCATCCTCTGCCTTCCCGCAGGGCGTCCGCCCTCCCGAGGTCCGGGAAGGAGGAGCGGTGATTCATTTCACGCGCCTTCGCCTGTCGGGGTTCAAATCCTTCGTCGATCCGATCGATGTGGTGATCGAACCGGGCATGACCGGCGTGGTCGGCCCGAACGGCTGCGGCAAGTCCAACCTGGTCGAAGCGCTGCGTTGGGTGATGGGCGAAACCTCGGCCAAGCAGATGCGCGGCGGCGAGATGGACGACGTCATCTTCGGCGGCAGCGCCAACCGTCCGCCGCGCAATCTGGCCGAGGTCTGCCTGGTTCTCGACAACCGGGCGCGGACGGCGCCGGCCCAGTTCAACGAGGCCGAGGAACTCGAAGTGATCCGCCGCATCGACCGCGGCCAGGGTTCGCTTTACAAGGTGAACGGCAAGGAGGCGCGGGCCCGCGACGTGCAGATCCTCTTCGCCGACGCCGCGACCGGAGCACGCTCGACGGCGATCGTCAGCCAGGGGCGGATCGGCGCCATCATCAACGCCAAGCCCTCCGATCGCCGCAGCCTTCTCGAAGAGGCCGCCGGCATCGGCGGGCTGCATTCGCGCCGCCATGAGGCGGAGCTCAGACTGAAGGCCGCCGAAGCCAATCTCGAACGGTTGGTCGACGTGCTGTCGACTCTCGATACGCAATTGCAGGCCCTGAAACGGCAAGCCCGGCAGGCCGCCCGCTATCGCACGCTGTCGCAGCAGATCCGGGAGATCGAGGCCAAATTGCTGGCCGCCCTCTGGGCCGCCGCCATGCGGGGGCTCGACGCGGCGCGGGCCGACAGCGAACAGGTGGAACGGCAGGTCGCCACGCTGACCGGCCTGGCCGCCGAGGCGGCGACCCGCCAGATGGAAGCCGCCGCCGGCTTGCCGGCCCTGCGGCTGGCGGAGGCCGAGCAGGCGGCCAGGCTGCAGCGGCTTTCCCTGGCCCGCGAGCAGCTCGAGGCCGAGGAAGGCCGGCTCGACGTCGCCAAGCGCGACCTGGAGCTGCGGCTCCAGCAGATCGCCGCCGATGTCCATCGCGAAGCGGCCCGGGCCGCCGACGCCGAACAGGCCCTGGGGCGTCTCGCCGATGAAAAGGACGCCCTGATCTCGGCCTGCGCCGACGAGGCCGAACAGCAGGCGCAAGCCGCGGCGGCGGTCGAGGCGATCTCGGCGGAGGCGGCGGCCATCGAGGCCGCCCTGGCCACGGTGATGGAAGAGGTGGCGGCCGCCGACGCCGACCGCGCCGCCGCCCTGCGGACGGTCGGGGAAGCCGAGGCGCGCCGCGAGCGCTTGAGCAGCCGCGCCGAGGAAATGGCCGGACTCCGGCTTATCGCCGAAGCCGAGGCGGTGGATCAGGCCGATCTGACCTCGGCCGAGATGGATCTCGAGGAAGCCCTCGAATTCCTGGAGACCTGCCGGGCCCGGGCGGAAGGAATCGAGCGGCGGCGGCAGGAGGCCCAGGTCGCCCGCGAACGCACCCGCGACATCCTGCAAGAGACCCTGTCCGCCCGGGCCAAACTGCAGGCCGAGGCCGATGCCCTGAAGGATCTGGTGGCGGAGGCGGCCGGCGGCGATCACAGCCCGGTGCTCGACGACATCAATGCGATGAGCGGTTACGAGATCGCGCTGGGCGCCGCCCTCGGCGAGGATCTGACCGCGCCCCTGGACAGCGACGCGCCTTTTTCCTGGCGCCTTCTGCCGCCCCTGGCGACACCGCCCGCCCTGCCGCCGAACGTTCTGCCGCTGTCGCATTTCGTCACCGCGCCGGCCGCCCTGGCCCGCCGTCTCGGCCAGATCGGCATGGTGGCCGGCCAGGAACAGGGCGACGCCCTGCTGCCCGATCTGGCGCCCGGTCAACGGCTGGTCAGTCCGGAGGGCGCGTCTTGGCGATGGGACGGCTTTACCGCCAGGGCCGGCGCCCCCAGTCCCACCGCGGTGCGCCTGCGCCAGCGCAATCGCCTGCGGGAATTGGCCCTGCAGATCGACGACGCCGAACTGGGCGTGGCCGAAGCGGAAACCCGGGCCGAAGCCGCGGCGGCCGCCGTCGAGCGGGAGGCCGCCGCCGAGCGGCAAATCCGCGAAGACATGAAACGGGCCGAGGCCGAGGCCGCCAAGCTGCGCGAGGCGCATGCCAAACTGGCCCAGAAAGCCGCCGCCGCCCAGTCGCGCCTGGCCGGCCTGATCGAACGCGACGCCGCCCTGCAGGCCGACCTCGCCGAGGCGCTGGCGGCGGAGGAAGCCGCCCGGGCCGTGGTCGCCGGCTTTCCCGGCAACAACGAGGGACGCGACAAGGTGGCCGCCTTGCGAGCCGACCTGGCGGAAAAGCGGACTCATCTGGTCGAGGCCCGCAGTTTTCTCGACCGGCTGCTCCGCGAGGCCGGCGATCGGCGGCGCCGCCTGGACGCCATCGCCAGCGAGGAGACGTCCTGGAGCGAACGGGCGGCCACCGCCGGGCGCCATCGCGAAGAATTGGACGAAAGGCGCGAAACCGTCTTCGCCGAACTGGAACGCCTGGCCGCCCTGCCGCTGGAAATCGCCGAAAAGCGCCAGTCCCTGCTCGACGACATGGCGACGGCCGAGGACGACCGCCGTCAGGCGGCGGTCCGGCTGGCCGAGGGCGAACAGGCGCTGGCCACGGCCGAACGCCTGCTGAAGGAGGCCGAGCAGGCCCTGGCCGCCGCCCGCGAGGAACGCATTCGCCGGGAGGCGGCGATCGCCGCCGCGGCCCAGCACGCCAAGGCGGTGGCCGAACGCATCGCCGAAAAGCTCGACCTGACCCCCGGCCAGTTGATCGAACAGGCCGACGGCGGCGAGGCGGTCGACATCGAGGAGGCGGAACGCAGGCTCGACCGGCTGCTGCGGGAACGCGAAAACATGGGACCGGTCAATCTTCGGGCCGAGGACGAGGCGGCGGAACTGGAACAGCGCGTCGGCGAGCTCAATGCCGAACGCGACGATCTGATCGCCGCCATCGCCAAGCTGCGCCAGGGCATCAGCGACATCAACCGCCAGGGCCGCGAACGGCTGCTGGCCTCCTTCGAGGCGGTCGACCAGCATTTCCGCGGCATGTTCGTCCGCCTGTTCGGCGGCGGCCGGGCCCATCTCACCCTGACCGAGTCGAACGATCCGCTGGCCGCCGGCCTGGAAATCATGGCCAGTCCGCCCGGCAAGCGCCTGCAGGTGCTGTCGCTGCTGTCGGGCGGAGAACAGGCCCTGACGGCGCTGGCCCTGCTGTTCGCCGTCTTCATGACCAATCCCGCGCCGATCTGCGTGCTGGACGAAGTGGATGCCCCGCTCGACGACGCCAATGTCGACCGCTTCTGCTCGATGGTGGCCGAGATCGCCCAGACCACCAAGACCCGCTTCATGGTGGTCACCCACCATCGCATGACCATGGCCCGGATGGATCGCCTGTTCGGCGTCACCATGGCCGAACGCGGCGTCTCCACCGTCGTCTCGGTCGATCTGCAGACCGCCGAGGCCCTGCGCGAACCGGCGTAACCGCTTGAGGACTTGGTGCGACATAATCGCGTCATTACGCGTTCCGCCCCGGCCGGCGGCCGACCCGTCCCGGAAGAATAAGGAGAAGTGGCACCGGCGTCCCCGCCGGTGTCCCGCCGCTGGCGCGGCGGAGTCTTTTCCACCGGCAGGGACGCCGGTGCCACTGACGCCTTTTTGTATGGCGGATACGGCTGCCGGTATCCGTCGCCTGACGGACAACGGAAAATAAGGATAATCCCCGCCGGACGAATCGCCCTGCCTTGACAGCCCCGGAAGCAGATCTTATGGTGCCCGCGCCTTTGGCCTTGTCACGGCCGAACGGGGGGCCGGGAGCGGACGAAAATGACGGACGAACCCAAGGAACCCCGCCCGCTCGACGATCTTGGCGCCCGCTTGCGAAAAGCACGCGGGCCGCAGGAAAGCGAGGCCAGGAGGGAGACGTCGCGAAGTGGCAGCGCAGGCATGGGCCTGGGGTTTCGCATCGCCACCGAGTTGGTTGCGGGTATCGCCGTCGGCACCCTCATCGGGTATGCTCTCGACGGTTGGTTCGGTACCCGTCCTTTTTTGATGGTGGTGTTCCTTTTCCTGGGTGCCGCCGCCGGTACGATGAACGTCTATCGCGCCGCCAAGGGTCTGGACGATTCGGTCGGGCTCGGCGAAGCGCAAAGGCGTAAGGAACGGGATACGAACGATTCATAAGAGAGGCTGACGGTGGCTAGTCCGGTCGAACAATTCAAGATTCAACCCTTGGTCCCGCTCGAGGTCGGAGGGGTCAATCTCTCCTTCACCAACTCCGCTCTCGTCATGGTGGTCTCGATCGTTCTGGTCACGGCGTTCCTGACCCTGTCGGTCCGCGGCCGGGCGCTGGTTCCCGGACGCTGGCAGTCGATGGCCGAGATCTTTTACGAATTCGTCGCCAATATGATCCGGGACAACGTGGGATCCGAGGGGCGGAAATACTTCCCCTTCATCTTCAGCCTGTTCATGTTCGTGCTGTTCGGCAATCTGCTGGGGATGATTCCCTATACCTTCACCTACACCAGCCACATCATCGTCACCTTCGGCCTGGCGGTGGTGGTGTTCATCGGTGTGACGATCATCGGCTTCGCCCGGCACGGCTTCGGCTATCTGCGGATGTTCTTTCCGCATGGGGCGCCGTTGGCCACCGCCGTCATCCTGGTGCCGATCGAGCTGATCTCCTATTGCTCGCGCCCCTTCAGCCTGGCCATCCGCCTGTTCGCCAATATGACCGTCGGCCATATCATCCTGAAGGTCATGGGCGGCTTCGTGGTGGCGCTCGGCGTTTTCGGCATCCTGCCCATGGCCTTCCTGGGCGGCGTGACCATTCTGGAGTTCGGCATCGCCGTTCTGCAGGCCTATGTGTTTGCCATTCTCTCCTGCATCTATCTGCATGACGCCATCCACATGCATTGAGAACCGGACGTCGTCGGGCTCGGCAGGCCGAGAGCGAATTTTGGTGGTTTTTTCGTTTCAAGAAAGGGAAATTCTATGGATCCGCAAGCTGCAAAGATGATTGGTGCTGGTCTGGCCGCCATCGGCATGATCGGGTCGGGGATCGGCGTCGGCAACATCTGGGCCAGCCTGATCGCCACCGTCGGCCGCAATCCGGCCGCCAAGTCCAGCGTCGAGCTTTACGGCTGGATCGGCTTCGCGGTGACCGAGGCCATCGCGCTGTTCGCCCTGGTCGTCGCCCTGATCCTGCTGTTCGTCTAAGGCGTTCAGCCCTGGAATTTTCCGGGATTTCCGACGCGCTGGGAATCCCGGAGATTCGTTTCATGGCCGCACTTCGCGAACAGGAAGCCTTCAGCGATGCCTCAGTTCGACCCGACCTTCTTTACGACGCAGCTCTTTTGGCTGTTCGTTACCTTTGCCCTGCTCTATGTGCTGATGTCGACCTTGGCCATGCCGAAGATCGGCGCGGTCCTGGAGGAACGTCAGCGCAAGATCGACGACAACCTCGACAAGGCGGCCCAGCTGAAAGCCGAAGCCGAAACCGCGATCGCGCTCTATGAGAAGGCCCTGGCCGAGTCGCGTTCCCAGGCCCAGGAGATCCTGCGGGCCAGCGGCGAGGCCATGGCGAAACAGGCCGAGGAACGGCAAAAGCAATTGGGCGAACGCCTGGCCCAGCAGGTCAAGGCCGGCGAGGCGCGCATCGATGCCGCCAAGGAACAGGCCCTGACCCATGTCCGCGAGATCGCCGGCGACGTGGCCAAATCGGCCGCCGTCAAATTGACCGGCATCACGCATGACGACGCCAAGGTCGCGGCGGCCGTCGCCGCCGCCCTCGAGGAGAGCCGCTGATGTTCATCTCGATCGCCCAGGCCGCCGAGGCCGCCGCCGAACATGGCGAACACGGCGGCGTTTTCTCCGATGCCGAGACCTGGGTCGCCATTACCTGGCTGATCGTCGTCGCCCTGGTCGCCCGGCCGGTTTTCCGCGCGATCACCGCCGGCCTCGACCTGCGCCGGGAAAAAATCCGGGCCCGCCTGGAGGAAGCCGAGCGGCTGCGGACGGAGGCCCAGGAGATGCTGGCCTCCTACCAGAAGAAGCAGCGCGATGCCTTGAAGGAAGCCGAAGCCATCATCGGCCAGGCCACGGCCGAAGGCGAACGGTTGGCCGCCCTGGCCGCCGCCAATCTCGACGATCTGCTGCGCCGTCGCGAGCAACAGGCCGTCGAACGCATCAATCAGGCCGAAACCGAGGCGCTTCGCGAAGTGCGCAACAAGGCGGTCGATATCGCCATCGACGCCACGCGCAAATTGATCGCCGAAAACCTTTCGTCCGAACAGGCTTCCGCCCTGATCGACCAGGCCATCAAGGACCTGCCGAACCGGCTGCACTGAAAAGCCGGCGGATAGCGTCGCCTCAAGCCCCCGGACCGCAAGGTGCCGGGGGTTTTCGTTTCCGCTCTTCCTTGCGACGCGGCATCCTTGATTCCGGGTCCGCGCGGATATACGGTAAGTTTAAGGTATATCCAGGGAGCATGCCATGCAGATCGCCAAATGGGGCAACAGCCTCGCCGTTCGCCTTCCCGCCGCCGTGGTCGAAGCTCTCGCTTTGAAGGAAGGCGACGATATTGAAATCTATGTCGCCGACAGCCGCGAACTGGGCGTGACGCGCAAACCTGGACGGGAAGAATTGTTGAAACGTCTTCGCGCCTTCCGGGGACGCCTTCCCGACGACTTCAAATTCGATCGGGAAGAGGCGAATGCCGGCTGACTTCTTCGACACCAACGTCCTGCTCTACATCACATCCGGCATTTCAGCGAAGGCTGACATGGCGGAAAAATTGATCGGTGCCGGCGGCAACATCAGCGTCCAAGTGCTCAACGAAATAACCAACGTCGCCCGCCGCAAGATGGGGATGTCATGGACGGAAACGCATGCCTTTCTGTCGGATATCCGCGGATTGCTGACGGTCGAACCGATCACGACCGAAGTCCATGAAACCGGGCTTGCCCTTGCCGAACGATACAGCTTGCCAATCTATGACGCCATGATCGCCGCGTCCGCGCTGGAGGCGGGCTGCGACACGCTGTGGTCGGAAGACTTTCAGGATGGGAGGGTGCTCGACGGTCGACTGCATATTTCCAATCCGTTTCGCAACGTCTGAAAGGGCCGTCGCGATGACGTCCATAAGTCGGTCGCCCTAGAGCGCTTTGCGATCAAACGGGATCGATCCCTGTACCATCGTCCCGGCGAAAAAGCTTGTGAAGCAAGGGAAAGTGGCACCGGCGTCCCTGCCGGTGTCCGCCGCCCCGCGGCGGAAACGTTCCCTTCAAGATCGATCCCTCGGCCGCTCTTGCGCTGCCG
>JAATGN010000424.1 GCA_015654615.1 Rhodospirillales bacterium
GAAGATTCTCGACCCCGACATCGCCGTGCATGCCACCTGCGTGCGGGTGCCGGTCTTCGTCAGCCACGGCGAGGCGATCAATGTGGAATTCGAAAGGCCGGTCAGCGAGGCGGAGGCGCGGAAGATCCTGTCGAAGGCGCCGGGTGTCATCGTCGTCGACCACCGTGCCGACGAAGGTTATGTGACGCCGGTCGAAGCGGCCGGCGAAGACGCCGTCTACGTCAGCCGCATCCGCAAGGATCCGACCGTCAAGAACGGCCTGTCCTTCTGGTGCGTCTCCGACAATCTGCGCAAGGGCGCGGCGCTCAATGCCGTGCAGATCGCCGAAGTTCTGGTCCGCGATTATCTGAAGAAGTGAGGTTCGACCGCGGGCTGGGGCGGTCACCATACCAGGGTGATTTAGCCCCAGTGGCGCGGGCATCCCAACCGGCGTCTCGGCGGGCAAGGCGGGGGCGCGGAGGCTAAAGCCCGCTGAATCCCAGGCTGGCGAGGATGCCCAGTCCGAACAGCACCAGCATGATGCCGGAGCCGCGGTTGAACAGATCCAAGGCCCGGGGCGACAGCCGCGAACGGGCCGCGCTGGCGGCGCCGGACAGGATCAGCCACCAAAGCGTCGAACCGCCGAAAACGCCGAGGATGAGGATCGCCGACGATCCGATGTCCTGCTGCCCGAAGGCCCCGAAAGCGGCGAAGACGCCCATCGAGGCGAGAATGGTTCCGGGGTTGGTCAGCGTGATCAGGAAGGTCGAGACGAAATCCTTGAGCAGGCCGGGGCCGCTGGCCGCGGTCGGCTCGAACGGCTGCGCCATGCGAAGGCTGCGAATGCCCAGGATCACCAGGATCAGTCCGCCGGCGGCGCGCAGGAAGATATGGTGCTCGGTCAGAAAGGACGAGACGATGGTCAGGCCGAGGCCGGCGACGGCGCCGTAGAAGGTGTCGGCGAAGGCGGCGCCCATGCCGGCCACGAAGGCGGCGTGGCGGCCGTCGGCCAGGGCGCGGCGGACGCACAGGACGCCGACCGGCCCGACCGGGGCGGCAAGGGCGAACCCGATGGCCAGCCCGCGAAAGAAAAGATATGACGGCATGAAACCCCATTGGTGCTTGAATCGGAAGTGATAGGGCCTAGGGGACGTCGACGCCAAGCGAAAAAACGGAAAGCGACCGGCCGACCTTGTGGATTGAATCGATCAAGGTTTTGGCATGGAGCGGTTTCAGGACGATTTCCGAGGCGCCGGCGTCGCGCGCCAGGGGCAGCAGATTGCCGTCGGCGGCGCCGGTCAGCAAAATGACCGGCAAATACGGATCGGGACTTTTGTCCGAGCATCGGATGTAGCGGATCAGTTCCAATCCATCCATCGGCGCCATGATCCATTCGGCGATCACCATATCGGGCCGATCGACGCGCATGGCCTCCAAGGCCTCCCGCCCATCATGCACGGAACGGATCGACGTGGCGCCGCGGCTGGCCAGGATCGTCTGCAGGAGACGGAGCATGTGCCGGTTGTTGCCGACCAGCAGAAAGCTCAAGGCATGCAAGGAAACGGTCATCGGCGGATGGGACGGTCTTGCCGGGGTCGTCTTGTCGTCATGGGGAGATCTGACGCGCCCGATGCGGTCGAGACGGGCGGATCAGTTCGTCTTGTGCCGCGATCAGGGCCAATTCGCGCGTTCCGGATGCCAATGTGCAAGTGAGCAATGCATAAAGACCGCTCACCGTTTTTTCAAGCGCCGCAGCGGGTCCGTCGCCGGAAACCAGGCGCCCCAGCAGCAAGGCGGCAAAAACATCGCCGGCCCCGTTCGGCAGGATCGGAAAATCGAGAAGCGGCGTGTCGACGATCCAGGCCCCCTGTTCGGTGACCAGCAGGGAGCCGAGGCGCCCGGCCTCGACCGCCGGAGCCCGCAGGCTGGTGACCGCGACGGCCGCCGGTCCGCGGGCCCGCAGCAACTGGGCGGCCGCCACGGCATCGGCGAGACCGACGATGGAAACGCCGGTAAGCAGTTCCAGTTCGAACTGATTCGGGGTGGCGACGTCGGCGGCGGGCAGCGCCCGCTCGATGAAGAATTGCGGGATGTCGGGACGGACGAAGAGACCGCGTCCCTCGTCGCCCATCACCGGGTCGCAGCAGTAGAGCGCGCCAGGGTTGCCGGCCCGCACCCGTCCCACCGCATCCAGCACGACGTCGCCGATGGCGGCATCGCCCAGATAGCCGGACAACACGGCCTGACAGTCTCGAAGCGCTCCCCGCTCGTCGATGCCTTGCAGGACGTCGGCAAGGTGGCCGGCCGGAAACACTTCGCCACGCCACTGTCCGTAACCGGTGTGATTGGAGAATTGCACGGTATCGATCGGCCAGACCTCGTGGCCAAGCCGTTGCAGGGGAAAGACGGCCGCCGAATTGCCGACATGGCCGTAAGCGACGGAGGATTGGATCGAAAGAATATTCATTTTCCAACACTGAAATGGATCGATTGTTGCGCGGTGCTCTTGCCAGTCTCCCGCCCTTGTTGTTACTGTGCTGCGACGCAAAAAATCGCAAAGGAAATCTTTTGCCATGGTCACGTCGGTCCGTCCCCGCCGCAGCGTTCTCTACATGCCGGGCTCGAACGCCCGTGCCCTGGAAAAGGCGAAAAATCTGGCGGCCGACGGCCTTATTTTCGATCTCGAGGATGCGGTGGCCCCCGATGCCAAGGACGAGGCGCGCCGGCTGGTGCTGGCCGCCGTGGCCGGCGGCGGCTATGGGCGGCGCGAGATTTTCATTCGCGTCAATGGCCTCGGCACGGCCTGGGGCCATGGCGATGTGGCGGTGGCGGCCCGGTCCGGGGCCGACGGCGTGATGGTTCCGAAGATCGAGAGCGCCGACATGCTGCGCCAGGTCGAGGCGGTCATGGTCGAGGCCGGCGCCCCGCCAAGCCTGGCGCTGTGGGCGATGATGGAAACCCCGCGCGGCATTTTGGCGGCGGAAGCGATTGCCCAGGCGACTCCGCGCCTGGCCGGGCTGGTCATGGGTACGTCCGATCTCGCCAAGGACCTGCACGCCGCCCACACGCGGGACCGCTTGCCGATGCTGTCCTCCCTCGGCCATTGCCTGTTGGCGGCCAGGGCCTTCGGCTTGGCCATCCTCGACGGGGTGCATCTCGATCTCGCCGATGACGAGGGCTTCGCCTTTGCCTGCCGACAGGGATTCGAGCTGGGTTTCGACGGCAAGACCTTGATTCATCCGAAGACCATCGCCGTGGCCAATCAGGTGTTCGCGCCGAGCGACCGGGAGGTGGCCTGGTCGCGCCGCATCATCGCCGCCCACGGCGAGGCGACGGCGGCCGGCCGGGGAGTGGTCGTGGTCGATGGCCGCCTGGTGGAAAATCTGCATGTGGCCAATGCGCACCGCATTGTCGCCCTGGCCGAGCAGATCGCCCTGATGGGCGGTGATTCGCTGGATTGATTGTCCGGGTGGGGCGGCCGGCGGCCACCCCACCCCAATCTCTCCCCATCGAGGGGAGGGGCGTTTCGAGAATGGCTCCCTCCCCCTTGTGGGGAGGGCTGGGGTGGGGAGCGGCATGACCAAGACCAATCCGGGGAATTTTTTCGAAGACTTTCGGTTGGGCCAGGCGATCGTCCATGCGACGCCCCGCACGGTTTCGGCCGGAGATGCGGCGCTCTACCAAGCTCTTTACGGCGGGCGCTTCGCGCTGGCCTCCTCGGCCGAATTCGCCCGGAAACTCGGCTATACGGCGGCGCCGCTCGACGATCTGCTGACCTTTCACATCGTCTTCGGCAAGACGGTCTCGGATATCTCGCAGAATGCGGTGGCCAATCTCGGTTATGCCGAAGGCCGCTTCGGCGTTCCGGTCTATCCCGGCGATACCCTGCAGGCGACCTCGACGGTGATCGGCCTCAAGGAAAATTCCAGCCGGCAGACCGGCGTGGTCTATGTGCGGTCGACCGGGATCAACCAGCGCCGTGAAACGGTGATCGACTATATCCGCTGGGTGATGGTGCGCAAACGCCGCCCCGATGCGGTGGTTTCCGAAGGGACGGTGCCGTCGTTCGCGTCAAGGCTGGCGCCGGAAAGTTTCTTCCTGCCGCCTCCCACCCTGCCGTCGGCCTATGATTGGGCCCTGGCCGGCGCGTCCCATGCCTGGGACGATTACGCGCCGGGCGAATGCATCGACCATGTCGACGGCGTGACCATCGAAGAAGCCGAACATATGATGGCGACCCGGCTCTACCAGAACACCGCCAAAGTGCATTTCAATCAGCACAGCGAAGGGCAGGGCCGCTTCGGGCGCCGCCTGGTCTACGGCGGCCATATCATCAGCCTGGCCCGTTCCCTGTCGTTCAACGGCCTGGCCAATGCCGGCAAACTGGTGGCGATCAATGGCGGGCGTCACGTCGCTCCCTGCTTCGCCGGCGATACGATCTACGCCTGGACCCGGGTGGAGGAGAAAATGCCGATTCCCCGCCGCGACGACATCGGCGCCCTGAGGTTGCGGACCTTTGCCCTCAAGAATCAGGCCGGCGGGGGATTCCCCGGCCAGTCGGCGGAGGGCGACGCCTATGACCCGGCGGTGGTTCTCGATTTCGATTACACCGTGCTGTTGCCGAGGCGCGTATGACCGGGAAACCTTCGATCCCTATATCCATAATAAAATCATGGTCATAAATACCCTCACAGTCTTATGGACCGGTCGTTGACACCCCCTTAATGAACGGTTAAACCCGACACAAAGGTCCTGCAAGGACCGTAGTCAAGAGGCTCCCCAGATGACACAGCGCACCAGGCCCCTCTCACCGCACGTACTCAACTACCGGTTTCCCCTCGTCGTCCTGTTGTCGGGCACCCATCGGATCACCGGCTTGATTCTCTCCATCGGGACATTGCTGCTGGTCTATTGGCTGGCCGCCGCCGCCTATGGTCCGGCCGCCTATGACCAGGCCAGCCATATTCTGGGGTCGCCGATCGGCCTCCTGGTGCTGTTCGGGTTTTCCTTCTGTCTGTTCTATCACCTGGCGAACGGCATCCGGCATCTGTTCTGGGATGTCGGCCTGGGCTACGAACTGCCGGCCGCCCGTAAATCCGGCTATGCGGTGATCGCGGTTACCGCATGTCTGACGGTGCTGACCTGGGCCATCGCCCTTTCTTAAGATTGACAAGGAGACTTCTAGGATGACCCTGCGCTCTCCGCTTGGTCGCGTCCGCGGCCTCGGTTCGGCCAAGCAAGGCGTGACGCATTTCTGGTGGCAGCGTCTGACCGCCGTCGCCTTGGTGCCCATCAGCCTGTGGTTCGTCGTTTCCGTCATCACCTTGGCCGGCGCCGATTACGCGCACTTCCGCGCCTGGCTGTCCTGGCCGGGCAACACCACCTTGCTGATCCTGCTGCTCTTCGCCACCTTCCGCCACGCCCAGGTCGGCGTTCAGGTGGTGATCGAAGATTACGTGCATGACGAAGGGCTGAAGCTTTTCGGTCTGATCGCGGTGAAATTCGCGGCCCTGTTTTTCGGCGTCTTTGCGGTGGTGGCCGTGTTGCGCGTCGTCTTTGTTGGAGGTTGAGCGCCATGGCGGCTTACAAGATTATCGACCACAGTTACGACGTGGTGGTGGTCGGCGCCGGTGGCGCCGGGTTGCGCGCCACGCTGGGCATGGGGGCGGCGGGCCTCAAGACGGCCTGCGTGACCAAGGTGTTTCCGACCCGCAGCCATACGGTGGCGGCGCAAGGCGGCATCGGCGCCAGTCTCGGCAATATGGCCGAGGACAATTGGCGCTGGCACATGTATGACACGGTCAAGGGCTCGGATTGGCTGGGCGACCAGGACGCCATCGAATATATGTGCCGGGAAGCGGTGCCGGCGGTCTATGAACTGGAGCATTTCGGCGTGCCCTTCTCGCGCACCGAGGACGGGCGGATCTATCAGCGCCCGTTCGGCGGCCACATGCGCAACTTCGGCGAGGCGCCGGTGCAGCGGGCCTGCGCCGCGGCCGACCGCACCGGACATGCTATCCTGCACACGCTTTATCAGCAGTGCCTGAAGCATGAAGCGGAATTTTTCGTCGAATATTTCGCCATCGATCTGATCATGGATGCCGACGGCTCCTGCCGCGGCCTGCTGGCGATCAATCTCGACGACGGAAGCCTGCACCGTTTCCGGGCCCATACCACGGTGCTGGCCACCGGCGGTTACGGCCGGGCCTATTTTTCCTGTACCTCGGCGCATACCTGTACCGGCGACGGCCATGGGCTGGTCACCCGGGCCGGACTGCCGCTGCAGGACATGGAATTCGTGCAATTTCATCCGACCGGCATCTATGGTTCGGGCTGCCTGATCACCGAAGGGGCGCGGGGCGAGGGCGGTTACCTGACCAATGCGGCCGGCGACCGCTTCATGGAGCGTTATGCGCCGACCGCCAAGGACCTGGCGTCGCGCGACGTGGTGTCGCGGGCCATGACGGTGGAAATCCGGGAAGGCCGGGGAGTCGGCAAGAACAACGATCACATCTTCCTGCATCTCGAACATCTGGGCGCCGAGACGCTGGAGTTACGGCTGCCCGGCATCTCCGAGACGGCCAAGATCTTTTCGGGCGTCGATGTGACCAAGGAGCCGATCCCGGTGCTGCCCACCGTGCATTACAACATGGGCGGCATTCCGACCAATCTGCACGGCGAGGTGCTGCGCCCGACGGCGGACGACCCCGACGCCACCTGTCCGGGCCTGATGGCCATCGGCGAGGCGGCCTGCGTCTCGGTGCATGGCGCCAATCGCCTGGGCACCAATTCCCTGCTCGACATCGTGGTGTTCGGCCGGGCGGCGGCGCTGCGGGCGGCCGAGACCTTGAAGCCGGGAACGCCGCATCGTCCCCTGCCCAAGGACGCCGGCGAGCTGGGCCTGTCGCGCCTCGATCGGCTGAGGAATGCCGACGGCGCACGCACGACGCAGCAGACCCGCTTGTCCATGCAGCAGACCATGCAGAATGACGCGGCGGTGTTCCGCACCCAGGCGTCATTGGCTGAAGGGGTGACGAAGATCGGCGAGATCCACCAGTCCCTGGCCGACCTCAAGATCGGCGACCGTTCCCTGATCTGGAATTCCGATCTGATCGAGGCCTTCGAACTGGAGAATCTGATGGATTGCGCCAAGGCCACCATCACCTCGGCGGAGGCCCGCAAGGAAAGCCGGGGCGCTCATGCCCGCGAAGACTTTCCCGACCGCGACGACAGCGGCTGGATGAAGCACAGCCTGGCCTGGGTCGACGAGAAGGGCAAGGTCACCTTGGGCTACCGGCCGGTCCATACCTATACTTTGACCGACGAGGTCGATTATATCGTGCCGAAGGCGCGTGTTTACTAAAGCCGGCTTTTTCCGTCTTCTTCGAGCCTTAAGGAACGATCATGGTTGAATTCGCGCTTCCCGCCAATTCCAAGGTTCAGCCGGGCAAAAGCCATCAGGCGCCGGCCGGAGCCAAAAGGGTCAGGACCTTCCAGATCTATCGTTTCGACCCGGACAGCGGCGCCAATCCGCGCCTCGATTCCTTCGATATCGATCTCGACGACTGCGGGCCGATGGTCCTGGACGCCCTTCTGAAGATCAAGAACGAGACCGACTCGACGCTGACGCTTCGCCGCTCCTGCCGCGAAGGCATCTGCGGATCCTGCGCGATGAATATCGACGGGACCAACACCCTGGCCTGCCTGAAGCCGATCGAGGACATCAAGGGGACCGTCAGGATCTATCCTCTGCCGCATCTGCCGGTGGTCAAGGATCTGGTCCCCGACCTGTCCGTTCCCTATGCCCAGTTGGCCTCGATCCAGCCGTGGATGCAGACCGAGACGCCGCAGCCGCCCGACCGCGAGGTGCTGCAAAGCCCCGAAGACCGCGCCAAGCTGGATGGCCTGTGGGAATGCATCCTGTGCTTCTGCTGCCAGACGTCCTGTCCGAGCTACTGGTGGAACGGCGATCGTTACCTCGGCCCGGCCATCCTGCTGCAGGCGGCGCGCTGGATCCATGATTCGCGGGACGAACATACCGGCGAACGGCTCGACGGCCTGGAAGACCCTTTCCGGCTCTATCGCTGCCATACCATCATGAATTGCACCTCGACCTGCCCGAAGGGGCTGAATCCCGCCAAGGCGATCGGCAGCATCAAGGAAAAGCTGGCCGAACGGCAGTTCTGAGGTCCCCGGCGGCGGCAACGCCGCCGAAAATCCGCCTTCAGGGCCTCACATCGGTCCCAGTGACGGATCATGGCGCATGGGCGACAGATGTTCGACGAAGGGCGGCGGCGTTTCGCCGGGGCGGGCGACGCAGGTGAACGAGGCCTGGGTCGGCGCCGTCCAACTGCATTGATAGGACTGTATAAGGCTGAGTTGGGACGTCCGCTCATATTGCCGGCAGATTTCGTCGGCCAGGACCTTGGCGTCCTTGACGGTCGTTGTCCGCTCATTGAAGCAGACGCTAACCGAGCCGCGCTGATGGTAGCGATAATCGGTCATGACGAAAGGCGCCTCGGCGCAGCCGACTGTCAGGACGACTGCGGAAAGGGCGGCGGCAAGGGGGACGAAACGCGGCCAGCACGACATCGGTGACACCTGAAAGAAGAGACCCGTCTTCTTTAGCCGAGGCGGCTCCATCCTCAAAGCCGATTATGGGATGGACTCATTTCGCGGTCGACGCAAGCCGCCGGTTGTCAGTATTTATATCAAAGGTTATCTTTCCAGACGATGGGGAATATCCGGAGAGTCGAAGATGTCGGACAAGAAGAAATTTCGCCTGGTGACCCGCAGCGATTTCGACGGTCTGGTCTGTGCGGTATTGCTCAAGCATCTCGATCTCATCGACGACATCAAATTCGTCCATCCCAAGGATATGCAGGATGGCGCGGTGGAGATCGCCGCCAGCGACATCACGACCAATCTTCCCTATGTCGACGGCGTGCACATCGCCTTCGACCACCATCTGTCCGAAACCATTCGGGTGGGCAAGCACGACAATCACGTGATCGATCCCGACGCGCCTTCGGCGGCGCGGGTGGTCTTCCAATATTATGGCGGGACCTCGGTCTTTCCCGAATCCTTCGATTCGATGATGGCCGCCGTCGACCAGGGCGACGCCGCCCGCTTTTCGCGGGCCGAGATCCTGCATCCGACCGGCTGGCCGCTGCTCAATTTCCTGATGGATGCCCGCACCGGCCTGGGGCGGTTCCGCGAATTCTCGGTTTCCAACTATCAATTGATGATGGATCTCATCGATTATTGTCGAAATCACCGGATCGATGAAATTTTGCAGTTGCCCGACGTCAAGGAGCGCGTCGAACTCTATTTCGAGCATGAGGAAAAATTCAAGGATCAGATCAGGCGCTGCGCCACCGTCCACAAAAATCTGGTGGTCCTTGATCTGCGTGGAGAGCCGACCATCTATGTCGGCAACCGCTTCATGATCTACGCGCTGTATCCCGAGTGCAATATTTCCATCCATGTGTTGTGGGGCTTGAAACAGCAGAACACCGTGTTCGCGATCGGCAAGTCCATCCTCGACCGGACCTCGAAGACCAACATCGGCGCTCTGGCGCTGTCCTATGGCGGCGGCGGCCACGAGAACGCCGGGACCTGCCAGGTGGACAACGCCAAGGCGGCGGAGGTGCTGGAAGCCCTGATCACGCGGATCAACGCCGACGGTTGAGGCCGGCGTTCGTGGCGTTGCCCCGTCATGCCGTCGGCTCGGGTCCGCGGGTTCGATGAGCGGCCCCCTTGCCAAATATCGCTCCCTTCTGACGGAAGGCGGCCTGACGCCGGACGTGGCGCAGGCGATGGCGGTCGAAAAGCTCGAAAGCCTGCACAAGGCCCTGGCCACCTATGATCCGTCGCAGGGGGCCAGCGGTTGGCTGGGCCGTTTCGGTTTCGGCCAGCGGACCGTGCGGCGCCTGCAATGGACGCCCGGCGACTGCGAAAGCTGCGAGCCCAAGCAGGGCCTTTACATCTGCGGCGACGTCGGGCGCGGCAAATCCATGCTGATGGATCTGTTCTTCGCCGGCGCACCGGTCGAGGCCAAGCGCCGCGTGCATTTTCATGCCTTCATGCAGGAAATCCACGAGGAGATCCACCAATGGCGGCAGGACCGGACCCGCAAGGACGACGACCTGATCGCCCATTTGGCGCGCACCATCGCCAAACGGTCGTGGCTGTTGTGCTTCGATGAACTGCAGGTCACCGATATCGCCGATGCGATGATCCTGGGCCGCCTGTTCCAAGCGCTGTTCGACGAAGGCGTCGTGGTCGTCATCACCTCGAACCGCCCGCCCGACGACCTCTATCGATATGGCCTGCAGCGCGACCGCTTCCTGCCTTTCATCGCCCTGATCAAGCAGCATCTCGACATCCTGGAATTGAACAGCGAGGGCGACTATCGCCTGGGCCGCAAGAAAGGCATGCGGGTCTATCATACGCCGCTGAATGGGACGGCCGATGGCGCGCTCGCCCGCTGTTTCGACCATCTGACCGCCGGACAGACTCCCCGGGCCGACCAGATCCATGTGCAAGGCCGTCAATGGACGGTGCCGCGTTCGGCCGACGGAGTGGCCTGGTTCACCTTCGACGAATTGTGCCGCGCCACCCTGGGGGCCGCCGACTATCTGGCTCTGGCCACTCTCTATCATACGGTCATCCTGTCCGGCGTTCCCATGCTGTCGCCGTCCGACCGGGATGCCGCCAAGCGTTTCGTCACGCTGATCGATGCGCTTTACGAACACAAAGTCACTTTGATCTGCTCGGCCGCGGCCATTCCGCAGGAGCTTTATGAAAGCGGCGACGGCTCGTTCGAATTTCACCGCACGGTGAGCCGGCTGATGGAAATGCAATCGGAAGAATATCTGCGGCATCGCCATTTGACCTGACCTGCCGTTTCTCGCACTAGGATCGTCGACATATTGCTCTGTGGTTATTTCCCTCTTTCGGAAAGCGGCGCCGGCGGCATCGGGGCGAGAGGTCCGGCGGCCCCTCGACGGCCGGGCCCGATCGGTGTTTCCGTCCGGTCGTCCGCAAGGGGCATTCGAGGCTCCGGAGACGGCGATCCGGGCCATTTCCCATCGAGGAATTACTCTTTATCGGCGAGGAGATTTCCGGTAAGCTCGCCTAAATAACCTGAAAAATTTTATGGATATAAGAAAATCGTTTTTCAGGCCAATAACCAACTTCATAAGTCGGATTTCCGGAGCGTCCGAAGCCGACGGTCCGGGACCCCGCTCCCAAGATTCCGAAATTGACATTTTTTCGTTTTATTTCAATAAATTGAAATTTGTCAGGGAGAGAATATCCAACGGCGTCACACCAAATAACCTGAATTTTAATAAGGGAAACCTGCGCATTTTGATAGCGTAAGCCCCCTTGCTCTTCTGCGGATTTCGCGCTACCACCGCCCCGATGATTTGTGCTGTCGGAACTGGGGTGGCGGACCTCCGTCTCACCTGTTGAAGTCGAAAGGCAACGTCCTATGGCTCGCAAGAAAATCGCTCTTATCGGTGCCGGCAATATCGGCGGCACGCTCGCCCATCTGATTGGTCTCAAGGAATTGGGGGATGTCGTTCTGTTCGACATCGCCGAAGGCGTCCCGCAAGGCAAAGGCCTCGATATCGCGCAGTCGACCTCCATCGAGGGCGTCAACGCGGCCTATTCGGGCGCCAACGATTATTCGGCCATCGCCGGTGCCGACGTGATCATCGTCACCGCCGGCGTGCCACGCAAGCCCGGCATGAGCCGCGACGATCTGATCGGCATCAATGCCAAGGTGATGAGTCAGGTCGGCCTCGGCATCAAGCAGCATGC
>JAATGN010000242.1 GCA_015654615.1 Rhodospirillales bacterium
TCGGCATTCGCCGCCACGACGCCGCCGGCGGCGGCCAGAATCGGCGGGACCGGCAGACCGGCCAGGGCGGCCGCGGTTTCGGCCACGCCGGCCGGCGTGAATTTTTCCAGCTGCAGCACGTCGACCCCGGCCTCGACCAGGCGGAGCGCCTGCCCGAGATCGGTGACCTCGGCCACCACTTTCTTTTCCGGGCAGGCCGCCTTGAGGCGTCGCACCATTTCCAAAAGATCCGTGTCGAGGAACACCCGATGTTCGGGAAAAACCAGCAGGCTGTCCGAAAGCCCCAGGCGATGCGGCATGCCGCCGCCGGCATGGACCGCTTTCAACGACGGCGCCTTGGCGCCGGGAAAGTTCTTGCGCGTGCAGGCGACGACCGCGCCCCCGCCTTTCCCGGCCGCCTCGACCAGCTGGCGCACGGCCGTGGCGATTCCCGATGTCGCCTCGATCAGGGTTTGCGCGACTTTCCATGCCGCCAGCAAAGCCTCGGCCGAACCATCCGCCTCGAGGATCGGGGCATCGGCCGGCAGGACGTCGCCCGACCGGCAGACGGCGGCGGCCTGTCCTCCGGCCCGTTCGATCAGACGCACCGCTTCCTCGACGCAGCACACCGTCTGCGGCGTGCGCGCCACGAAGCGCATCCGTCCGGGACGAGCCCCGATGGCCAGGGCGGTGGTGGTCAGATCGCCGTAAGGCACGTCCTCGGCCAGCAATTGATCAAGGAAGGCGTCGGGAAGTCGGTACATGGCACTCCATCCTCTCATACTTTTGCTTCGGCCGGTGGCGCGGGCGTCCCTGCCCGCGTCTTTTCGAAAAAGGCGGGTCCGAAGGCCCGCCCCGCTGTGGCCAAAGTGAACACGATGGGAGCAAAATGCCACTTACCGCAGATGCCGCCGCTGCTCGGCCTGAAGGCGGCGGCGCAACCAGGGCTGCGGCCGCGACCGCAGGATCCATTGCAGTTCGGCCAAGGCCTCGGCGATCGACTTCCCGGCGAACTGTTCCATCGCGTGAATCCGTTGGCGGACCAACTGGGCATGCGCCGCCGGTCCGACCGCACTGACGAATACCAGATCGCAGCCTTTCAGCGCCCGCATTTTGTCGATCAGCTTGTGGCTGTCGCCATCCTCGCGCAGGGGACCGAAGTCGCGAAGCTTGAGATAGCGATAGCCCTCGGGCGACACATCGTAGAAGACCAGATGCCGCGCCCAGCCGAAATGCGCGTCGATCCTGGTCAGGTCCTGCGTAGCAAAAGCGACCTTCATATCTCTTCCTCCGCCAAGGATGGACGATGGGACCCGTCCGCCGGCCCATGTTCGGCAATGTCTTCCCGGCTGATCGCCGCGCTCTTGACCAAGGCGAAGAGGGGCATGCCGACCTTCAGGCCAAGGTCGTCGCAAGCCTGAGCGCTGATCTGGGCATGCAACGGGCAGCCGAGATCGAGGCCGACGTCGACCGACCCGTTTTCGCGCCGCAGGGAGGCGACTTGGGCGGAGAAGATGTTCTGCACCGAAAGGCCGGTCGGCCGGGTCAAGGCCAGCATCACGTCGCCGGCGTCGATCCGCACGCGCAAACGCTGCCCGGGAACCGCCGCCAGCAGCGGCACGCGGATCACCCCCCCGGCAAAGCCCAGATGGGTGGTGCCGTGCAGGCGGTCGTGCTGCAGCACGGCCGCGGTGAGGATGCTGGCCGGATTCTGTCCCCCGGAAACAGCCGAAAAACCGGGACGGCTCATCACCTCTTCGACCGGTCCGCTGTCTTTCAGCCGGCCGCCCTCCATCAACAGCAGATGGTCGGCCAAACGCAGGACCTCGTCGACCGCATGGCTGACATAGAGGATGGGAACCCCGAACTGCCCCGGCAGCAATGCGATGAAAGGCAGCAGTTCCGCCTTGCGGGCGCCGTCCAGCGAGGCCAAGGGCTCGTCCATCAGAAGCAGCCGGGGGCTGGTCAGCAAGGCCCGTCCGATCGCCACGCGCTGTTTCTCGCCGCCCGACAGCTTTCCCGGACGGCGGTCCAGCAGGGGGGCGATTCCCAGGACCTCGACCACCTGGTCGAACGGGATGAAGCGTTCGGCGGCCGGCGTCCGCTCCATGCCGTAAGCGAGGTTGCCCCGCACCGAATAGTGCGGAAACAGCCGGCCTTCCTGAAACACATAGCCGATCCGGCGGCGGGCCGGCGGCAGGTCGATGTGTTTGTCGCGATCGAACAGCACGCGGCCGTCGACCTCGACCCGCCCGCGGTCCGGCCGAACCAGGCCGGCGACCATGTCGATGACCGAGGTCTTGCCCGAACCCGACCGCCCGAACAGCGCGGTGACTTTGGCGCCGTCGCTTTGGAAGGCCAGGTCGATCCGGAAGTTGCCATGCTGCTTTTGCAGGGAGATATCCAGCATGCTATCCCCTTACCCGGCGATCGATCCGACGGGCCAGGGCATCCGCGGCGATCAGGGTGGCCAAGGCGATGACGACCGAAATGACGCACAGGCGAAAGGCCGCCGCTTCGCCGCTCGGCACCTGGGTCAGGCCGTACAGGGCCAGCGGCAGGGTACGGGTCTCTCCGGGAATGTTGGAGACGAAGGTGATGGTGGCGCCGAATTCGCTTAAAGATCGCGCGAAGGCGAGAATCACCCCGGCCAGCACCCCCGGCAGGGACAGGGGCAGCGTGACGGTGAAAAACACCCGAAGCGGACCGGCCCCGAGCGTCGCGGCGGCCGCCTCGACGCCGCGGTCGACGTTTTCCAGCGACAGGCGGATGGCCCGCACCATCAGCGGAAAGGCGATGACCGCCGAGGCGAGCGCCGCGCCCTTCCAATTGAAGGCGAAGGTGATGCCGAACAGATCATACAGCCACGCCCCGACGGCGCCCTTGCGGCCGAAGGTGACCAGCAAGGCATAACCGACCACCACCGGGGGCAGGACCAGCGGCAGATGGACCAGGCCGTCGACCAGGCTTTTGCCGAAGAACTGGCGGCGGGCCAGCAGCCAGGCAAAAAAGATACCCAGCGGCAAACTGGCGACGACGGCCCACACCGAAACCCAGAGGCTCAGACTGAGAGCCTCTATTTCCAGGGGCGTCAGGGTGAACACGGCACCCGGCGCCTATTTTACGGCGAAGCCATATTTCTGGAAGATCGCCTTGGCCTCGGCGCCCTGCAGAAAGGCCAGGAACGCCTTGGCGTCGGCCGTGTCCTTGTCCTTGACCAGGGCGACGGGATAGACCACCGGCGGATGGCTGTCTTCGGGAAAGACGCCGACGACCTTCACCTTTTCCGTCACCGCGGCATCGGTCGCATAGACGATGCCGAACGGCGTCTCGCCGCGCTCGACGAAGGCCAGGGCGGCACGCACCGAATCGCCGGGGGCCAGTTTGTTCTGCACGTCAGCCCACACGCCCAGCTTCTCCAGCGCCGCCTGGGTATAGGCGCCGACCGGCACATGGCTGGGGTCGCCGACGGCCA
>JAATGN010000331.1 GCA_015654615.1 Rhodospirillales bacterium
GGTGGAATTGATCCGGGGCATCGCCACCGGCGAGGAAACCTTCGCCACGGTCCGCGACCTGGTGGTCCGGTTGGGCAAGACGGCGGTGATCGCCGAGGATTTTCCGGCGTTCATCGTCAACCGCGTCCTGCTGCCGATGATCAACGAGGCGGTCTATACCCTTTACGAAGGGGTCGGCTCGGTCGCCAATATCGACAATGCCATGAAGCTGGGGGCCAATCATCCGATGGGCCCGCTCGAACTGGCCGACTTTATCGGTCTGGACACCTGCCTGGCGATCATGCAGGTCTTGCACGCCGGTCTGGCGGACAGCAAGTACCGGCCGTGCCCCTTGCTGGTGAAATATGTCGAGGCCGGCTGGCTGGGACGCAAGAGCGGCCGCGGTTTTTACGACTATGCCGGCGAACGGCCGGAACCGACGCGCTGAAGGACCGCGGCGGACGGCACCCATCCATGACCTTTGCAATTGGCATTATGGCGTAGCGCCCGTTCCGTCTAATATTGACGCGATATCGTCGTTTGGCCGATGGACAGTCGCGCTGAATTCAAAGGATATCGGTTTGGAGCTGGCCGTCGATTATGAAAATCGATCCGCGACGTTTGCTTGATCTTCTCATGGTGGCAAGACACGGTTCATTCAGTGGCGCCGCCGTCGCGACACGTATTTCCCAGCCGGCCCTTTCCAAGAGTATCGGGTTGCTTGAAAGGGAACTCGGCGCTCGGGTTCTGGAACGGGATCGCCAAGGGGCGCGGTTGAACGAATTCGGAACGGCCTTGGCGCGCCATGCGCAGGCGCTCGAGTCGTTGCTGGCGCAGTCGAAAGAGGAGATGCGCCTCAGACTGCTGGGTATTGAAGGTCCTCTCGCCATCGGAATCACCCCCATCACGGCCGTCGGGCTGGTGCCGCAGGCCCTGGAGCTGCTCACGCGGGAGACGCCGAAGATCTCCGTATCGGTGACGGAAGGACTGGACAATGAGATCAAGTCGATGCTGCGTTCCAGGGAACTGGACTTGGTGGTGAGCCGATTGGGGGTGGGGCCGGAATATCCCGATATCGTGGAGGATCCTCTCATTCTCGCCGGCTGGTCGCTTATCACCCGACCGGGCCATCGCCTTGCCGATTTGCCGTCCGTCTCGATCCGGGCGCTCGGCGACGTTCAATGGGTCCTGCCGGCCGGTGGCAGCGCCTTCCGGCAACAGATGGAAGTGGTGTTTACCACGGCCGGTTTGTTCTGGCCTTCCAGCGGAATCAGCACGAACTCGATTCTGGCCATTAAGGCCATCGTCATGAACACCGACTGCGTCACCATCATGTCGCCCAGATTGGTCGAGGTCGAACGCGGCGCGGGGCGTCTCTGCGCCGTTCCCCTGATGGATGTTTCGGCCCTGCGGCCCGTCGGACTGATGTGGCGGCGCGGCGAGGAATTGTCGCCGATTGCCATGCGGTTTGCCAAGGTCCTGCGCAGCGTGGCCGGTAAAGATTCGGACCATATCGCCGATCCGGCTTGAGATATCGGGAAAACCATAAGCCGTCATGGCCGGCCATGACGGAAATGGAAGCGGAGAGCGGAGAGCCAAGGCGATCGAAAAGCTGCTCTCGATATCCTTTCAGAACGGGACGACGATTTTCGTCCAGAAACGGGTTCCCTGGCCGCCACCATCGGCGGCATACACATCCTCGGTCAGCCAGGCCTGGAGTTTCAACGGACCGAAGTCGTAGCCGACCAACCCACCGAGGGCGATCTGCTCGGGATGAGTCAAATTGGTTTTCGGATATGCCGTTCCGTTGTTCACGTCATCGGTGACCTGCTGGTCATAGTACCCGACAAATCCCACCTCATACTTTCCGATCCATTTGGCGATCTGGCCCTCCGCCATGATCTGATCGCCCGAAGTATAATGGGTGGCGGTATTTTCCGTATTGGTATTGTAAAGAACATGGACGCTGAAATCATATCCATTCATCAGATAGCTCACGGCCACTTCCGGTTCGAAAGTCCAGAAGTTGTCACCGATATTGACTTTATGAGAAACACTATACTGGCCGTCCGGCGGGTAGAATGTAAATACGCCGGCGACGTTCCATCCATTGCCGAACTTCCACGCAAGATTGATCGGTGAAATTCCCGTATTGCCGAAGCCGGTTTGCCGATTGGTGCCGCTTTTATTCGTCGCCGTCAGGTCGACAATCGGCTCCACGATATACATCATCTCCGTCGCACCGAGGAACGTGAACGGCGTGGTCCACATCAGCTTCGGTGCCTCGGCAAACGATGTCGTGTTGGTTCCCGGCTTCGCCGACTGCGAATTGGGGGCGGTACCGCTGGAGGCGTAATAATTCGCCGAGTTGATGTAATAAAAACCTTCCGGCGGATTGGCGCCGATCGGCGTGCCGATGCCGGTGCCGATCGGATACTGGTTTCCGGCGCCGGGTTCGCGGGCGGAACTCGGCAGGGACAACGTCATCGCAAAAGCTGTCCCCAAAGCCAAGGCGGAGGTATGGATCGTGATGGTTCGTGTCATGGTACGGATCCCCTAGTTATTATTATTGTGTAATCTTGAGTGTGTTTCAGTTATTAAAAACAATTGACGTTTCTCGAAGTAAAATTAGGTATATATGATCTGTTTCAACGGATTATTTTTCGTCTAATATATTTACATATGATATTGCTTATTTCGCGTAATACGTGAAATAAGAAATAAAAATAGAACATATAATGTGCATTGTGAATTTTTTGAGCAATGCGTGGTGTCTCGCTATTTCTCTTAGCGTCGTAAACTTCGGCAATTCCGTCCAATAATCTTTTTTGGTATCGGCATAACCAACAGTTATGCCGATACCGGGCTTCACATCGGACGATATCTTCAGCATCTTCTTGACGGGTGGGGGGATGTCGCTCACTCTTATGAAAACGGCATCATGATGAGTGAATAAATGAAGAGATTCGCTTGCACGGCCTGCGGTAAATGTTGTACCAGATTTTTTGGAAGAGACGCCGTAACATTAACTATTGATGATTTTTCAAATCTTTATGATAGTGTTCTTGTTCTCGGTAATATTTATTTTAATGGACCTCTGGCTGATTCTGTAAAGTATATGCTGGAAAAGCATGCGATCACTGATCCGCGACTTTCAGAAAAAATCCGGGAATTCTGCGACTCTCAGCTTTGTGCGATCGATATCGATCGCCCGCCTTACAGCCTGACCGTCCAGGCGCAAATCGTCATGGTTCCGCTTCCCGGCGGTCACTGCCCCCTCCTGCGGAATAATCTCTGCGGCGCCTATCGGGAGAGGCCTTATGTGTGCCGCCTCTATCCCCTGACCAGTTGGATGCCGCTCGATGTCGTCGAGGCCGTGACGGTTCTTCCCGCCGACTGCGCGACCGGAGACGACGCCCCGCCATTCCTCGATGGCGACCGGGTTCTCGACGAAAGTTATGCCCGACACCTCGAGAATCTCGATGATGTTTCCGCAAGCCGAAAGAAGGTGACGTCTTATGTCCTGGCGTCACCCGATGTCCGCAATAACATGGATGTCTTCATAAGAAATACTCTGGCGGGACAGAGAAGCGTGTCGACGGACATCATCCCGTTCGTCGATGCGGCGATCGAACTGGGGGCGCTGCGGCCGCAAGACCGCAAGACCGTCATCTCGGCGCAGATCGGCTTGGCGACCGAGCGAATCGGCCTGTACAGGGAACATAAGATCAAGACTGCGCGCGAAGTGACCGCGCAACTCAAGGCGCATATCAACCGGTATCGGAATTACCTCGCTTATCTGGGATAGGGCGCCGTTTTCGCCGGGCCGAGCGATGCTTGAGCCTGCCGCTTCCTGAGCCTGGCCGGATCTCTCGCCCCTTCAAGAAAATCGAATGATCGCCATCGTCCTCGCCGGGCCCCTCGGGCCGGGTGATCCATAACTGTACTTCATAGCGATGCCAAAATTCATTATTGGACGGCATAGCAGCGACGTCCTCATGATACAGACGTCAAACGAATTCGCAGTGAGCGATTCGAAATAAAAATTACAATTTGCTGTATGAACGGAATTTCTATCAAAAACTGTCGGAAATATTGCCGATATGGCACGATTTTTATAAATTTTTTCCGATAATGAAGGGAATATTGGCGAATTACCCCAAGTAATTATTCTAAAACGTCGGAAAAATGGACGATTTTCTTTTTTTGTATTTACCAGGAGTTATGTTCGAGATGAAGCTTTTGACCTTTTCTGCCAATGGAAAACAATTCGTGGGGACATTGGAGGGCGACGACGTCGTGGTCCTCGATGTCGCCGACATGCGCAGCCTCTTCGAGCTTGGCCATCCGGTCCATCAGTACGCCGAGAAGCTCAAGACGGACCTGCGTTTCCCGCTTTCCGCCGTTTCTCTTCAGGCTCCGATCATCCCGAAGAAGATTTTCCATACGGCGGGAAACTACAAGGAGCATGCCCAGGAGGGGGATCGGGCCAATTGGCCGCACGCCATCAAGCCGTGGATCGTGTTCTTCCAGAATGTCGACGCGATCATCGGTCCCGACGCTCCGATTATCTATCCCGAGCATCTGACCGAGGAATTGGACTACGAGCTTGAGCTGTCGATCGTCATCGGCAAGGCCGGCAAGCATTTCAACGATGAGGATGCGAAGGATTACATCGGCGGCTATGTGATCTTCAACGACATCACCGCCCGCGACATTCAGCGGCGCGAGATGGAATCGGCGAATTTCAGCTTCAGCAAGGCGATCGACACCTTCTGCCCGCTGGGGCCGTGGATCGTCACCGCGGACGAGATCCCCGATCCTTACGATCTGGACCTGGAGCTTCGGGTCAACGGCGAAAAGCGCCAGATCTCCAACACCAGCCATATGTCGGTCACCATTCCCCAGATCCTGTCCAAATTCTCGCCGGCCGGATATTCCGCCGGCGACATCGTGACGACCGGCACGGTTTCGGGCGTGGCGGCCTTCAGCGCCGATCCGCAGGCCTGGTATCTCAAGCCCGGCGACGTGATCGAAGCGCAAATCGAAAAGATCGGCGTTCTGCGCAACCGCGTCGTCTCCTGGGAAGAGGGCCATGGCGTCGCGGCGCCGGCCAGACAGAGGTTTTAAGACAATGTCCAAGATCGATCGATCGAAGGTTTGGACCGGCACGCTGAACGAGGTGGCCCTGGCGGGCCGTCCGCAGGGCAGGGCCGGGTTTTACGACACGACGCTGCGCGACGGCGAGCAATCGGTCGGCGTCATGTTCGATCCGGATCAGAAGCTGGAAATCGCCAAAATGGTCGATGGATTGGGGGTCGGCCGCATCGAGGCCGGTTTCCCCCGGGTCTCCGACGAGGACAAGCTGGCGATCCGGCAAATCATGGCGGCCGGACTGAAGGCCGAGATTTGGGGCTTTGCCCGCGCCGTCGTCGAGGATGTGGCGGCGGTGGCGGATCTCGGTATGCGTCACAGCGTCGTCGAGGCGCCGATTTCCGGCTACAAGCTCAAGGCGCTCGGCGTCTCGCCAGAGACGGTCTTGGAACGGATCAGGACGGCCGTCGCGTTCGGCGTCGAACAGGGCATTCAGGTCGCCTTCTTCGCCGTCGACTCGACGCGGGCCGACCTGGATTTCATCGAAAAAGTCTACAAGACGGCCCGCGATGCCGGTGCTTCGGAATTCGTCATCGTCGATACGCTGGCGATCGCGGCGCCGGAAGCCGTGACCTTTCTGGTCGGACGGATGCGGACCTGGTTCGGTCCCGATATTCCCATCCATTTCCACGGTCACAACGACTTCGGCCTGGCCACGGCCGGCGCCGTCGCTGCCATCGCGGCGGGGGCCACCTGGATCCATGGCACCATCGACGGGATCGGCGAACGGGCCGGAAACGCCGATTTGGGGCAGATCGCCCTGGCTCTCGAACTGCTCTACGGGGTGGACACCGGTTTTCGATTGGATCGCGTGCGCCAGGCCTCCAGACGCCTTCGGGAAATCGCCGGTTACCAATTGGAGCCCTGGAAGTCGGTGGTCGGGGACAATCTGTTCGTCCGCGAGACCGGCGCCGTCGCCGCGCAGTTTCATATTCCCGAGGCGATCGAACCCTATTCGTCGGACCTGCTCGATACCCCGCGGGGCATCGTCTTGGGTAAGAAAAGCGGCGTCGCATCGATCAAGATCAAATGCGACGAACTCAAACTCGATCTTCCGGCCGAAAAATTCGCCGATCTTCTGGCCGAGGTCAAAAGCCTCGCCATCAAGAAGCGGCAGTTGGTGACGGATGAGGAATTCAAGGGGCTGGCGCATCGTCTCGCCTGATGTTTTCAAGGCCGGGGATTCGGTTTTGGAGACGATGGAAGAGAGCGCCGGCGCTCAGCAGCAAGGGTCAGGTTATGGGAAAATTTCAAGATAAAATCGTCATGGTCACCGGTTCCGGGCGCGGCTTTGGCGCCGTGCTCGCCACGGCCTTCGCCAAGGAAGGCGCCCATGTGATCGTCCATTACAACAGCTCGTCGAAAGGGGCCGAGGAGACGGCGGCGGCGGTGCGGGCGCTGGGACGGCGGACCCTGCTCGTGCAGGCGGACATCGCCAAGCTGGACGACGTCCGGCGCAGCGCCGAAAAATCCTTCGCCGAATTCGGCCGGATCGATGTTCTGGTCAACAATGTGGGCGATATGGCGCTCGACCAGAAATCCTGGCGGGAACTCGACGAAAAGGTGGTCGATCATACCCTGGCGGTGGACATCAAGGGCACGATGTTCATGATCCACGAGGTCGGATCCAGAATGATGGACCTCGCCGGCGGTTCCATCGTCAATATCGGCTCGCAGGTGGTGATCGCCGGAAGCCCGCGCGCCCCCCAGTACGCCGCGGCAAAATATGGCGTCATCGGGCTCACCAAATCCTATGCCCGGGCCCTGGCTCCCAAAGTACGGGTCAACACTTTGGGGGCGGCCTTCATGGAGACGGAAGCGCTGATGAACCGGGATGACTGGAAACACGGCCGGCGCGAAGAGATCTTGCGGCAGACGCCCTTGGGCCGCATCGCCCAGCCGGAGGACATGGTCGGACCGGTCCTGTTCCTCGCCGGCGAGGAGTCCCGCCACATGACCGGACAATTCCTTCTTTGCAACGGCGGTTTGGCCATGGTGGGCGCTTAGGCGCGCCTGCCCGAAGCGCTATGGCCTTTCTAGTCGCGCCATAGCGCTTCGGGGCTCCCGGTTGCCGGAAAAAAATACGTCACCCCCCGTTGTTGCGCCGGGCGTTCGGAGGAGTTTGGGGTGGATACAAAATTAAAAGTTGAACGTTCTGATCACCTTCTTGTCTTGACGTTAAATGATCCGGAGACGTGCAACGCCTTGAATGGCGACGAAATGTTCGCCGCCTTCGAGGCGGCGGTCCATCTCGCCAACACCGATCTCGATATCCGCGCCGTTGTCGTGACCGGAGAGGGAACGGCCTTCAGTTCCGGCGGCAACGTGCAGGATATGCGTGAGAAGAAAGGCATGTTCGGCGGCACGCCGGATCAAATCGTCGAGCAATATCGGACCGGTATCCAACGGATTCCCCGCGCCTTCTGGACACTCGACGTTCCGTCGATCGCCGCGGTGAACGGACCGGCCATCGGCGCCGGCTGTGATCTGGCCTGCATGTGCGACATCCGCATCGCTTCCGATCGCGCCATCTTCGCCGAGAGCTTCGTTCGCGTCGGCATCGTTGCCGGGGACGGCGGGTCATGGCTGCTGCCGCGCATCGTCGGCTATTCGCAGGCGGCGGAGATGGCCTTTACCGGCGACTCGCTAAACGCGGAACAAGCGGCCCAGGTTGGGCTCGTCTCCAGGGTCGTGCCGCAGGCGGAACTGATGGTGGCGGCCCGCGACCTCGGGCGGCGGATTGCCCGCAACCCTCCCCAGGTTTTGCGATGGACGAAGCGGCTGCTGAAAGAAGCGCAGCATGAGCGCCTGGAGACGATTCTCGGCATGGCGGCCGCCTATCAGGCGATCGCGCATCACACCGAAGATCATCTGGAGGCTGTTTCGGCGATGCTCGAAAAAAGAAATCCGCAATTCAAGGGGCGCTAAATGGATATCGCCGGCCAAGAAAGTCTGGTCCTTCAGGAAAACCCAAGCGAAGGGACCGTCTTGCTGCGGTTGAATCGGCCAGCCGTTCGGAATGCTCTGAATTTGGCATTGCGCCGCGAATTGGCCGCCATCTTCGCCGCGTTGAGCTACCGAAACGACGTCCGTTGCATCGTGATCAGCGGGGACGACAAGGCTTTTTGCGCCGGTCCCGACCTCCGTGACTATGTCGACGCGACGCCCACCGAGATCATCGAGCGAAACCTGCACATCCTTTGGGGGGCCATCGCCGAATGCCCGAAGCCGGTGATCGCCGCGGTGAATGGCTATGCCCTCGGCGGCGGCTGCGAACTGGCGATGCATGCGGACATCATCATTGCCGGACAGTCCGCGACGTTCGGACAGCCGGAGGTCAAGATCGGCCTGATGCCGGGCGGGGGGGCGACGCAGCGGCTGACCAGGGCGGCCGGAAAGTTCATGGCCATGAAGCTGTTGCTGACCGGGCAGACGATCTCGGCCGCGGAAGCCCAGGCGATCGGTCTCGTCAGCAGCGTCGTTCCCGACGACCAGGTGCTTCCGGAAGCCTTGAGGGTGGCCCAGGGGATCGCCGCCCAGGCGCCCCTGGCGGTGCGGCTCATCAAGGAAGCGGTGCTGGAAAGCATGAACGGTTCGCTCGATGCCGGCTTGCGCAGTGAACGCCGGGCCTTTCAGGTCATATTCAGCTCCGCCGACAAGAGCGAGGGGATCCGGGCCTTTCTGGAAAAGAGAAAACCTCAATTCAGCGGAAAATAGGCGGCGAGATCCGCGATAAGGATCAGCAAAAATTAAGGGAGATTCGTTCGATGGAACAAGAAGTAGAAAAAATTCCCATGATGATGGAATTTGGCGGAGCTGCCAAAGGGGATGACGCGGCATCCACGACGCCCGCCTTCCGCAAGCTGGTGTTCGCATCCGCATTCGGGGCGGCTATCGAGCACTATGACTTCTTTTGTTATGCGTTTATCGCCCCGGTTGTCTTTGATTTATTTTTTTTCCCGAAGATGGACCCGCTCAATGGCACGATTGCCGTCTATGCGACCTTCGCCGCCGGGTTTGCGGCGCGTCCGCTCGGCGGTCTGATTTTCGGCCATCTTGGTGACCGGTTCGGACGGAAATATGTGCTTATCGCCACCTTGCTGATCATGGGCCTGGCAAGTTTTCTGATCGGTTGCCTGCCCGGCTACCAGATCATCGGAATCTGGGCCCCGATCCTGTTGGTCGCCATGCGGCTCCTGCAAGGGATCGCCTTCGGCGGCGAGTATATGAACGCGGTTTCCCTGACGTTGGAAAACGCGCCGTCGGCCAAGCGCGGGTTCTTTGCCTCATTCGTGAATGCATCGGGCCCCTTGGGCATCATCGTCGCCGCCGGATCGATCGCCCTGTTGTCGGACGGCTTCGGCCGGGAGGCTTTCCAGGAATGGATCTGGCGCGTGCCGTTCCTGTTCAGCGCCGTTCTCGTCGCCGTGGGAGTTTATGTGCGGTTCCAGGTCGATGAATCGGCCTTGTTCCGCTGTGCCCAGGCGCAAAAGAAGGTCAGCAAGGTTCCGATGGCCACGGTGCTCCGGTCCTGGAAAAAATCGACCCTGTTGGCCTGCCTGATCAATATGGTGCACAGCTCCTTCCAATATATGAGCACCGTCTTCGTTCTTGGCTACGCCGTGAAGAAGCTGGGGATGTCTCCGGCTGGCGTCAGCACGGGCACGATGGTGGGAAATATCATCGAAATCATGATGGTTCCCCTGATCGCCCATTTTAGCGACCGTTTCGGCCGCCGCCCGTTTCTGCTGGCCGGAATCGTCTTGGCTGCCGTCTGGTATCCGCTGTTCTTCCAAATTCTCCTGGAAAAGGATGTCTTTTATCTTTTGCTCGGCCTGGCCGTATCCATCGGGTTCGTTCATGCCCTGATGTTCGCGCCGGAGGCGGCCTTCACCGCCGAGCTGTTCCCGACGGAAGTAAGGGTGAGCGGAAGTTCGCTGGGCAAGCAACTGGGGATTATCTTCGGTGGAGGACTGGCTCCGCTCATCGCGACGCGCCTGATGGGCAATGATGCGAGTTTCACCCCGGTGGTCCTTTATTTCGAAGTCATCGCCATCCTTGCGTTCATCGGAATCATCATCGCCTCCGAGAGTTATAAGCGGGAGCTTTAGATGCAGACCATGAAGACCGCTCGCTCTTGATGGGGATACAAGAATTATCATGATGGATATTGTCATCGCGGGCGCGGCCCGGACCTCGGTGGGTGCCTTCAACGGCAGCTTGAGCACGCTTCCCGCCCATTTTCTCGGGGAAATCGTCATCCGGGAGGTCTTGGCGCGGACCAGGATCGATCCCGGCGAAGTCGACGAGGTCATCCTTGGCCAGATCCTGACCGCCGGGCAGGGCCAGAACCCGGCGCGGCAGGCCGCCGTGCGGGCCGGCATTCCTTACGAAAAGACCGCCTTTACCGTCAATCAGGTCTGCGGCGCCGGCTTGCGGGCGGTGGCGCTGGGCTATCAGGCCATCGGCATGGGCGACGCCGCCGTCGTCGTGGTCGGCGGTCAGGAAAGCATGAGCCGCGCGCCGCATGTCGCCCATTTGCGGAACGGCACCAGGATGGGCCCCCTCGAATTGCTGGACTCCATGGTCAAGGACGGCTTGTGGGACGCCTTCAACGACTATCACATGGGCATGACCGCCGAAAATGTCGCCCGCCGATGGAACCTGAGCCGCGAGAAGCAGGATGCGTTTGCCGTCCATTCTCAGCAAAAGGCCGAGGCCGCCATCGAGGCGGGGCGGTTTCGCGCGGAAATCGTCCCGATCACCTTGGAAACGCGCCGCGGCCAAGTGGTGGTCGACACCGATGAACATCCCAAATTCGGCACCACCCCCGAGACCCTGGCCAGGCTGCGTCCGGCCTTTGCCAAGGACGGCACGGTGACGGCGGGCAACGCATCGGGAGTCAACGACGGCGCCGCCGCCCTGGTGCTGATGTCCGCCGACAACGCGGCGAAGCGGGGACTCGCGCCGCTGGCCCGCATCGCTTCCTGGGCCACCTGCGGAACCGATCCGGCGATCATGGGAATCGGCCCGGTGGCGGCCAGCCGATTGGCGCTGCAGAAGGCGGGGTGGACCGTGGCCGACCTCGATCTGATCGAAGCCAACGAAGCCTTCGCCGCGCAGGCTTTGGCGGTCAATCGAGAATTGGGGTGGGACCCGGACCGGGTCAATGTCAATGGCGGCGCCATCGCATTGGGCCATCCGATCGGCGCCTCCGGAGCCCGAATCCTGGTGACCTTGCTCCACGAAATGCGCCGCCGCGGCGCCGGAAAGGGTTTGGCCACCTTGTGTATCGGCGGCGGCATGGGGATCGCGCTTTGCGTCGAGGCGATGTGAGGGGGACTCGCGAAAATCATTGTCCCACCTGTCGAGTCGCGCGGTTCGGCCGCGCCGCAGCCTTTGATTTTCTCGGTCCGTAACCATCCGGATGAGCAGGTTACGTGCGGAAGGATCCGTGCGATCGTGTTGCCTGTCCGTAGCCGGACTTTGAATTCTTTCAATTCTTTGAGACGAGGCATTGATGAGCACGAGACAAGATGCTGTTCCGCACGGGTTGGCGTTGCTGTGCGATCCGCTGCACAACAAGGGCACGGCCTTTACCGAAGCCGAGCGGGACGCACTGGGATTGCGCGGTCTGTTGCCGCCGCATATCCATACGCAGGAAGAGCAGATGGCGCGCTTCCTCCACAACCTGCGAAATCTCTCCGATCCCCTTGAAAAATTTGTCGCCCTGAGCGCTCTGCACGATCGGAACGAGGATTTGTTCTTCCGCGTCGTCTGCGACAATGTCGATGAAATCATGGCGCTGATCTATACGCCGACGGTCGGACTGGCCTGTCAGCGGTTCGGTCACATCTTCCAGCGGCCGCGCGGCATGTTCATCAGCATCGACGATCGCGGCCGCATCGCCGATATCTTGAGAAACTGGCCGCGCAAGGCCGGAATCATCGTGGTCACCGACGGGGAGCGCATCCTCGGGCTCGGCGATCTGGGCGCCAACGGCATGGGCATTCCGGTCGGCAAGCTGTCGCTCTATACCGCCTGCGCCGGCATCGATCCGGCGATGTGCCTGCCGATCACGCTGGATGTCGGCACCAACAACGAAACCCTGCTGAGCGATCCCTATTATGTCGGCTTGCGACAGCGCCGGGTGACCGGGCCGGCCTATGACGAACTGATCGACGAATTCATCACGGCGGCCCGCGAGGTCTTTCCCGACGTGATCATCCAGTTCGAGGATTTCGCCAATCACAACGCGTTTCGCCTGTTGGCGAAATATCGCGACCGCATCTGCACCTTCAACGACGATATCCAGGGGACCGCCTCGGTCGCCCTGGCCGGGGTGCTGTCGGCGATCCGGATCAAGGGGACGACGCTGGCCGAGGAGAAATTCCTGTTCCTGGGAGCCGGCGAGGCGGCGACCGGAATGGCCGACTTGCTGGTGGCGGCGATGGTCGAGCAGGGAGTCGACGTCGCGGAAGCGCGCCGGCGATGCTGGCTGGTCGATTCCAAGGGGCTGGTGGTGGCGTCCCGTGAGGGGCTGAACGAGCAAAAGCGGGTCTATGCGCACGACCATGCTCCCGCCGCGGATTTCCCGGCGGCGCTGCAGACGCTGCAACCGACGGCGATCATCGGCGCGGCGGCGGTCAGCGGCGCTTTCACGCCGGAGGTTCTGCGCGCCATGGCCGAGACCAACCATCGTCCCATCGTCTTCGCGCTGTCCAATCCGACCTCCAAGGCGGAATGCACGGCGGAGCAGGCCTATCAGGGAACCGACGGGCGCGCCCTGTTCGCCTGCGGCAGCCCGTTTCCGCCGGTTCGGTTCGCCGGGAAGACCTTCGTGCCCCGCCAGGGCAACAACGCCTATATTTTTCCCGGCATCGGGCTTGGCGCGATCGCCTGCGGCGCCACGCGCATTACCGAGGAGATGTTCCTGGCCGCGGCCCGCGCCCTGGCGTCGCAGGTCAGCGAGACGGACCTCGAACAGGCAAGCCTGTTCCCACCATTGTCCGCGACGCGGGCCGTCTCGCTCCATATCGCCATGGCGGTTGCCGAGGAAGCCTATCGGCAGGGACTGGCTTCGAAAGCCCGGCCGAAAGACTTGCTCGGATTGATCAAGGCTCATGTCTACGATCCGCATTATTAACGTCATTCGCCGCGATGCGGCGATCGCGGGCGGGGAGGCCCGCGCCACTCCGCTTCCATCCTGATCTAGTGGCGCCGGCCTCCGTGCCGGCGTTCACCGTGCAGAGTATTTAACCTTATTTTTCCATAACTTAATGTCATAGGTAGGCAAAAAAAGGTTATTGGACGGCATCCGAACACCTTGGCCATTATGGCTCTCCGAGAGCAGTTCGCGGCTCGGTTGAAACGCCAAGGGTTTCGAAATGGACAAGGAAAAAAGTAAAATCAAGGCGCGGCCCCTGGGGATCACCGAGGTGGTCTTGCGCGACGCGCATCAATCCCTTTTCGCCACGCGCCTGCGTCTGGACGACATGCTGCCGATCGCCGAAAAGCTGGATCGGGTCGGCTACTGGTCTCTCGAAACCTGGGGCGGGGCGACCTTCGATGCCTGCATCCGCTATCTCGGCGAAGATCCTTGGGAACGCCTGCGCGCCTTGAAGAAGGCCATGCCCAACACCCGGCAGCAGATGCTGTTTCGGGGACAGAATATCCTCGGCTATCGCCATTATGCCGACGACGTCGTCGAGAAATTCGTCGAGCGGGCGGCCGTCAACGGTATCGACGTGTTTCGCGTTTTCGATGCCATGAACGATCCGCGCAATCTTGAGACGGCGATCGCGGCCGTCATCAAGCAGGGCAAACATGCCCAAGGGACCTTGTCCTATACGGTCAGCCCGGTCGATACGGTCGCCAAGTGGGTCGCGTTGGGGAAACGCATCGAGGACATGGGCTCCCATTCCATCTGCATCAAGGACATGGCCGGCCTGCTTTCTCCCTATGCGGCCCATGAACTGGTCAAAGAGCTCAAACAGGCGATCCGCATTCCCATTCATTTGCATTGCCATGCGACGACCGGCATGGCGAGCGCCACCTACCTCAAGGCCGTCGAGGCCGGTGTCGACAATGTCGATACCGCCATCTCCACGATGAGCATGACCTATGGCCATGCTCCATCCGAATCTTTGGTCGCCATCATGGCGGGAACCGATCGGGCCACCGGGCTCGATATGCCGCTGTTGCAGGAGATCGCCGACCATTTCCGCGACGTGCGACAGAAATATGCGAAGTTCGAAGGCTCCCTCAAAGGCGTCGATGCCCGGATCATTCTGGCGCAGGTTCCCGGCGGCATGCTGACCAATATGGAAAATCAGCTGCGGGAGCAGGGCGCCACCCACCGGATGGCCGAGGTGCTGGCCGAAATTCCCCGGGTTCGCGAGGATCTGGGGTTCATTCCGCTGGTCACCCCGACCTCGCAGATCGTCGGCAGCCAGGCCGTCATCAACGTTCTGACCGGCGAACGCTATCAGTCGATGACCAAGGAGACCGCCGCGGTCCTCCGGGGCGAATATGGTGCCACCTCGGCCCCGGTGAACAAGCAGCTGCAAGCGCGGGCACTGGCCGGGGCCGAGGCCGTCACCTGTCGTCCGGCCGATCTGATCGCGCCGGAACTGGAGGCGCTCGGCACCGAACTTCGCGATCTGGTCGCGCAGAGGGGAATCCGGGCCGGCGATCATGCGGTGGAAGATCTCCTGACCTACGCCCTTTTTCCGCAGGTCGGTCTGAAATTCCTCGAGAATCGGGATAATCCGGCGGCGTTCGAGCCCTTGCCGGCGGCCGAAACGCCGGCGTCCAAGACCAGTTTTTCCGTGACCGGCGGCGACGTCTTTACCGTGACGGGAGGAGGGCGGAGTTTTCAGATTCAGGTTTCCATGATTGGGGATGCGGTGGTCGCGGGGCAGCCTTTGGTCAGCACGACCCGGCAGATTGACCCCGCCGGTGCCATTGTCGCTCCCGTTCAGGTCGCCGCCGATCCTGTGAGCCCCCAAGACGGGGTTGCGGCTCCGCTGGCCGGAAATGTCTGGAAAATCGAAGTGACCGAGGGGCAGCGCGTCCAGGAAGGCGATCTTCTGCTGATTCTCGAGGCCATGAAGATGGAAACCGAGATCGTTGCAGGTCGGGACGGGGTGGTCGGCCGGCTTCTCGTTCAAGACGGAAGCCAGGTCAAGGTCGGGCAGCTTCTGCTGACCCTGGCCTGATCCTCCGCCATTTCAATGGATTACAGCGTTTTGATGCCAGGGCGACGGAATAGCTCTGAGTACAGATGAAACGAAGGGATCGTCATGCCACGCAAGCAAACACCATTGCGCCCTTACTTCGAGAAGATGGCGGATATCGGAAAACCCCTCGGCGAGGGGGAGGTGCGGCGTGCCAAGGAAAATCTCGGTCTCGTCCGGGAGCAGGAGGAAATCCTCGCCCGTGAGGTCGAGAGAGTTAAAAACGCCGGAATTCCGGCCGCCAAGATCCACGAGCGGGGGGGAATGACCATCCACGATCGTCTCGATTATCTGGTCGATGCCGGGACCTGGCATCCTTTGCATACTCTCTACAATCCTCAGGACAATGACGAGGGATGCACCGGAGTCGTCGATGGAATCGGCAAGATCGCGGGCAAATGGGCGGTCGTCATCGGTTTCGACAACAAGGTGATGGCCGGAGCCTGGATCGCCGGGCAATCGGAAAACGTCCTGATGGTCACCGATCTGGCCAAGCGGCTGCATATTCCGCTGGTCTGGCTCACCAACTGCAGCGGTGTCAAACTGATGGAGCAGGAAACCGTCTATGCCGGTCGCCGCTCCAGCGGGACCCCTTTCTTTCGCCATGCCGAACTCAATCATCTGGGAATTCCGATCCTCAACGGCATTTATGGAACCAATCCGGCCGGCGGGGGATATCAGGGCATCAGCCCGACCATCCTGATCGCCCATGACCAGGCCAATATCGCCGTTGGCGGAGCCGGGATCGTCGGAGGGATGAATCCCAAGGGACACATCGACGCCGAAGCGGCGCGGGCGCTCATCGACGGAACCAGGACCTTCACGTCCAAGGCCCCCGGTCGCGTCGAGACCCACTTCGACAAGACCGCCTATTTCCGGGAGGTGCACGAAACCGAGACGGGCGTGCTGGACGGCATCAAGGACTATATGCGCATGATGCCGGTCTACGACCCGGCCATGTTCCGGGTCGCCGCGCCGGCTTCCCCCAAGTTTCCGGCCGCGGATCTCGATTCGATCGTGCCGGCGAACCAGAAGCGCACCTATGACGCGTTCCAGGTTCTGTCCCGTCTGACCGACAACAGCGAATTCATGGAATATCGCCCCGATTACGGTCGCGAGATCTTCACCGGCATCGCCAGGATCGACGGATTTCCCGTCGCCTTCATCGGCAACCGCCAGGGCGTCTTTCCCGATTACCCCGCCTATGCCAAAGGCGCCTATCCGGGTGTCGGCGGCAAGCACTATCGGGAGGGGCTGATCAAGCAGGGGGAATTCGTCACCCTGTGCGGGCGCGACAATCTGCCCATCGTCTGGCTGCAGGACACCACCGGCATCGATGTCGGCGACCTGGCCGAAGAGGCCGAACTTCTGGCCCTCGGGCAGTCGCTGGTCTATTCGATCGAACAGACCGATCTCGCCATGATGTGCATTGTCCTGCGCAAGGGGACCGCTGCGGCGCATTACATCATGTGCGGTCCCCAGGCCAACAATAACAACGCCTTCACCCTGGGAACGCCCTTGACGGAAATATACGTCATGCATGGCGAGACCGCGGCGGCGGCGTCTTACGCCCGTCGCCTGGTCAAGGAAGAGGAGGCGGGGCGCGATATCGGCCCGACCCTGGACAAGATGAATCAGATGATCCAGGACTATCAGGACAAATCACGTCCAGCCTATTGCGCCAAGAAGGGATTCGTGGACGAAATCGTCCCCCTGACCGGCCTTCGCAACTATATCCAGGCCTTCGTCGGAGCCAACTATCAGAATCCCCGGTCGATCACGCCGGTCCATCAGTTGCTTCTTCCGCGTATTATCAAGGGATAACCGGCCCGGCGGGCCGGTTCTCGTCGATCCGGCAAATCTACGCCTTGATCAAAA
>JAATGN010000148.1 GCA_015654615.1 Rhodospirillales bacterium
CATCATCCCGGCCTTGTTCATCGCCTCCTATCCGCAGTTGCAGAGCCTGAACGTCATGTATCTGGCCAGCCCGCAAAGCGCCATCCTGTCGGCCATCATCTTCAATGCGCTGATCATCATCGGCCTGATCCCGCTGGCCCTGAAGGGCGTGCAATACCGGCCGGCCGGGGCCGAGGAACTGCTGCGGCGCAATCTGTTCGTCTATGGCCTGGGCGGACTGATCGTTCCCTTCATCGGCATCAAGGCCATCGATCTCGTCGTCGCCGCCCTCGGGCTGGCCTGACGGCGCCACCGGAGACTTCCCTCATGTTGAAGCAATTGAAACAATCGGTCCTGGCCACCCTGATGCTCACCCTGCTCACCGGCCTGGCCTATCCCCTGGTCATGACCGGATTGAGCCAGGCGCTGTTCCCCACCCAGGCCCATGGCAGCCTGATCGAAAAAAGCGGCCATGTGGTGGGCTCGGCGCTGATCGGCCAGAATTTCACCGGGGCCGGCTATTTCCATCCGCGCCCCTCGGCCACCACCGATACGGATCCCGCCGACGCGACCAAGACCGTTCCGTCGCCCTACAACGCCGGCGCCTCCACCGCCTCGAACGCCGCCCCTTCGGCCAAAAGCCTGGCGTCGGACGTGGCCGACCGGGTGGCGGCCTTGAAGGTGGAAAACCCCAATGCCGCCATCCCGGTGCCGGTCGATCTGGTCACCACGTCGGCCAGCGGCCTCGACCCCGACATTTCGCCGGCCGCCGCCCTTTATCAATTGCCGCGCGTCGCCGCCGCCCGCGGCATTCCGGAAACGCAATTGCGCAATCTGCTGGCCGACCATACGCAAGGCCGCTCCTTCGGCATCCTGGGCGAGGCGCATGTCAATGTGCTGGAACTCAACCTGGCGCTCGACCAGCAGGTGGCGACGAGCAAACCGTGAGAATCAAATAATTTTCACCACAGAGACACAGAGGACACCGAGGAAAATAGCTGAAACCGTTCCTGGGCCAGTCAGAGACTGGAATCGGTATGATCCATATGCCTCTCTGCGTCCTCTGTGTCTCTGTGGTAAACGTTTTTCTACCCGATGGTCGTTGGACGGGGCGATTGTCGCCCCGGTCGGCCGGGCGTACGATTGACGCCTGATGGCTGACACCGATCGCGACAACCGCCCCTCGCCCGATGCCCTGCTGGCCGAAGCCCGACGGGAAACCCGCGGCCGCCTGAAGATTTTTTTGGGCGCCGCGCCGGGGGTCGGCAAGACCTACGCCATGCTGGAAACCGCCCAGGAACGGCGGCGCGACGGCGTCGACGTGGTGATCGGCGTGGTCGAGACCCATGGCCGGCAGGAGACCGAACGCCTGCTCCACGGCCTGGCGGCGCTGCCGGCCAAATCCGTCGAATATCGCGGCCGGCCGTTCCTGGAGATGGATCTCGAAGCCATCCTGGCCCGCCGGCCGAAGATCGTCCTGGTCGACGAACTGGCCCATACCAATGTTCCCGGCAGCCGGCATATCAAACGGTATCAGGACGTCGAAGATCTTCTGGCCGCCGGCATCGACGTCTATTCGACGCTGAACATCCAGCATCTGGAAAGCCTGAACGATGTGATCGAACGCATCGCCGGCATCAAGGTGCGCGAGACCCTGCCCGACAGCGTCCTGGCCACCGCCGACGAAATCGAGATGATCGATCTGCCGCCCGAGGATCTGCTGAAGCGCCTGGCCGAGGGCAAGGTCTATGTCCCCGAGCAGGCGCGCCGCGCCGTCGGCAATTTCTTTTCGGCCGGCAATCTGACGGCGCTGCGCGAAATGGCGCTGCGCCATGCCGCCGAGCGGGTCGACGCGCAGATGCTGAATTACCGCCGGGCCCACGCGATTTCGGGGCCCTGGCCGACCCGTGACCGCATCATCGTCTGCGTCGGCGACGATACCGCCTCGGCCCGCCTGGTCCGCACCGGCAAACGGGTGGCCGAACGGCGATCGGCCCCCTGGATGGCGGTCTATGTCGAGACCTCGCGGCATGGCGGCCTGGCCGAACAGCAAAAGGACCGCATCGCCCAGGCCATGCGCCTGGCCGAACAATTGGGCGGCGAGACGGTCACCTTGCAGGGCGAGGACGTCGCCGCCGAAGTCATCGCCTTCGCCGAGGAACGGAACGCCAGTCAGATCGTCGTCGGACGGCAGCGCCGCAAGGCCTGGCGGCGCGTCCTCGGCGGCGGTTCGGTCACCGGGCGCATCCTGGCCGAAAGCGAAGACTTCGATGTCCTGCTGGTCGGCGGCGAGGAGACCGAAAAGCATCATCGGACCTTCGAAACCAAGCCGCCGGCCCCACCCCGGAACTGGCTTTCCTATCTGATCGCCGCCCTCGGGGTCGCGGCGGCCACCGGACTGGGGTGCCTGATCGATCTCTGGCTGCCCCTGCCCAATATTTCGGTGACCTTCCTGGTGGCGGTGATGCTGGTCGCCATGCGACTGGGGCGCGGCCCCGCCATCTTCGCCTCGGTGGGCAGTTTCCTGTCGTTCAATTTCTTCTTCACCGAACCGCGCTTCTCCTTCGCCATTTCCGATTCCCAGAACATCCTGACCATCGTCTTCTTCCTGATCGCCGCCATCATCGTCAGCAATCTGGCCAGCCGCGTTCAGGTCCAGGCCGATGCCAGCAAGACCAGCGCCCGGCGAACGACCAACCTCTATGAATTCAGCCGCAAGGTGGCGGCCGGCGCCACCCAGGACGACGTGTTGTGGGCCGTGGTGCACCATGTCGCCGCCACCATCCGCGGCAAATCCCTGATTCTGCTGCCGCGCGAGGGGCGGCTGGCCATCGCCGCCGGTTATCCGCCGGAAGACGAGGTCGGCGACAAGGACGCCGCCGCCGCCGCCTGGACCTGGGCCAACGGCCGTCCCGCGGGCCGCGGCTCGACCACCTTGCCGGCCGCCGATTGGCTGTTCCTGCCCCTGAAGACGGCTCGCGGACCGGTCGGAGTCCTGGGCGTCCAGATGGTCGGACAGGACCTGCTGGCGCCGGAGGACAGCCGGCTGCTGGAAACCCTGGGCGACCAGGCGGCCGTGGCCATCGAGAGAACCATCCTGGTCGCCGACGTCGAGGCCGCCCGGCTGGCCACCGAAACGGAACGGCTGCGTTCGGCCTTGCTGTCGTCGCTGTCGCACGATCTGCGCACGCCCCTGGTCTCGATCCTGGGCGCCGCCTCGAGCCTGATCAATTATGGCGACGACTTGGGGGACGGGGACCGCCGCGAATTGGCCGGCACCATCCAGGACGAGGCCGAACGGCTCAACCGCTTCGTCCAGAATCTATTGGACATGACCAAGCTGGGCTCGGGCGCCCTGAAACCCAATGCGGATTGGGCCGATCTGCGCGACATCGTGCGGGCCGCCGTCGACCGTTCGGGCAAGCTGCTCAAGGGCCGCCAGGTCAAGGTCGATATCGATGCCGGCTTGCCGTTGCTCTGTCTCGATTCCGTCCTCATGGAGCAGGTGTTCTTCAATCTGCTCGACAATGCCTGCAAATACGCGCCGCCCGACAGCCTGGTCACCATCTGGGCGCGAACCGGCAAAGAGCTCGCCCTGATCGAGGTCTGCGACCAGGGCGCCGGCATTCCGGAAGCCGACCGCGAGCGGGTGTTCGACATGTTCTACCGGGTCGAAGCGGCCGATACGCAGGCGGCCGGCACCGGCCTGGGCCTGGCCATCTGCCGCGGCATCGTCGAAGCCCATGGCGGGACCATCAAAGCCGAACCGGGTCTGCACGGCGCCGGGACCTGCATCGTGATCCATCTGCCGCTGGGCCAACCGCCCAAGCTCGACTCGACCGAAGCTGCGGGCGTATGAAATATCGAGAAAAAGCACGCCACGCGCAGCGGGGGACTTTTCCACAAGCGGCCGAGGGGCATCATGGGACGAATTCTCGTCGTCGACGACGAACCGCAAATCCGCAAATTCCTGCGCATCAGCCTGGGCGCCAACGGTCATGAGGTGATCGAGGCGGAAACGGCGATGCAGGGCGCCGAACTGGCGCGCACGCGCAAGATCGATCTGGTCATTCTCGACCTGGGCCTGCCCGACGTCGACGGACAGGAAATCATCAGCACCATCCGCGAAACCAGCCGGGTGCCGATCATCGTGCTGTCGGTGCGCGCCCAGGAAGTCGACAAGGTCGAGGCGCTGGACCGCGGGGCCGACGACTATATCGTCAAGCCCTTCGGCATCGCCGAACTGATGGCGCGGGTGCGGGCGGCGCTGCGCCAGAAGGCCGAAGTGCCGGAAAACGTCGACATCCTGACCATCGGCGGTCTGCGTCTCGATTTCGTCCGCCGGGTGGTCACCCGCGACGGCGAGGAGGTGCATCTGTCGAAACGGGAATATGAACTTCTGCATTTTCTGGCCTCCAGCCCCGACCATGTGCTGACCCATAAGCTGATTCTGAAATCGGTGTGGGGACCGGCGCATGTCGAGGACACCGCCTACCTCAGGGTTTACGTCAATCAGCTGCGTCAGAAGCTGGAGGGGGATCCCGCCGCCCCGCGTCTCATCCTGACCGAACCGGGGGTCGGCTATCGGCTGGTGACCGGATCTTGACCGACGGTCGCCGGCCCGTCGCCGGCCAAGGCGGCATCGCGGCGGCGCTCGCCGCCGCCCTGCTGTTCGGCGCCAGCACGCCGGCCGCCAAACTGCTGCTGGACGGCATCGATCCCTGGATGCTGGCCGGGTTGTTCTATCTCGGCTCCGGGATCGGCCTCGGTCTCTGGCGGCTCGCCCGGACGCCCCGTCATGACGACGGCCTGGCGCCGGGGGACGGCCCATGGCTGGCCGGGGCGATCCTGACCGGCGGCGTGGCGGGCCCGCTGTTGCTTCTCTGGGGCCTGGCCGGCAGCCAGGCCGCCGGCACCTCCCTGCTGCTCAACGCCGAAGGGGTCTTCACCACCCTGCTGGCCTGGTTGGTCTTCCGGGAGAACGTCACCCCGCGTATCGCCTTCGGCATGGCGGCCATCATCGCCGGAGCGCTGGTCCTGGCCTGGCCGGCCGGCGGGCTGCCCAGCTTTTCCGGCCGGCCGCTGGCCGTGCTCGGCGCCTGTCTGTGCTGGGCCGTCGACAACAATTTGACGCGCCGCGTCTCCCTGTCCGACCCCGTCCGCATCGCCGCCCTCAAAGGAATGACCGCCGGGGCGACCAATCTGGCGCTGGCGCTCCTGACCGGCAGCGCCTGGCCCGGCCTCGCCACCGGCGTGGCGGCCGCCATCGTCGGTTTTTTCGGCTATGGGATCAGCCTGGTCCTTTTCGTCCTCGGCCTCAGAACGCTGGGCACCGCCCGGGCCGGCGCCTATTTCTCGGCCGCGCCCTTCGTCGGCGCCATCCTGGCGCTTCCGCTGTTGGGAGAACGCCCCACGCCCTCCTTGGCGATCGCCGGCGGACTGATGGCGGTGGGACTCTGGCTGCACCTCAGCGAGCATCACGCCCATGACCACCATCATCCGGCCATGGCCCACAGCCACCGGCACAGCCATGGCGACGACCACCATCGCCATGATCACGACGGAGCGGGCGAGGGGGAGGGGGAGGACGGCCCCGGGGCGCATAGCCATTGGCACCGGCACAGTCCGACGACGCACCGCCATCCCCATTTTCCCGATGCCCATCACCGCCACGATCATGACGGGGGCGCGCTATGACGGTATCAGCAGTCCGGCGGCATCCAACCATTCGATGATGTCGGGCAAGGAGTCGAGCGCGGACAGCACCGACATCACGGTCACCAGCACCGCGCCGAGCGCGCCCCACGGCAGCGAGGTGCCGCCGGCCGAACGCAGGAAGCGGCGCCGCTCCTCGCCGGCCAGCCCCTGGTGATCGGCCGTGGCGATCGCTTTCAGGGCTGTCTTCAAATAGATCTCCTTGGCGAAGACCGCCGTGCCCAGATAGACGAGCAATCCCGCCCAATCGCCGGCCACAAGCGAGGCGAAGGACGGCAGCAGGACGACGAGCAGACCGATCGAGCGCATCTTGCGATAGCAGAACCAGACCGCCCAGCCGCCGAAAGCCGGCCAGCTCCAGGAGGGCGAGGGCCACCGCCGCCCGCCCGCCGGCTGACGGCGCTTCTTCTCGTAGAATTGCAGATAGGGCTGGGCGCCGGAGGCGAAAAAGCAGGCCAGATCGGCCTTGAGAGGATCTTCGTCGGACTGGCCGGATCGGTCTGTCGCCATGGGCCCCCATCCGCCCCCCGATTGAGATTACGCGTAGTGCGAGATCAGTTTGGCGATTTGCGGACCGGTCAGCAAGACGATGAACAGGCGCAAGGTCTGCACCGCCAGCACGAAGGGCGTATCGGCGCCGCTGCCGACCGCGATGATGGTCACCGAATCGAGCCCGCCCGGGCTGGTCGCCAGATAGGCGGTCAAGCCGTCCGTATGGACGAACAGGGTCAGCATCCAGGCGGAGACGGCGCACAGCCCGATCAGCAAAAAAGTCGAGAGCAGCAATTGCGGCAGGGCCCTGAGCGCATACATCAGCACCGGGCGGGTGAAACCGAGGCCGATGTACCAGCCCAGCGTCAGATAGGACAGACCGAGCAGCCAGGGCGGCAAGGTGATCGCCGTCCATCCGCCGCCTTGCAGCACGGCGCCGATCGCCATGGGCATCAGCAGCGCCCCGGCCGGAATCCGCAAGAGACGCCCGGCCAGGGCGCCGCCTGCGGCGATGGCCAGGGTTTCGATCAAGGGGAGAATCGGCGCGGCGAAAGAAAAATCGTCGCTCGCCGGCAAGGCGGGCGGCGCGGCGCCCAGCAGCAGGCGCGAAGCCAGGGAGGCGCTCATCACCACGATGACGACCCGCAGATATTGCATGAAGGCGACCAGGCGGGCGTCCGCCCCGAAGGCTTCGGCCATCACCACCATGGCCGAGGCGGCGCCGGGAGACGATCCCCAGGCCGCGGTGGTCCCGGGCAGGGCGCCGAATTTAACCAGAATCCAGCCGACGAGGCCGCCGGCCAGCACGGTCGTTCCGACGATCGTCAGCATGATCGCCCAGTCGTCGGCGATCGAAACCAGGATGGAGGCCGTCAAGGCCCGCGCCACCAGACAGCCGATGATCGCTTGCGCTCCGACGAAGGACCACCGCGGCAGGGTCAAACCGCTGCCGGCAACGCCGAAGGCGATGGCGACCAGCATCGGCCCGAGAAGCAAAGCCGCGGGAAAAGCCGCCCGATGCAACAATGCGGAAAACGCAAGCGACAGGACGAGCAATCCCGCCCAGCGCCAATACCGTTTGACGGACGACATCAGGGCCAGGCGGTCAATAAAGCCCTTCCCCATGATGGGGGAGGGTTGGGTGGGGGTGATGAGGATCGCGCGTTCGCATGGAGGCCTTCCCGACCGAGTCTCGGGCCGGAGGTTACTCCTTTCTGATGACCAGGCAAGAGCGGGCCGCTTGCGGGACGGCCGGTGATGCCGCACACTTCCGCCATGCTGACAGGCCTCAGACGGTGGCGCCGACCTTTGGTCCTCTGGGGACTGCTCCTCGGAATCGGCCTGCCATGCGCGCTGGTCGCCCTTTTCAGGGTCGTCGCGCCTCCCGTCACCCCCTTGATGCTGATCCGCAAGGTCGAAGGCGAGGCAATGGAGCGGCGCTGGATGCCGATCGCCGCCATCTCGCCCGAATTGCTGCGCGCCGTCGTCGTCTCCGAAGACGCCCGATTTTGCAGCCATCACGGATTCGACTGGGACTCCCTCGGCCAGGCGGTCGACACCTATGAGAACGGCGGCCGCCTGCGGGGGGCCAGCACGCTTTCCATGCAGACCGCGAAGAATGTCTTCCTCTGGCCCGGACGCAGCTTTTTGCGCAAGGGGCTGGAAGCGGGCTTCACCGTTTTGATCGAAGCGCTGTGGGGAAAGCGGCGGATTCTCGAGATTTATCTCAATGTCGTCGAATGGGGCCACGGCCTCTACGGCGCCGAGATGGCGGCGCAACGCTATTTCCACCGATCGGCCCATGATCTGACGCGGCGCCAGGCCGCGGCGCTGGCCGCCGTCCTGCCCAATCCCCGGCGCTTTTCGCCGGTGGCGCCGACGCCCTTCATCCAGTCGCGCATCCGCACCATCGAGGCGCGCATGGGATCTCCTCGGGCGTCTTCGAAGATATGTCCTTGACCAGATGCGAAAGGGACTCCCAAGATCGTCGGGCGATCGCCATATAGGTTCGACCTGGGTGATCATGGCATTGACAATCGATATGGCATATATATCCGTTATGACCGACACGCTCCGCTCCCCGTCCCGCCCCCGTCCCATGGTTCTGTGCATCCTCGATGGCTGGGGATATCGCGCCGAACGGGCCGACAACGCCATCGCCCTGGCCGATACGCCGGTCTGGGACGATCTGCTGGCCCGCGCGCCGCATGCCTTTCTCGAAACCTCCGGGCTGGCCGTCGGCTTGCCGGACGGCCAGATGGGCAATTCGGAGGTCGGGCATATGAATCTCGGAGCCGGCCGGGTCGTCATGCAGGAATTGCCGCGCATCGACCTGGCGGTGAGCGACGGCAGCCTGGCGAAAAACCCGGCCCTGGCCAAGACGGTCGCCGCCTTGAAGGCAAGCGGCGGCACCGCTCATCTGTTGGGACTGCTCTCGCCCGGAGGGGTGCATTCGCACCAGAGCCATATGGCCGCCTTGGCCCGCGCCGTCGCCGAGGCCGGCGTCCCGGTCATGATCCATGGATTTCTCGACGGCCGCGACACGCCGCCCTCCTCGGCCAAGGGTTTCGTCGAAACCTTCCTCGCCGAGGTGGCCGGCCTGGCGGTCGGCATCGCCACCCTGTCCGGCCGCTACTACGCCATGGACCGCGACAAGCGCTGGGAGCGGGTGACGCTGGCCTATCAGGCGATGGTCGAGGCCAAGGGCGCCAAGGCCGCCGACCCCGTCGCCGCCATCGAGGCCTCCTACCAGGCCGGCAAGGCCGACGAATTCGTCCTGCCGACGGTGATCGGCGCCTATGCCGGCATGAAGGACGGAGACGGTCTGATCATGGCCAATTTCCGGGCCGACCGGGCCCGCGAGATTCTCTCGGTGCTGGTCGATCCGGCTTTCGACGGCTTCCCGCGGGCGCGCGTGCCGCAGTTTGTCGCCCGCCTCGGGATGACCGAATATTCGAGCGATCTCAATCGCTTTTTCGACGTGCTGTTTCCCGCCGAAAGCCTGACGCGCATCCTGGGCGAGGTGATCAGCGACGCCGGCCTCACCCAGCTTCGCATCGCCGAGACGGAGAAATACGCCCACGTCACTTTCTTTTTCAACGGCGGGCGGGAAGCGATCTTTCCGGGCGAAGAGCGCATCCTGGTGCCCAGCCCGAAGGTCGCCACCTATGATCTGCAGCCCGAGATGTCGGCGCCGGAAGTCACCGACAGGCTGGTGGCGGCCATCGAGAGCGGCAAGTTCGACCTGATCGTCGTCAATTACGCCAATGGCGACATGGTCGGACACACCGGAATCCTGGAGGCTGCCATCTCGGCGGTGGAGACGGTCGACGGCTGCCTCGGACGTCTGGACCAGGCCGTGCGGCGGGCCGGCGGCAGCCTGCTGATCACCGCCGATCACGGCAATGCCGAATTGATGCGCGATCCGACCACCGGCGAGCCTTACACCGCCCATACCATCGGCAAGGTTCCGGTGATCTTGGCGGACGCGCCCGATGGCGTCGGCGCCCTGCACAATGGTCGCCTGGCCGATGTCGCCCCGACGATTCTCGCTTTGCTGGGTCTGCCGCAGCCTGCGCAGATGACCGGCCGTTCGCTGCTGGCGGACAAGGGCGCCGGATCCAACGCCGTGCCTCGCAGCGCCATGGCGTGACGTGACGTGACCTGGGCCGCCTTTTCCCGCTGGATCGGGCGGTGGCCTGCCGCAAGAGCGTCGCGCCGAATCGTCATGGCGATTTTGGTGCTTTGCCTGGGCTTGATGGAACAGGGCGCGGCCGCGACGGAGCCCGCCGGGGCGGCTCCGGACCAGCGCCTCAAGGAACTGGAAAGCGCCCTGCAGAAAGGTCAGGCGGAGCGCGAACAGATCAGGCAGCGGGCCGAGCAGTTGGCCAAGGATCTGACCGATCTGCGCGGCAATATGGTCAATGCGGCGCATGCGGTTCAGGAACATGAAGAAAACCTCTCGGAACTCGAGTTGCAACTGAACGATCTCGGCATATTGGAAAAAGACAAGGCAGCGAGCCTGGAACTCAAGCGCCAGCAGATGAACGGCGTGCTGACGGCGTTGCAGCGCCTTGCCTTCCGGCCGTCCGAAGCCCTGATCGCGCAGCCGACCTCGCCGGCCGACACCGTGCGAAGCGCCATACTGCTGAGAACCGTCGTGCCAAAAATCCAGGAGTCGGCCAAAATTCTGAAGGCCGATCTCGATTCTCTTGCTTCGCTCAGAATCGATATCGGCCGGCAAAAGCAGAAGATTTCGGCGACCACGACCAAACTCGACGCCGAGCATCGCCGTCTGGCGGCATTGTACGACCGCAAGCAGCAGTTGCAGCAGGAGACCGAGGGACAGCGGCTCGAGACGGAGAAACGCCTGCAGTCGATGGCCGCCGAGGCGGAGGATCTGCGCGATCTGCTGGCCCGGATCGAGCAGGAAAAGAAACGCCGCGAAATCGAAATGGCCGAACGGCTCGCCGCCGAAAAGGCGGCCCGCGAGGCGGAGCGAATCGCCGCCAAGGCGGCCCGCGAAGCGGAGATCGCCGCCGCCAAGGCGGCCCGCGAAGCCCAGATCGCCGCCGAAAAAGCCGCCAAGGAACAGCAGGCCGCCGAGATCGCGGCGGCCCGGCAGGCCAGGCAAGCCGAACAGCTGGCGGCCCGGGCGGCCAAGGAGGCCCTGGTCAAAGCCGATACCGCCGCCCGGGAGGCCGCCGCCGCGACGGCCAATGCCGGTCCCCCCGCGCAGCCGCAAAGCCCGCCGATGTGGACGCGGCCCTTCAGTCAGGCCCAGGGGGAAATGCCTTTTCCGGCGCGCGGCAAGGTGGTCGTCAAATTCGGCCAGACCAACGATTTGGGGGCGCCGTCGCGCGGGATCAGCATCAGTACACGCCCCAATGCTCAAGTGGTAGCGCCCTATGACGGACAAGTGGTATTCTCCGGTCCGTTTCGCGGTTATGGCCTTCTCTTGATCATCGAGCATGGCGAAGGATATCATACGCTACTTGCCGGAATGGCCCGGATCGACAGCAACGTCGGCCAGCATCTTCTGCCCGGAGAACCGGTCGGCGTGATGGGACAGCCCGAAAGCAAACCGCTTCTTTATGTCGAGCTGCGCCGCAATGGCCAGCCCGTTAACCCGTTGCCTTGGCTCACAGCACGAAAAACAAAGGTTACTGGATGATTCGGAAGGTCATGATCACAGCGGGCGCCTGCGCTTGGCTCGCCCTGCTGTCTAGTCCCGCGACGGCGGCAACGGATAAGAACAACAATGCCGATACCTATCGGTTGCTCAGCCTTTTCGGCGACGTCTTCGAGCGCGTGCGCAACGAATATGTCGAACCGGTCAGCGACGAGGAACTGATCGAGGCGGCGTTGAACGGCATGCTCACGTCATTGGATCCGCATTCGGGTTATCTCAATCCGAAAAGTTTCCGCGACATGCAAGTCCAGACCAAAGGCGAATTTGGCGGGCTGGGCATCGAAGTGACCATGGAGAACGGCTGGGTCAAGGTGATCTCGCCGATCGACGACACGCCGGCCGCCAAAGCCGGCCTGCAGCCCAACGACCTGATCACCCATCTGAATGGCGAGCCGGTCCAGGGCTTGAGCCTCAACGACGCCGTCGACCGCATGCGCGGTCCGGTCAATACCGACATCAAGGTGACGGTGCGCCGCGAAGGCCAAGCCCCCTTCGAGGTCACGCTGACCCGCGCCGTCATCAAGATCCAGACGGTGAAATACAAGCTGCAGGACAATGTCGGCTATATCCGGATCAGCCAGTTCGTCGAATCGACCGACACCAATCTCCGGAAGGCCATCGACCAGTTGAAGAAGGACGCCAACGGCAATCTTCAGGGATATGTGCTGGATCTGCGCAACAATCCCGGCGGCTTGCTGGATCAGGCGGTCGCCGTGTCCGGCGATTTCCTCGACAAGGGCGAGATCGTCTCGACCCGGTCGCGCCATCCCGAGGATACCCAGCGTTTCAACGCCCACGGCAAGGATCTGACCGATGGCCTGCCGCTGGTCGTGCTGATCAACGACGGATCGGCCTCGGCCTCGGAAATCGTCGCCGGAGCCCTGCAGGATCATCGCCGGGCCATCCTTCTGGGAACCAAGTCGTTCGGCAAGGGCTCGGTGCAGACCATCATGCCCTTGAAGGACCATGGCGCCATGCGGCTGACCACGGCGCGCTACTACACGCCGTCCGGCCGGTCGATCCAGGCCGTCGGCATCGAGCCGGACATCAAGGTGCTGCCGTCCAAGGTCGAGGCGCTGAACCAGTCGAACGACCATTTCGGGCGGAGCGAGGCCTCGCTGCCGCGGGCCCTGAAGAACGACACGCTGCCGAAGACGCCGGCCAAGCCGGATGCCGACGTCCAAGCCGACGATGCGAAGACCGCCCCGGCGGCCGCGCCGCAACCGGGAGCCGACAACAAGGCCGCGCCCGCCGCCGCGCCGTCGCCGGTGACGGACGCCCTCAAGATGGGAGATCCCGCCACCGATTATCAATTGGCGCGCGCCCTCGATCTGCTACGCGGCCTCTCGCTCTACAAGGGCGCCGCGAAGGCCAACTGAAGACGATTCGACGGTGAAGCTCTCCCTCTCCCCCACCGGCCGCGTTGGCCCTTCCGGTCGTCCGGCCGCTGGGGGGGAGTGGCTGTCGACATCGGTCTATGTCGTCGTCATCCCGATCACCCTGGTCGTGGTGGCCGCCGCCGCCTGGTATATCGTCACCGGCGAAACGCCGCAGGAAGTGCTGGCCGATTTCACGCGGGCGCCGCGGATCGAGATGTCCATGCCGGCCCGGCCCGGCGGCGAGCGTCCGAGCGGGTCCCTGATCCAGCCGCCCGCGGCGCCCGACCGCGACGTCAAGATGACCATGGAACCGGTGCCGCCGGCGCCGGTCGCTCCCCCCGCCGAAACCCCGAAAAAAGAGGCCCCGGCCCTTCCCCCGGCTCCGCCGTCCAACACCCAGGCGAACAACGGCGCCCCGGCCGCGCCGCCGAATGCGCCGCCGGCCGCCGGCGCGGCATCGGGGCCGCCGCCGGTGACCTTGCCGAGCGTCGCGGTGCCGGCCGTGGACGCCGCCGGCAACACCGCGCCGCCCCCGCCGCCCGCCATGTCGGAACCCGCCATACCGCCGGGCGGGGAGCCCCTGGCCCCGCCGTCCTTCACGCAACTGCCGGCCCGCACCGATCTCAAGGCTCTGCCCTCCGCCCCGGCCAACGATCTGCTGCGCAACAGCGCGAACGGTCCGCTGCCGGTGATCGCCGGCACCCGGGAAGCCCGCGCCGTCTACGCCAGACCCTTCGCCGTCGAGGGAACGCCGCCGCGCATTGCCGTGGTGGTCACCGGGCTCGGGCTTTCGCGGGAATCGACCGAAGCGGCGATCAGCAAGCTGCCGCCCGAGATCAGCCTGTCCTTCAGCCCCTATGCCGGCAACCTGGACAATTGGATCAAGCGGGCCCGCAACAACGGCCATGAGGTCTTGCTCGACCTGCCGCTCGAGCCGCCGAACTTTCCCATTCATGACGCCGGCCCGCTGGCCGTCCTCTCCCGTCATGGTCCGGCCGAGGCGGTCGCCCATCTGGACGCCATTCTCGCCAAGACCACCAGCTATGTCGGCGTGGCGGCCGCCCTGCGCTCGCCGGTCGCCGCCAAGGAGCAGTGGGCTCCGATGCTGAGGGATTTGAAGAATCGCGGTCTGCTGTTCGTCGGCGACGGACTGGTCGGCGTGTCCAATGCCGACCTTCCTGCCGCCCTGTCGGTAACCCTGGTGGCCGACGAAACCCCCTTCCGCGTCGCCATCGACGTCCGGTTGAGCCGCCTTCTGGCCACCGCGCAACGCGACGGCAGCGCGGTGGCCTATGTTTCGGCCCGCCCGGTCACCTTGGAACGGCTGTTGGCCTGGGTCGGAACTTTTCCGCAAAAAGGCGTGGCGCTGGCGCCGGTCAGCGCCGTCGTCCGCCTCCCGCATTGACGGCGGCCTTGCTTCGGGAGCGACCATGAGCGACGCGGCGGATCATTCCAGCCTTCCCTATCGCCCCGGCGTCGGATTGATGCTGTTCAATCCGCAAGGCCTGGTCTTCACCGCCAAGCGCATCGACACGGAACGCGACGCCTGGCAGATGCCGCAAGGCGGCATCGACGAGGGGGAAACGCCGCATCAGGCGGCCTTTCGCGAACTGAAGGAGGAAATCGGCACCGACCGCGCCGAAATCGTCGGCGAAAGCGCCGGCTGGCTGAACTACGACCTGCCCCATGACCTAGTCGGCAAGGTGTGGAAGGGCCGGTTTCGCGGCCAGACGCAGAAATGGTTCGCCCTTCGCTATACCGGCCGCGATTGCGATATCGACATTCGCACCGAGCATCCCGAATTCTGCGATTGGCGCTGGTCGCGCTTCGACCATCTGCTGGATCTGATCGTGCCCTTCAAGCGCGATCTTTACCGCGCGGTGATCGCCGAATTCACGCCGATCGCCCGCGAACTGGCCGTTTCGGCGGCCCACCGATAAGCGCCGCAAGATTGCCGGGACCGGCCCCGGCCGGCCGATGGCGGCGCCGACGACGTCCGCCGCGAAATCCCCTTCGTGCCTCAAGCCGCCTGCTTCGAGACGCGGGCCTGCATCTTTCGCCAGGCCCAATGGGCGGCGCGGCGCGACAGCCACCCTTGCGGATCGAGACCCATTGCCTTGAACACCATGCCGACCGCCCGTTGGGCGTGCTGAAAGCGATACAGCCGGTAGGCCAGGGCGCCGTAGGCCGTGTTGCTGCGCCGATGGTCGTATTCGATACCCGGCTCGTTGGCGCAGTGATAGGCGAAGGCGAGTTCGTCGTCGTCGCTCTCGCGGACACGCCCGAGCGCCACCTTCAGCCGGCCCAGCAGCGAGACCCGCTCGATCGGCTGATGTTTGCGCAGCCCGTCGAGGAACATTCGATAATGGCGCAGTTCGTCGGCCGCGATATGTTTGCAGATGAGCGCCAGCACCGGTTCCTGCACGGCCTCGCCCATGGCCATGTAAAAGGAACTGGTTCCCGTTTCGACGATGCAGCGCGCCAGCAGTTCGCCGACGCGCGAGCCGCGGACCGACCGGGAGACGTCGACCGGAATCACATAGCCTTGCTGGAAACGGGCGAAGGTGGCGGCGAAATCGTAAGCGGGATCGGCCATTTCGGCATAGCGGCCCAGAATGGCCCCATGCTGTTCCTCTTCTTTCTGCCATTCCGAGATGGTCAGGGCGAAATCGTCGTCGCCGGCGAAAACATTCTTCAGATATTGGGTGTAACGAGCGGCGTTGTATTCGGTAAGACTGGCGGCCTTGACCAGCTTCAGATGGTCCGGCGTCAGTCTGGCCGGATCGAAATCATTCCAGGGAATATCGCCTTCGGTCCAACGTGGCATGTCTTGCCGCCTCCTCACCAACTAACTCGGATATATCGGCAGAGATCTGGGATAGAACAAGGAATAACAAGTGATTAACGCAAACGGCCGATGGAGGTTGCCATCGGCCGTTCATAATCTTCGACAGGATCCGATGGCTCAGGGAGCCGGCCGGACGTCCAGGGCCGCCTTCATCGCCTGGGCGACCAGAAGGCCGCGTTGCGCCTCGCTGCGGGCGAGATCGCCGTCCGCCTCTTCGACGCGGCGTTCGGCCGCCGCGAGGCGGGCGGCCACATCGGCCGAATCGAGGTCCTCCAGCTTGATGGCCTCTTCGGCGAGGACGGTCACCCGCACCTCCGTCACTTCGGCGAAACCGCCGGCGACGAAGATGCGATCCTTCACCTTGCCGTCCTGATAGATGTCGATGATGCCGGGGCGCACCGCCGTCATCATCGGAGCATGGCGCGGAAGCGCGCCGAAGTCTCCCTCGGAGCCGGGCACCACGACCATTTCGACCGGCTCGGAGATCAAAAGACGCTCCGGCGAGACGAGTTCGAATTCGACCTTCTCAGCCATGCTTCACCTTAAGTTAAGCCGCTTCGGCCGCCATTTTCTTGGCTTTCTCGACGGCTTCCTCGATCGAGCCGACCATGTAGAAGGCCGACTCCGGCATATGGTCGTAATCGCCGGCGACGATTCCCTTGAAGCCTTTGACGGTGTCTTCGAGAGACACCAGCTTGCCCGGGCTGCCGGTGAACACCTCGGCCACATGGAAGGGCTGCGACAGGAAACGCTGGATCTTGCGGGCCCGCGCCACCACCTGCTTGTCCTCTTCCGACAATTCGTCCATGCCGAGGATGGCGATGATGTCCTGCAACGATTTATAGGTCTGCAGGATACGCTGCACGTCGCGGGCCACCTTGTAATGGTCCTCGCCGACGACCTTGGGATCGAGGACGCGCGAGGTGGAATCCAGGGGATCGACGGCCGGGTAAATTCCCAGTTCGGCGATGGCCCGGTTCAGCACGGTCGTGGCGTCCAGATGGGCGAAGGAGGTCGCCGGCGCCGGATCGGTCAAATCGTCGGCCGGCACATAGATGGCCTGAACCGAGGTGATCGACCCTTTCTTGGTCGAGGTGATGCGCTCCTGCATGACGCCCATTTCGGTGGACAGCGTCGGCTGATAGCCCACCGCGGACGGAATGCGGCCGAGCAGGGCCGACACTTCCGAGCCCGCCTGCGTGAAGCGGAAAATATTGTCGACGAAGAACAGCACGTCCTGGCCTTCCTCGTCGCGGAAATATTCGGCCAGGGTCAGGCCGGACAGGGCGACGCGGGCCCGGGCGCCCGGCGGTTCGTTCATCTGGCCGTAGACCAGCGCCACTTTGGATCCCGGCCCATCGAGCTTGATGACGCCCGACTCGATCATCTCGTGATAAAGATCGTTGCCCTCGCGGGTCCGCTCGCCGACGCCGGCGAACACCGAATAACCGCCGTGCGCCTTGGCGACATTGTTGATCAATTCCATGATCAGCACGGTCTTGCCGACGCCGGCGCCGCCGAACAGGCCGATCTTGCCGCCCTTGCAATAAGGAGCCAGCAGATCGATGACCTTGATGCCGGTGACGAGGATTTCGGTCTCGGTCGATTGTTCGATGAACTCGGGCGCCTTCTGGTGGATCGGCAGGGTCTTCGTGGTGCCGATCGGCCCGCGTTCGTCGATCGGCTCGCCGATGACATTGATGATGCGGCCCAACGTCTCGGGCCCCACCGGTACGGAGATCGGCGCCCCGGTGTCGATCACCGACTGGCCGCGGGTCAAACCGTCGGTCGAGTCCATGGCGATGGTCCGGACCTCATCTTCGCCAAGATGCTGCGCCACCTCGAGGACCAGCGTCTTGCCCTGATTCTCGGTATGCAGAGCCGAGAGCATGAAGGGCAAACCAGCGTCGAAGCGCACGTCCACGACAGCGCCCATGACCTGGGTGATGGTGCCGACATTGTTCTTCGTCATGAGTGCGGGCTCCTAAAGTAGACCGTCACAGCGCTTCGGCGCCGGAGATGATTTCGATGAGTTCCTTGGTGATCTGTGCCTGGCGCGACCGATTGTAGCGGATGGTCAAGGCATTGATCATGTCGCCGGCGTTCCGCGTCGCGTTGTCCATCGCCGTCATCCGGGCCCCCTGCTCGGAGGCATTGCTCTCGAGCAGGGCCCGGAAGATCTGCACCGCCAGGTTGCGCGGCAACAGTTCGGCCAGGATGGCTTCCTCGGACGGCTCATATTCGTATATCGCCTTGGCCACCGGCGAATCGGCGGTCTCCGGGGCGGCCTCGGGCACCGGGAAGGGAACCAGCTGATGGCGGGTCACCTCCTGGGAAATGGCCGATTTGAAGCGATTGTAGACGATGGTGCAGACGTCGAAGGCGCCGGATTCGAACATCTGCAAAATCTTCGCGGCGATCTGGTCGGCCTCGGCGAAGGTCACGCCGCGGCGCCCGACATTGTCGAAGCTTTCGACGAACAGCGGGGAGAAGTCGCGCTTCAATTGATCGCGGCCCTTGCGGCCGATGATCATCAGCTTGACCGTCTTTCCGGCCCGTTGCAGATCGGTCACCAGGGCCCGCGACGAGCGGACCACCGTACCGTTGAAGCCGCCGCACAGGCCGCGGTCCGAGGTGGCGACGATGACCAGATGGACATCGTCCTTGCCGGTTCCGGCCAACAGCCTGGGCGCGCCGCTTTGACCGGCCAGGCTGCCGGCCAGATTGCCCAGCATGCGCTCCATGCGCGTCGCATAGGGACGGGCCTGTTCGGCGGCGGCCTGGGCGCGTCGCAGCTTGGACGCGGCCACCATCTTCATGGCCGATGTGATCTTCCGCGTCGATTTGACGCTGGCGATCCTGAGCCTTAGGTCCTTGAGACTGGGCATCGGCTTGCCGTTCCCTGCGCGATCAGACGAAGGTCTTGGAGAAGGCGTCGAGGAAAGCCTTGAGCTTTTCCTCGGTGGCCGGGGTCAGTTGCTTGTCCTTGACGATGGCCTGCAGGATATCGGCATGCTTGGCGTGCAATTCCCCCAGCAGCGTCGATTCGAAGCGGCCGACGTCGGCCACCGCCAGCTTGTCCAGATAGCCGCGGACGCCGGCATAGAGCGACACCACCTCGTCTTCGGTGGCCATCGGGACGTATTGCGGCTGCTTCAGCAATTCGGTCAAGCGGGCGCCGCGGTTGAGCAGCTTCTGAGTCGCCGGATCGAGATCCGAGGAGAACTGCGCGAAGGCGGCCATTTCGCGATATTGCGCGAGTTCCAGCTTGATCGAACCGGCGACCTGCTTCATCGCCTTGATCTGGGCGGCGGATCCGACGCGCGACACCGACAGGCCGACGTTCACCGCCGGACGGATGCCTTTGTAGAAAAGCTCGGTCTCCAGGAAGATCTGACCGTCGGTGATGGAAATCACATTGGTCGGAATATAGGCCGAGACGTCGTTGGCCTGGGTCTCGACGACGGGCAGAGCGGTCAGCGAGCCGGCGCCCGCCGCGTCGCCCATCTTGGCGGCCCGTTCGAGCAGACGGGAATGCAGATAGAACACGTCGCCCGGATAGGCCTCGCGGCCCGGCGGACGGCGCAGCAGCAGCGACATCTGGCGATAGGCCACGGCCTGCTTGGAGAGATCGTCATAGATGATCAGGGCGTGCATGCCGTTGTCGCGGAAATATTCGCCCATGGCGCAGCCCGAGTAAGGGGCCAGGAACTGCAGGGGCGCCGGCTCGGACGCGGTGGCGGCGACGATGATGGAATAGTCCATGGCGCCGTTGTCGGTCAGGGTCTTGACCAATTGCGCCACGGTGGAGCGCTTCTGGCCGATGGCGACATAGATGCAGTAAAGCTTCTGCGTCTCGTCGTCGCCCTGGTTGAAGCGCTTCTGATTGAGAATGGTGTCGATCAGGATGGCGGTCTTGCCGGTCTGGCGATCGCCGATCACCAATTCGCGCTGGGCGCGGCCGATGGGGATCAGGGCGTCGATCGCCTTGATGCCGGTCGACATCGGCTCATGC
>JAATGN010000002.1 GCA_015654615.1 Rhodospirillales bacterium
GCCGCGGCCGGACCTTGCGGACCGTCGCCGGCCTTGCCGGCATCGAGGGCCGGGCGGCCCAGGATCGAATGTTTGGCCAGGACGGCGAACAGTTCGCCGGTGAGATAGGTCGTGAAGGTGACGATCCTGCCGTCGCGGATCTCCACCCATTTGGAATGGGTTCCCGGCAGCACCAGCAGGGAATTGCCGAACAGCCCCGGGACCAGGTCGAGGGCGCCGACGATTTGCGTTTCCTCGCCGCGCATGACGCCGGGGAACTCGCCGTCCAGGGCGATGCCGGGGACGATGGGCAGGACGCCCTTGGTCTCCGCCGGCTGCCGCTTCAGCGCGGCGACCAATTCGCCCATGCCGCCGGGACAGGAGATATAAGGGATCTCGCGCCACCCTTGAGCGCTGCCGATCATGCCGGAGGCGATCATCGGGATGCCCGGATGGCTCCGCCGCCAGGCGCCGGTGGCCGTTTCCAGGGCTTTGGCGAAATCCCGTTCCGGCGTCGCCATGATGCCCCACGGCAGGGTCACGTCTTCGATGACGGCTCCGCCGTCGCCGAGGAGATAAGCGCGCAAGGAGGAGGTGCCCCAGTCGAGGCCGATCAGTCGTGCCGCTGCGGTCAAGGGCGTGCTCCGGGTAAGGTGGAATTGGCGACGTCGGCCGCCGGCCGTTCCCTCCAGCCCAGTTCCTTGGAAATGCCGGCCGCCGTCGCCATGACGAGCGGGCGAAGTTCCGGCATGCGGTCGAGGGGCATGTATTGCGCCGCGCTGGCCACGCTGATGGCGGCGACGATGGCGCCGCCGGCATCGCGGATCGGCGCGGCGACGCAGCGGACGCCGTCTTCATTTTCCTGAAGATCATAGGCACAGGATTGGGCGGCGTAGCTGCGCATCCTGATGAGGAACTCGTTCAAGGAGGGGAAGGTCGACGGCGCCGTCCCCCGCTCGATATGCCAGGCCCGCCCGGTTTCGTACAAATCCAGCCAGCGGTCCTCCGGCATGTCCAGGATCAGGGCCTTGCCGATGCCGGTGAAGGCCAGGGGCATCCTAAAACCGATCCGCGATCGCATCTCCAACCCGCGTTTGCCCGGCAGCTTGTCCAGATAGAAGACCTCCGAGCCTTCCGCCATGCCGAGATGAATCGTGTCGAGGGTCCGTTCGGACAGCATCTCCAGATGCGGCCGGGCGACCGCGGTGATCGGCATCTGCTCGCGGGCCAGGTAACCGAGCGCGATGAGCTTGGAGCCGAGCACGTGACCGAGGCCCGGCATCACCCCGAGATGCCCGGTCGCCGCCAATGCGGACACCAGCCGGTGCGTGGTGCTGCGTGTGCAGCCGATCGCGGCGCCGATGGCCTGGAGCGATCGGGCTCCGTTCGCGACGGCGTCGATGACGGCCAAACCTCTGACGAGCGTTTGTGTTCCAGCCGGCGTTTCACTCGCGTCTCCCTTGGCCATCCCACTATCCCTCGTCCCATTCCAAAGCCGGCGCATCGAGACATGGACCCTATCAGGGCCGTGATTTCAGTTCAATATGTAATATATTATCTCAACATATAGGAAATCATAAAAAGTCACGTTTGACCGAGGCTCGGCTGAGCCATTCGTCACATATATCGCCGACGGCAGCAGATGTCGATGTGCTTAAAGGCTATGTGCCGTGCCGGCGAGAGGCGGAGAACCGAAGAAAGGGGTCTGGGGATGGGGAATAATCAGGGCATTTATCTCAATATATGGGATTTTATTTTATATATTGAACTATCCGCCCGGCCCTGATATTTTTCGCATCCACACGCAAACGCCTTCGAAATGCGATGAAGAGCAGGTGCGGCGGTCGAAGCGGAAGAAAGCGGCCATCACAAGGCGGGCGATGCTTCGATTGGCAAAAACGATTGATCGGGATGTTGGAAATGGAACTGAGAAAGCTTGGCAAATCCGATTTGTACGTGAGTGCGCTTGGCGTCGGCTGTTGGGCATTTGGCGGTGGTGATTATTGGGGGGAACAAAGCCAAAGCGATGTGGATAAGGTTGTCCACAAAGCCTTGGACCTCGGCATTAATTTTTTCGATACAGCGGAAGTCTATAATAATGGAGCGAGCGAATCCTCTCTGGGGATCGCTTTAAAAGGGCGTCGTGATAAAGCAATCATCGGCTCCAAGGTGACGCCGGCCAATACGGCGCCAGCCGTATTACGGCAGCATTGTGAGGAAAGCCTGAAAAGGCTGGGTGTAAGTTACATCGATCTATACATGCTGCACTGGCCGATTACGCCGCATGCCATCGAACATTTCACCAAAGACAAGAGCATCATTTCGGCTCCACCGTCGATGGAGGATGCGTTCGCCACGCTGAAGCAGTTGAAGCAAGAGGGAAAAATTCGGGAAATTGGGGTGAGCAACCATGGCGTAAAGCAGATGGATAAAGTTCTTGGCATAATGGATGACATCGTGACCAATGAGCTGCCATATAATCTGCTGTCGAGATCTATTGAAGAAGAATTAATCCCCTATTGCTCAGAGCATGATCTCGGAATTATTGCTTATATGCCGCTGCAGCAGGGGCTTCTGACCGGAAAGTATACCGCGGCAGATCAAATAAATCCCATGCGGGCTCGGTCAAGACATTTCCACCACAGTCATGGAAAAGGCTCCCGGCACGGTGAAGCGGGTGCGGAAGAAGAAATATTTTCCGCCATCGCCAAAATAAAAGAAATATCCGCCGGATTGAAGGTCGATATCGCGACGCTTTCTCTGTCTTGGGTCATTGCGAACAAACATATGACGACGACTATTGTCGGTTCGCGCAATGAGAAAGATCTCGCTCTGAATATCATGGCGGAGGCCTATAAAATAAGCGGCGATGTCATTGCCGAGCTTAATGCGATAACGCAACCCGTCCTGCAAAAGCTTGGAAATAATCCGGATTATTACGAAGGCCGCATGAACAGCCGCGTCAGTTAGGTCTCCTGCCGGGCGGCGGGACCGTCGTCACCACCGCTCAAGCTCCACGGCAAGGCGCCGGCAACACAACAAAAGAAAAATGCCCGATTTGGGATCATTCAGGGAGGACTCCATGAAAACCATAACGCGCCGCAACGTCATCACCACCGCCGCCGGCCTCGCCCTCGCGACCGGATTGGCCCCCCTCGCCAGGGCCGACCAGACGATTTCCTTGCGCATTTCCTCGGGAATGCCGATGGATCGGACGGCGGCGCATTTCGCCTGGTACGAAGCCTTCAGCGCCAATCTGAAAGCCACTCTCGGCGACCGGATCCGTCTTGAATATTACCCGAACAACCAGCTCGGCAGCGATCCGGATACCGTGCAACAGGTCAAGGTCGGCGCCGTCGACATGATGGTGGTCGGTTCTTCCATATGGGCGACGGTCGCCCCCGAGGTCGGTCTGCTCGATCTCGGCTATATGTTCGACAGCTTCGACCATGTGGCTCGCTCGATCGATGGCGGCGTCGGAAACAGCCTGGGCGAAATCATCAAGAAATCCACCAATGCCACCGTCCTGGGGTGGGGGTTCAATTTCGGTTCGCGCAATGTCTATACGAAAGCGCCCATCGCATCGCTGGCCGGCCTGAAGAACACCAAGCTGCGGGTGCTGCCGACCAGCGCCTTCATCCAGACCTTCAAGCTGATGGGGGCCGTGCCGACGCCGATTCCGGTCAACGAACTCTACACCGCCCTGCAGACCGGGGTGGTCGACGGCTTCGAACATGACGCCGGCACCGTTCTCGCCCAGAAGTTCTATGAGATCGCCAAATACGGCTTCCTGACCGAACATCTGTTCGGGCCGATGCTGGTGGCGATCAGCCGCCGCGGGCTCGAGAAGATCCCCGCCGACATTCGTCCGGTCTTCGTGAAGGCGGCGTCGGACGCCATGCTGACCCAGCGGGGCATCGCCCTCGAACGGTCGCAGGAAGCCATGGAGGAACTGAAGAAGCGCGGCGTCACCTATACCCGGATGGCGCCGGACGAACGCCGCGGCATCCAGAAGGTGATGACCGAGCAGCTCTATCTGCCGTTCGCCGAACAATATCCGGCGGCAAAGCCGATCATCGCCAGCATCGCCGGTCTGCGCGGCGCCTGAGCCTGCCGCGGAGGCGAAGGCATCGTATGTAGCCTCGTCGGGCAGGTCGTTTCAGATGACATGTCCGGCGAGGGGACGGCAATTCCTCCCTCAATCCTCCGGTGAAGCCACGCCGGCCAGGGTTGGCGGATCTGCCAGGAGCAAACTGATGAGCACCGCTGATTGCGCCGCCGAATCCGCACCATTCGTCGTCGAATCCACGCCGGGTCCCGGCCGTGCGGGTGTTTGGCTCGACCGGCTTTTGCGCACGGTCGAGCATTTTAACGGCTTCGTCCTCGCCGTCGATGTGACGATCGTTTTCGTTTCGGTCATCTTCCGCTATTTCCTGCATCAACCGCTCGACTGGGTCGAGGAAATCGCCAGCGCGCTGATGACCATTCTCATCTTCGCCGGTTCGGCGACGACCCTGGCCCGGCGAAAGCACGTGGGCCTGGTGGAGGTGGTCAGCCATCTGTTTCCGCGCCATTGGCGCCTGTTTTTCGACCATGTCTGCGACTGGATGACGGTGGTGGTTTCCTGCGGCGTCTTCGTTTCCGCCATCCTGCTCTGGCAGGATTCGCTGGGACAAACCACGCCGCTCGGTTTCACCAAGGGCATCTATTTCTGCCCGCTGGTGGTCGGCAGCGCCCTGATGGTGCTGTTCAGCGCCGCCGGCGCCTTGAGCGGACCGCAACGCCTGGTGTGGGCCAGCGGCGCCATCGTCCTGGCGGTAACCGCCGGCCTTTTGGTCGCCGGCCTGCTGTTCCCGGACCACGCCATTCCGCCGATGACGCTGCTGCTGGGCGGATTTTTCGTTTCCCTGATCCTCGGCGTGCCGATCGCCTTTTCGCTGGGGTTCGCTTCCTTGCTCTATTTCGCTTCGGATCCCGACATGCCGATGCTGGTCTATTCCCAGCAGATGCTCTCCGGCGGGAGCAATTTCGTTCTGCTCGCCATCCCATTTTTCATCATTGCCGGTTTGGCGATGGAGGTGAATGGCATGTCTTCCCGCCTGATCGAACTGCTGGTTCGGCTGATGGGGCGGATGCGGGGCGGCCTGAATGTCATCATGATCGTGGCGACCGCCCTTTTCTCGGGAATTTCGGGATCGAAGCTGGCCGATATCGCCGCGGTCGGCTCGATCCTCATGCCCGCCGTCCGGCGGACCCGGCAGGATCCCAATGAAGCGGCCGGGCTGCTGGCCTGCACGGCGGTGATGGCGGAGACGATTCCGCCTTGCATCAACATCATCATTTTCGGCTTCGTCGCCAATGTCTCGATCGGCGGTCTGTTCCTCGCCGGCTTGGTTCCGGCGGGGGTTCTCGCCTTGTCCTTGATTTCGGCGGCGATCATCTTCGGCACCCGGATCGATCCGACCAAGGCCTTCGAGAAGCGCCGTGCCATGCTGCCCTTGGTGAGCGGCGCGATGGTCGCCCTGCTGATGGTGCTGATGATCGGCCGGGGGGTGACCTCGGGCATTGCGACCTCGACGGAAGTTTCGGCTTTCGCCGTGGTCTATGCCCTGGTGGTCGGCGGCCTGGCGTTCCGCGAGCTGAGCTGGGCGAAGATGGTTTCGCTTTTCGTCCATGCGGCCTCGATGACCAGCGGCATCATGTTCATCATGGCGGCGGCGATGGCGGTTTCCTTCACTCTGACCGTCCAGCAGATACCCCAGCAGCTGTCGACCACCCTGGTGGCCCTCGGACAGGCCCATGGATCGAGCGCTTTCCTCATTATTTCGGTCGCGGTGATGATCGTCTTCGGCGCGGTTTTGGAAGGCGCGCCGGCGCTGGTCATCTTCGGGCCGCTGCTGACGCCGATCGCCCAGCAATTGGGGATCAATCCCTATCACTTCGGCGTGATCGCCGTGATCTCCATGGGGCTCGGCCTGTTCGCGCCGCCGATCGGACTGGGCCTGTTCGCCACTTGCGCGATCACCGGAACGGATTTGCGCGGCGTCGTCCGGCCCATGTCGAAATATCTGCTGGTGCTGCTGTGCGGACTGATCCTGCTGGTTTTCGTCCCGCAGTTCTCGCTGTGGCTGCCCTTCCACTTCGGCTTCAAATGAAAGCCTGACGGCCGGTAAACCCCTGGGTCCGCATGCCGTCGGCGTGTGAACCCAGGCGCCGGTCCGTCGATCGGGGGTCTCAGTTCTCCGGGTCGCCCCATCCGACCACTTTCCAGCGTCCATCGGACTGGCGCCGCAGCATGAAGGCGCTGCTGGTTCCGGTGACGGCGCCGATGCTCTGGCCGGAGGTCATTTCCTGCTGATCGATGACGATTTCGGTATCCGAGGTCGCCGCGGCGCTCCGTTCCACGACGATCCGGTACGCCAGATATTTCGTCGGATCGGGCGGGGCGTTGAAAACCGCGGCATATTGCTCGGTGTCGTCGTCGACCATGCGGCAGAGGTCCGGCCGGGCCCGTTCGAAGCAGGCCAGCAAGGTTTCGACCGCGCAAAGCGGCGTCTCCGGCCGGCCGATGCAGCGGCTGGACGTCGCCTGTTCGTCCTGGCCGATGATGTGCCAGGGCGGTGGCCCGTCCCCATTCGGCCGGCCCTGATCCTCCGCGGCGACGGACGACAGGGGGGCAAGCAACCAGGCACAGCAGAAGGGGAGGAGGAAGGCGCGGACCATGGAGCACGGCTAACACAAGCGGTCGACCGGGTCCAGTGTCCCGATTCGGAAATGCGCGTCGTGGCGTCGGCGCTGTCGCGATGATCCCGGCGGCGTCGCGGTCGCCGAGGTCGAAGGTGAACCACCAAGGCACCAAGGCACCAAGGCGCTTATCGGACGTCCGGCGTCATGTCGCCCAACGCCATGCCGCTGGCAGGACGGGAGATTGCTTGCGGCGCCCTCCGTCCCCTCGGTGTCTGGCTGATTTAAAATATCCGGAGACAATGGATTCGCCGAAGTTTCGATCCGAACAATGAGTTCGGTCGACCGGTGGGTCACCTTGACGTTTATCGTTTCCGCGACGATTTATCGGCCTATGCTTCCATGGCTTGGCGGTCGTCGAATCGTGGCGGATGGATCTTTGAGAAGGCGGAGGGAGGCGCGTTTTTGATGCTGAAGACGGCTCTCATGGCGATGCTTTTGGCGATGCCCGCCTTTTCCGCCGTTGCGGCGGACGATGCCGGCGACGGCGGCTCTTGCGTGGAAGTGGAAATCGGCGGGGTCAAGACGCCATCCCTCAAATGTCTCAATCAGCGCCTGCAGCAGCAGGTCGACGCCGTCCATCCGCCGCAGAACATTCCGCCGCTGGACGCGACCTCGTCGTCGGTGAAGCTGGGGGGGTACAACGAGACGGCCCTTTCCCAGCAATATGGCGCCAATTTCGGCAAATCGGTCTATCCCTCCCGCCCGGTGCAAACCTATGGCACCCCTTTGAGGGCCAGGCCGTAGGGCGCGGCGCGGCAGTTCCTACGCAAAAATATCATATCTTGTTCCTAGGTCGGCGCGGTCGCGCTTGATATCTTATTGCTATCTTCAGTAGCGCAACGGGACCACGCGGAAAGCTCCGGTCGTAGATGCCGGGGCCGGGTGGTGATGTGATGACAGGCGCATGATGAATGGCCCGAAAGTCCGCTTTTCCGCGCGTTCGCTGCTGCGCTGGGGTCTGCTCCTCATCTGTTGCGGGGCCGGTATCGCCGTTGTGGCGGTGTCGGCGGCGGCGGCCGATGACGAGGTTGCGACCGGCGGCGGGGCGCCCTTCAGCATTCCGGCGCAGCCTCTGGCCGATGCGCTCAACGCCTATGGGGAGGCGACGCGCATTCCGATGTTCGTCGACACCGAATTGACGGCGGGGCGGCGCTCGTCGGCGGTCACCGGCGTGTTGTCGCCATTCGACGCCTTGAACGGATTGCTGGCCGGAACCGGACTTGCCGCCCGCTCCGTCGGCAATTCCGGATTCACCCTGGTGCCCCTGCGGACGGCCGCTGTTGCATCGCCCGCGGCCTCGCCCAGGGGCGCTGCCGCCGTCGCGCGCTTCGATCGTTACGGCGCGGCGATTCAACGCGCTTTGCACGAGCGTCTGTGCCGGCACCAGGAGACCCGGCCGGGAACCTTCCGCGTCCTGGTCCGCCTGTGGATCGGCGGGACCGGCCGGATCGGCCGCTCGGAGATGCTGACCTCGACCGGGGATGGCCGGCGCGACCGCATGTTGGCCGCCGCATTGCAGGACTTCGCCATCGATGAGCCGCCGCCGCCCGATCTGCCGCAGCCGGTGACCCTTCTGCTGATTCCCGGTGCCGCCAACGCGGCCGATTACTGCCAGTTGAGCTCGGTCGAACAGCCTCGGGCGGAAATCCAATGACCGAAAGCCTGATGGCCATGCTGCAGCGGCTTCTTGTCGCCGATTACGGCGCCTTGAAGCTTCGCCTGGCGCGCCGGTTCGGATCGGCCGACTTCGCCGGCGAGGTGCTGCACGAAGCCTGGCTGCATCTGAACCGGAACGACGGCGGGATGGTCGAGGCCCCGGTGCGCAACCCGACCGCCTATCTCTATCGTCTGGCGGTCAATATCGCGGTGGATCAGAAGCGCGCCGACGGACGGTGGTTCGCCAAGGCCGAGGTCGAGTCGGTTTGCCGGCAAGCGGTGAACGAACTCGATCCCGGCCGGGTTGCCGAGGCGCGGTCCGAACTGGCGACGCTGGCCCGCGCCCTGGAGGAAATCCCGCCGCGCCGCCGCGCCATCTTTCTGGCGTCTCGCCTGCACAGTCTGTCGCACAAGGAGATCGCTCAGCGCTATGGCGTCACCGTGCGGATCGTCGACCGGGAATTGAAAGCCGCGCTGGATTACTTCAGCGAAGTTCTCGAAAAAAAAATGACTCCAAGACGCGGACCGCGTTCTCTTAAAACGTCTTAGTCATGGAAACAATCCCGCGGCGGCTTCCGGCCCCGCCCAAGAGACCGCTCGCCATGAGGGAATCCGATTGTAATCCCGTCGAAAACGACGGTTTGCGCCAACAGGCCCTGGCCTGGCTGCGACTTCTGACCGGCGGGAGCGCCTCATCCGCGGACCTGGCGGCCCTGAACCGATGGCGCGAGGTCAGTCCGGAGCACAATCGCGCCTTTGCCGAGGCGGCGCTGCTCTGGGAGGTTCTGGGCGACGCCGCCGTGGCGGCGCTCGAGAGCGATCCGGCGCTCGCTTCGACAAGACCGGCTCCCATGGGGCGCCGGGCCTTTCTGCTGGGCGGCGGTGCGCTGGCCGCGTCGCTGGCCGGTCTCGCCGTGGTGCGTCCCCCCTCGGGATTGTGGCCCTCTTTTTCGGAACTGAAGGCCGACTATCGGACCCGCCGGGGCGAACAGCGGCGGATCGAGATGGCGGGGAAAACTTCGGTCGAACTCAACACGCAGACCAGCATCGATTTCAGCCCGACCGCGGCCGGCGCGACGGCGATCGAGCTGATTTCCGGCGAGGCGGTGGTCGCCGTCGACGGCGCCTCGTCGGAAATCGTCGTCCTGGCCGGGGCCGGCCGGGCCGAGGTCCGCCGGGGATCCTTCAACATTCGTAAGGATGGTCGCGCGGTCTGCGTGACCTGCATCGCCGGCGAGGTCGACGTGCGGTCGTTTCCGGGCGGCGTCTCGCTGCACGGCGGCCAACAGGTCTCCTACGACGAATCCGGGCTCGATCCGATCGTCGCCACCGACCCCGAGGTCGTCGCCGCCTGGCAGCAGGGACTGCTGGTCTTTCGCGAGGCTCCGCTGGCCCGCCTCATCGACGAGGTGAACCGCTACCGTCCCGGCAAGATCGTCCTGCTCGATTCCCGTCTCGCCCAACGCCGCGTCGTCGCCACCTTCCGCCTCGACCGCATCGACGACGCGGTGACCTTTGTCCGCCAGGTGATGAACGTCCCCGCCCGCTTCCTGCCCGGCGGCATCGTGCTTCTGGGTTAGGGCCGCTCTAATGGACTGATCCTGCATTGGCGTGGTTCTTCCCTTTATTCACAGGCTCGGACGCCGGCGCTCCCAAGAGCCGCCCTCCTCCTCGGGCAGAGGATCCGGATCGAGCAACTTTTACTTTATTTTATCGAAGATTGACTCTATCGCCGCCGCGGCGGACCGCGATTGTGACAGCGCGATGAAATGTGAAGCGCCACAAGGCGGCGCGCCGCTGCCGACGGATGCCGGGAAATCAATATAATATATTGATATAAAAGGAATTTAATTCCTTATGGGCATTTCGTCATAACCTCTTATGAAGTTCGGCAGGGTGGGCGGTTTCGGGGGTCCCGCAGCGTCTTGTTCATTGTCCGGGAGTCGATGGAGATGCCCGCAAAAGTAGAACAAAACTGTCATTTGCTAAGCGTGAACGGAACGATCAGCTTGGGAGGCGCAATGATGTCATGGGCTCTTTTTCCGACCCCGCACATTCCCCTCAGCGGCTTCCGTCCCGCCTTTCTCTTTTGAAAAAACGGAGAGGATCGATCATGGCAACGCAACAGGTACTGGTGCGTCTTCCGGAAGAGCTGGCGCGGCGCTTCAAGCGATGCGTATCGGACCGCCGGCGCAGCGAATTCATCCAAAGACTATTGGAACAGGCGTTGCCGCCGGCCGACGGAAGCGAGAACGACCCGCTCTATCAGGCCGCCCTGGCGGTCGAGAGGGACACCCGTCTGGCGGCGGAAATGGGCGAATGGAAGATGCTTTCCATCGGCGAAAGGGATTCGGGGGATACGGTCTGGCGGACGTCACGACCGTGAGCGAGGCCGCGGCCGTGGTTCGCCGGGGCGACGTCTGGTGGATCAATCTCGACGGCGCTTCCGGGAGCGACGGTCAGAACATGCATCCGGCGGTGGTGTTGACGGCGGACGGATTGAATCGGGCCCGCCGGAGCATCGTCGTGGTGCCGCTGTCCAATCAGGCCGAGGTGCGTCCGCCCATCGTCGTCGCCACCCCTTCGGCCGGCCTGCGGGCGGTCGCCGTTTGCGACCAGCTGCGGGCGATCGACAAGGGGCTGCTGGTCCAAGCCATCGGCCGGCTGGCCCCTTCGGATCTGCGGGCGGTCCAGGATGGTGTGCGGACCGTTCTGGAACTGTGAGGATTTGCGGTGAAAGCGATGCTGCACGACGGCAAGGCGTGGTGGATCGAGCAGATGCTGTCCCTGCTTCCTCCCCGCCTGCGGCGAAGCGACGCGGACGACGTCGATGCCTTGGTGATCGAACCGTCGGACGACGGGACGGCGGGAGAAGGATCGCCGCAGGCGGGGGGGGGCCGGTTGCCGCCGCAGGCGGCGGTAGGCCAATTGCGCCGCCGCCGCCGGACGGAACGCCTCGGCAGCTTTCGCCTGGACGGCAAGGGACTGATCGCCGCGCGACAGGCGGCGGAAGCGGCGGGGCGGCCGGAGGCCACCCATCTCATCTCGCCGCCGGGCCTGCTCATGGAAAAGCATATCGTCCTGCCGCTGGCCGCCGAGCGGGAGATCGAGGGGGTCGTCGCCTATGCGATGGATCGCGAAACGCCTTTTACCGCCGACGAGGTCTGGTGGTCGATCGCGGTGGAGCGCCGTGACGCGGCGGAGGAAAAGCTGGCCCTTCGCCTGTCGGTGGTGCCGCGCCGCGCCTTGGCCGATCTCCTCGGTCTGCTGGAACACGCCGGGCTGCGGCCGACCACCCTGGTCGCCGCGGCCGGGGACGGAACCCATCGTCATATCCGCCTGGCCGCCGGCGGAAAGGCGAGCTGGCGGGCGCGGACGATGCCTCTGGCCGCCGCGGCATGCGCGCTGCTCGCCCTCGGCGCATCGGCGGTTCCCTTCCTTCGCCAGGCCATGGCCTTGAGCGCCGTCGAAGACCGCATCGCCGCCTTGAAGCCCCTGGTCGACCAGGCCGACGCCTTGCGGCGACGGATCGACGGCGGCGGAACCGGCGGCGACATCCTGGCGGCCGAGGCGGAACGCCTGGGCGATCCCCTCAAGGTGCTGGCGGCGACCACCGCGGTCCTGCCGGACGACACCTATCTCACCGAATTCGCCATGCGGCAGCGTCAGGTAAGCCTGGTCGGCCAGTCGGCCGACGCCGCCCAGCTGATCGGGGCGCTGGCGCATGACGCGTCGTTTCGGGATCCCGCTTTCGCGGCGCCGGTCACCCGTATGAAGGATGCCAACCGCGATCTGTTCTCCATCAAGGTGGAGGCCCTTCCCTGATCATGGCGGTCGCTCTTCCCACCGGCCGGCGCGGCCAGATGCTGGCGCTGGTCATCGCGGTTCTTCCGCTGCTCCTGCTGTGGTTCGGCCTGGTGGTCCCTTTGGCCGATCTCTACGGCGAACGGGCCGACCATCTGACCCAGCGTCTTGGCCTGGCCCGGCGCATGGCGCAGGTGGCCGCCGAATTGCCGGCCCTCAAGGATCGGGCGGCGGCAACCGCCAAGGCCGGACCGCCGCCGCCGCAGACGCTCGACGGCGCCAGCGACGCGGTGGCGGCGGCCTCACTGCAGAATCGGGTCCAGGACATGGCGGTGACGGCCGGGGCCCGCTTGACCAGCGTCGAGAGTCTCGAAGCGGGGGCAGCCGGAGAATATCGGCGCATCGGGCTGAAACTATCGCTTTCCGCCCCCTGGCCGGTGCTGGTGGGATTGCTGCAGGCGATCGAGCAATCCCCCTTGCCGATGGTGATCGACGGCCTGCAGATCCGTGCGGCGTCGGCCCCCGTCGCCGCCGCCATCACCGGGCCGCGTTCCCTCGACGCCGGCTTCACCGTGACGGCTTTTCGCGTCAAGGCCCCGCAAGGGGCGCAAATCCTGGAGAAGGCGCCATGATCCGGCGGTGGAGCCGGGCGGCGTTGGGGGGGCTGGCCGTCCTTCTGCTGCTTCTTCTCGGTTTCGAATTGTCGGTGGGAAGCCCGGACGACGCGGCGCCGGTCGTGGAGGCTGCCGACGTCGCGGTGCCGGACCGGGCCTCGCCGCCCGCCCCGCGGGACATCCCCCGCTGGGTCGACGCCGTTCTGGTCCGCCCGCTGTTCGACCCGAGCCGCAAGGGAGAGCCGGCGGCGCCGGCCGGTCAGACGGCCGAGCCCTTGCCGCGTCTGGCCGGCGTCCTGCTGGCCGACGGCGACCGGCGGGCGATTTTCCAGCCCGACGGCGACAAGAAGCCCGTCGTCGTCGGCGAAGGCGACCAATTGTCCGGCTGGACGGTCCGAAGCATCGCGGACGGTGCGGTCACTCTCGGTCGCGCCGGCGGAACCCGTACCCTGCGGCCGAAACTCGACACCAGGCCGCGGCCATCCCCGTCAGGACAAGGAGCGCGGTGATGCGCCGAGTCATGGATTTCAAGATTTTCTGGCCCTCGAAAGACGCGTGGGAGCACACATTTAAGCCCTCCCCTTTGATGGGGGAGGGCTTGGGTGGGGGTGATGTTGCCGCGAATCCCCGGCGATTGGCGCAAATATGGCCAAGCCTTTGCCAAAGGCATTTCTTGGTGTTTCCGCAGTCTGGATCTCATTTCGGTTTTATGGACCGGGCATCATCCCCACCCAACCCTCCCCCATCAAGGGGGAGGGCTCGGTATTTCGCCTGTCTGCTTCTGCTGCTGGCCGGCTGTCAGAATGCCGGGCCGCCGCTGCTCCAGCCGCTGCCGGCGCCGCCGGCCGGCGAGGAAGGGACGGCCAGTCCGCGGACCAATGGCGCGGTGGCGGTCCGCAGGACGGTGCCGACGGTGGCGGAGGTGAGCGAGGGAATCTCGGCGGCGATCCGCTCGTCCAGCCCGGCCGGTCCCGAAGCCGGCGGCGGCGATGTCACCCTCGATTTCGCCGACACCGACATTCGGGCGGTCGTCCAGCAAATCCTGGGGCGGATCCTCAAGGTCGACTATGCGATCGACCCGGCGGTCCACGGCACGGTGACCTTCAAGACGGCGCGGCCGCTGGCCCACGCCGCGGTCCTGCCGACCCTGGAGGCGCTGCTCGGCCAGAACGGCGCCATTCTGGTGCGCAGCAACGATCTTTACCGCGTGGTGCCGGCCGCGGCGGGGCAGGCGGGCCCGGCGCTCGGCGGCGTGGCCTCGGCCGGAACCGAGGTCGTGCCCTTGCGCTACACCTCGGCCGTCGATCTGGCCAAGGTGCTGACGCCGGTGGTCGGTCAGGGCAATGCCGGCCAAGGCAACGGCGCGCCGGGAGCCGCCGGCCAGGCGGTGACCCGCATCGTGCCCGATCCCGTGCACAACGCCATCCTGGTCACCGGTGATTCGGCGGCGCGGGCGACCATTCAAAGCCTGATCCGCAGTTTCGACGTCGATGCGCTGGCCGGCCGGTCCTATGCCCTGTTTCCGGTGCCCTCCGCCGAGGAGCCGCGCCGCGTCGCCGCCCAACTGCGCGAGGTGTTCCAGACGGAAGGCGACGGCGGGCTGGCCGGCGTGGTGCGGATCATTCCGATGGATGCGGCGGATGCCGTGCTGGTGGTGGCGCCCGAACCCCGTTTCATCGACGACGCGAGGCGTCTGTTCCGCCTGCTCGACAAGACCCGCGAGACCACGGCGCGCAATTGGCATGTCTACTATGTGCAGAACGGCGAAAGCGCCGATCTGGCCAATGTCCTGCAGCAGGCCTTCACCCCGAACAGCGTCACCGAACATGGCGGCAGCAATGCCCAGGGTCTGGGATCGATCGCTCCGGGCCAAAGCCTGGCCCAGATGAATTCGGGGAGCGGCACCGGCAGCACCGGCGGCACGACCGGCTCGGGCGGTTCCGGCAGCGGATTGACCGGCGGAAGTCCCGGCGGCACGACGACGAGCGGTTCGGGACCGGCCGGCGGCTCCGGCGGGACGGCGGGCGGGACCGTTTCCGCGGCCGCCACCCAGTCCCTGTCGGCCGGCGGCGAGACCGGCGGCGAGGCAGGGGCGGAAAGCCGCGACCAGATCCGCATCATCGCCAACCATGTCAACAATGCCGTCCTGATCTACGCCACGCCGGAGGAACAGGGCACCATCGAGGCGATGCTGCGCAAGATCGACATCCTGCCGCTGCAGGTCCGGATCGATGCGGCGATCGCCGAGGTGACCCTGAACGACGAACTCAAGTACGGGACGCAGTTCTATCTCAAGAACGGCGGGGTCAACGGCCTGTTGAGCAATGTGGCGGGCGCCACCCCATCCACCCTGGCCGGCAGCCTTCCGGGGTTCGTCCTCAACGCCGGCAAGCTCGGCAGCGCCCAGCTCGTGCTGTCGGCCCTGTCCGACGTGACCAATGTCCGGGTCCTTTCCTCCCCGCAGATCATGGTGCTGGACAATCAGCCGGCCCGTCTGCTGGTCGGCAATCTGGTGCCCTATCAGACGCAGTCGGCGCAAAGCACCGTGACCGCGGGCGCGCCGATCGTCGCCAGCATCAACTATCGCGAGACCGGCGTCATCCTGGACGTGGTGCCGCGGGTGAACAAGGGCGGCCTGGTGACCCTCGATTTGTCGCAGGAGGTCAGCCAGGTGCAGTCCTCGGCCAGCGTCGGCGGCATCGAATCGCCGACCTTCACCGACCGCGCCGTGCGCTCGCGCATCGTCGTGCAGGACGGCCAGACCGTGGGGTTGGCCGGGCTGATCAGCGACACCGACAGCCAGGAAAATTCCGGCCTGCCGTTCCTCAAGGACATCCCGGGCCTGGGCTCCCTGTTTTCCACCCAGACCAACAACCGGACGCGGATCGAACTGGTGGTGCTGATCACCCCCCATGTCATCGAAGACCAGCGGGCGGCCCGCGCCCTGACCGAGGATATGCGCCGCAATCTGCGCGACGCCGCCCTGGTGCCGCAGCAGCTCGACGTCCTGCCGCCCTCCGGTTCGTCCAATCCCAATGCTTCGCTTCTGGAGTAGGGACGGGATTGGATGAATCAACGTCCAGGACAGGATATTGGGCAACACGGACGGACGCGGACGGCCACGGACGAACACGGACAGGAAGAAGCGCCGCAGGCATTCTCCCCCTCTCTCGCTTGCATTCGGTTGGGAAAACGGCGGCATGCCTGGGGCGCCCGTCCGTGTCATCCGTGGCTGTCCGCGTCCGTCCGTGTTGCCCAAAGTCTTCTGGGTTCTCGACGCGCTTCCGTATTTGGCAAGCATTCGCACCTCCCATCCGGTCGTACCGGCGGTTTCGCCTTGCTGCTGGTGCTGTGGACCCTGGTGCTGTTGGCGCTGGTGGTGACCCATATCATCGCGTCGGGACGCGGCGAGGTCCGGATCGCCGCCAATCTTCGGGCCAATGCGGAGGCCGAGGCGCGCGCCGACGGCGCCATCTACGAGGCGCTGTTCCGCGCGGTCGACGTCTCGCAAGCCCGCTGGGCTTCCGACGGCGCCCCGCATGTCCTCGACGTCGAGGATGCGGCGATCAGCGTCCGGATCCTGCCGCTGGCCGGCAAGGTCAATCCGAACGTCGCCCCCGTGCCCTTGCTGACGGCGCTGCTGCAGGTGGTCGGGGCCGACCCCGACAAGGCCGATTCCCTGGCCCAGGCGATCGCCGACTGGCGTGGGCGGGACAGTTGGCACTCGCCTCTGGCCCAGCGTCTGGCCCCCTATCGCACCGCGGGATTCGACGACGGTCCGCCGGGGTCTCCACTCGAAAGCCTCGATGAACTGGGCCATGTGCTGGGAATGACGCCGGCCTTGCTACAGGCCGTGAAGCCTCATCTGTCGCTCTATCAGATGGGGCCCCCCGATCCGCTTCTGGCCGATCCGGTGGTCGCGCAGGCGCTGCGCCACCTCCCGGTGGCGGAGCCGCCGCCGGTTTCCGAGACGAATGCTCCACCGCCGCCGCCGCCACAGGCGCCGATCACGACGGTGACGGTCGAGGCCGTGGCCGTCACCGCCGCCGGCGCCCGTTTCACCCGCCGCGCCGTCGTCCGCCTCGGCCCGGTTTTTCCACGCGGTTACGCCGTTCTCGCCTGGGGCGGCGAACAGGACGAGGACTGAGCCGCGGTTCTCTACCGGTTGCAGATCTCGGCGTTGGGATCGGCGCCGCCCTGCTGGTCGGTGGGGCCGGTCGAACAGAGATCGAAGTCGTGACCGGACCGTTTGGAGGGCACGCGATAGACGAAGGGATGATCCCACGGATCTTCCGGCAATGCCCCGTCCTTGAGATAGGGGCCGTGCCAGCCGCGGACGCCCGACGGCGCGGCGACCAGGGCCTGCAGGCCCTGGTCGGTGCTGGGATAGCGGCCGACGTCGAGTTTGTAGAGATCGAGCACGCCGGCCAGCCGGACCACCGACTGCTGGGCGACCTTTTCCTTGGCGTTGCCGAGCTGCCGCAGGGCGGCCGGGGCGACCAGGCCGATCAGCATGGCCAGCACGGCCAGCACGACCAGCAGTTCGAGCAGGGTGAAGCCGTCTTCCCGGCGTTCGACAGGACCTCTTAAGAAGGCGATGATTCCGCTCATGAATGTTCTCAAGCATTGATATCTTTATTGGAAACTATACGAAATAAATACGTGAAAAAACTATGACAATTCGATGACGACGTGATCGTAAAGATCTATGACTATTTACGTATACTTCAAATAAGAACTTTACAGATGGATATGATATCATGTTGTTCGACTTGATCGTCTCCAGAAAGCTGTTTTCGCGTTATCGGCTCTTCACCGCATGGTTTGTTGCAGTTCGGTGAAAAAACGCTGGATCGAGAGGGGTTTCGGCACCCTCTCGCCGTCTATTTCGCAAGGGTTATGACGTTTCCTTGCGTGAGGAGCCTCCGGCTCGCGGCTTGAGCCGACAACGGATCAAATTTTGGCATACATCGATCGGCCTGGCGTGGTTTCGGTGGATGTGTGAATAGTAAAATAAAGCTATAGAATACATTCTATAGCTAAGTATTAGACATGATCGAGTAACGAATAACATTCATTACTTAAAATGTCATAAAAGAGTCTTCTGTATTGAGAATATTAACAGTGTATATCGCCATTAATGTTTCGATAAGGCGCGGCTTTTCGAAAAACGGTTCTTCGACGGTTGCGCCGGGTGGCTTGTCGTTTTGGTCCATGGCCTCGAGGTTGCGTGTCGTGGCGCGAGGCGGATGTGTTTGTGCGCGGTCCTTTTGGACGCAGGGTTTGGGGGAACGGGTGATCGATCGTGTGTGTTGCGAGCCGAGGCGAAGGGGGCTTCCGCGATCCCGCGGCGGGCTGACGGCGGTGGTCTTGGCGCTGGCGGTGTTTCCGGCGGCGGGGATGACGCAAGAGGCGCCGGTTGCTGCGACGGCGGAGGCTGCGGCTCCGGCGGCGCGTTCGTTGGACATCCTGGAATACCGGGTGGAGGGCACGCATGTGCTGCCGGCCGCGGAGGTGGAGGCGGCGGTTTATCCCTTCCTGGGGCCGGGCCGGAGCTCGGACGACGTCGAGGCGGCGCGGGCGGCCCTGGAGAAGGCCTATGCGGCCAAGGGCTACCAGACGGTGGCGGTGGAGATCCCGCAGCAGCAGGTCAAGGACGGGGTGGTCACCCTGACGGTGGTCGAGGGCAAGGTGGGGCGGTTGCGGGTCCGGGGCTCGCGCTATTTCGACATCGAGGCGGTGAAGGAGGCGGCGCCGTCGCTGGCCGAGGGCACGGTGCCCGACTTCAATGCGGTGTCCGAGGACATCATCGCGCTCAACCAGATCCCCGACCGCAAGGTGACGCCCAGTTTGCGGGCCGGGGCGACGCCGGGAACGGTGGACGTCGACCTGACCGTCGAGGACAAGCTGCCGCTGCACGGCAGCCTGGAACTCAACAACCGCTATTCGGCCGACACCACGGCGCTGCGGCTGAACGGGATGATCCGCTACGACAACCTGTGGCAACTCGGGCATTCGCTGTCGGTGAGCTATCAGGTGGCGCCGGAGAACCCCAAGGACGCCAAGGTGTTCTCGGCCTCCTACCTGGCCCGGGTGCCCGATTGGGACAAGGTGAGCTTCCTGGTCTATGGGGTGAACCAGGACAGCGACGTCAATTCCCTGGGCAGCATGGACGTGGCGGGCCGCGGCCAGGTGATCGGCGGCCGGGCGGTGATCACCCTGCCGGGGGCGGAGGGCTTCTTCCACACCCTGTCGACCGGGATCGATTACAAGAACTTCCACGAGACGGTGGCCCTGGGCGGCAGCTCCAACGATTCGCCGATCACCTATTACCCGCTGACCACCACCTGGAGCGGCACCTGGCAGGGGGAGAGCGCGCTGACCCAGGCCAATGCCGGGGTGACTTTCCACCTGCGGGGCCTGGGCAGCCAGCCGGCCGACTTCGACAACAAGCGCTACAAGGCGCAGGGCGACTTCCTCTATTTCCGGGGCGACCTGTCGCGCACCCAGGACCTGCCGGAGAATCTGCAGCTGTTCGGCAAGCTGCAGGGCCAGCTGTCCAACGCGCCCCTGATCTCCAACGAACAGTTCTCGGCCGGCGGCCTCGATACGGTGCGGGGATATCTCGAGGGCGAGGTGCTGGGCGACACCGGCGGACTGGGCTCGCTGGAGCTGCGCGGCCCCAGCCTGAGCCAATGGTTCGGCGAGGCGGTGGTCAACGAATGGCGGGCCTATGTGTTCGCCGAAGGCGGGGTTCTGTCGATCCACCAGCCGCTGTCGGAGCAGCAATCGAGCTTCACCCTGGGCAGCTACGGCATCGGCATGCGCGGCCGGCTGCTCGATTATCTGAACGGATCGCTGGATCTGGCGGTTCCGCTGGTCAGCCAGAGTTCGACCCGGGCCTACGACCCGCGGCTGACCTTCCGGGCCTGGACCGAGTTCTGATGGCGCGCGAAGGCTCAACCAAGACCGTCAAGCCCTCCCCCATCAAGGGCGATCGGATTCATTTTTGCCCCTCGCCCGCTTGCGGGAGAGGGAGGGGCCCGCCGCGAAGCGGTGGGAGGGTGAGGGGATCGTGGGGCAGTACCATGGTTTCGCAGCGATATCCGACGATGTTGCGTCACCGGAGACAGCTCCTGCCCTCACCCTCCCTCTCCCGCCAAGCGGGCGAGGGGCTAAGTTCCTGCAGATGAGGACCTGACATGCGATCAAAATTTTTGCTCTCCGCGCTGCTCGGCCTGACGGCCGGCCTCGCTCTGTTGCCGTCCCAGGCCCGGGCCTGGTGGAACGACGACTGGTCGTTGCGCAAGCCGATCACGCTGGACACCAGCGCGGCGGGCGGCAATGTCGCCGAGGCGATCGGGCGGACGCCGGTGCTGCTGCGGCTGCATGTCGGCAATTTCAAATTCGACGCGGCCAAGGCCGACGGCTCGGATCTGCGGCTGATCGCCGGCGACGACAAGACGCCGCTGAAGTTCCAGATCGAGAAGTTCGATTCGCTGCTGGGCGAGGCCTTCGTCTGGGTCGACGTTCCGGACCTCAAGCCGGGGGCGCAGACCACGGCCTATCTTTATTACGGCAACGCCAAGGCGGCGCCGGCCGAGGACAAGGGGGCGTTCGACGCCGACACGGTGCTGGCCTATCATTTCGCCGAGCGCGGCCAGCCGGCCCGGGACGCGACGGCCTTCGGCAACAATGCGCAGACCGCCGGCCTGCCCTCCGACGGGGCGCAGATCGGGGCCGGCCTCCGGCTGGACGGGCAGAGCCTGGTGACGATCCCCGGCTCCGGCTCGCTGGGCTGGAGCGAGGGGGCGGCGATCACCTGGTCGGCCTGGGTCAAGCCGGCCGCCCTGCAGCCCAACGCCGTGCTGTTCAGCCGGCGCGACGGGGCCAACGGCCTGGCGATCGGCCTCGACAACGGGGTGCCTTTCGTCGAGATCAGCCGGGACGGGGTTGCGCAGCGCAGCACGGTCGGCACGGTGCTGACGGCCAACAGCTGGCATCATCTGGCGGTGGTGACCGGGGCGCAGGCGACGCTTTACCTCGACGGCAATCCGGTCGGGGCGGCGGCGGCGGCGCTGCCGTCGCTGGCCGGGCCGATGACGCTGGGCGGCGACCAGGCAGCGCCTGGAGGCGGGCCTCAGAGTGTTTCTTCCGTTCCGTCCGCCGCCCCCGGTGCCTCGGCCGCTGCGGCCTTCGTCGGGGAGCTGGACGAACTGGAGATCTCGAAGGTGGGGCGTCCGGCCGGGTTCATCCGGGTGGCGGCGCTGGGGCAGGGCGCCGAGGCTTCGAAGTTCCTGAGCCTGGGCGGCGACGAGGAGACCTCGTCGTGGTCGGGCGGCTATTTCGGGGTGATCCTGCATTCGGTGACCCTGGACGGCTGGGTGGTGATCGGCATCCTGCTGATCATGGCGGCGATCAGCTGGGTGGTGATGGCCGAGAAGGCGATGTATGTCGGCCGGGTCGGCAAGGCCAATCTGCTGTTCCACGACGCTTTCCGCCATGTCGCCGGGGACCTGACGGTGCTCGACAAGGGCGACGCCAAGGCGGCGCCGACGCTGGGCGGCAAGGTCTCGGAAGCCGAGCTGCGGGTGCTGCGCGATTCCTCGCTCTACCGGCTTTACCACATCGCCGTCGAGGAACTGCGCGGCCGCGCCAACGCGGGGCGGACCGTCCGCGGCCGGGCGCTGTCGGCCGAGGCCCTGGCCTCGATCCGGGCCAGCCTGGACAGCGGCCTGGTCCGCGAGACGCAGCGGCTCAACCGGCTGATGGTGCTGCTGACCATCGCCATCTCGGGCGGTCCGTTCCTCGGGCTCCTCGGCACGGTGGTCGGCGTGATGATCACCTTCGCGGCGATCGCCGCCTCGGGCGACGTCAATGTCAACGCCATCGCCCCGGGCATCGCGGCGGCCCTGGTGGCGACGGTGGCCGGGCTGTTCGTCGCCATCCCGGCGCTGTTCGGCTACAACTATCTGATCTCGCGGATCAAGGACGCCTCGGCCGACATGCAGGTGTTCGTCGACGTGCTGCTGACCAAGACGGCCGAGGCCTACCACCGCCGGGCCGAGCAGCAGGCGCCCGCCGACGGCCATCCCGCCGTGGCGGAGTGACGGCCATGCAGGTGCAATCCGACGCCAAGCCCTATGACGACATCAACATCACGCCGATGCTGGACCTGGCCTATGTGCTGCTGGTGATCTTCATCATCATGACGACCGCCTCGGTGCAGGGCATGAAGGTCAATCTGCCGCACGCCTCGGCGGCGCCCAGCCTGGCCAAGCCGCAGACCAAGGCGATCACCGTGACCAACGAGGGCA
>JAATGN010000379.1 GCA_015654615.1 Rhodospirillales bacterium
GGCTGGCCACTTACGCCATGTGGTGGATCAGAGCCGCCATTCAGGAATATATCCTGCATTCCTGGTCCCTGGTGAAAATGGGAACGACGGCGGCGCAGAAGAAGCTGTTCTTCAACCTGCGCAAGCTGAAGGGCCAGATGCAGGCGATCGACGACGGCGACCTGTCGGCCGAGCATGTCCGCAAGATATCCGACGAACTGGGCGTTCCGGAAGCCGATGTCGTCAGCATGAATCGCCGGATGGCCAGCCCCGACCACTCCCTCAATGCGCCGGTGCGCATCGACGGCGAAGGGGAATGGCAGGATTGGCTGGTCGATGAACGCGACGACCAGGAAACCGAGCTGGCCGAGCGCCAGGAAATGGGCAATCGCCGCCATCTGCTGGCTCATGCCCTGACCGGCCTGAACGAGCGCGAACGTCACATCCTGACGCAACGCCGCCTGCAGGAAAATCCGGTCACCCTCGAGGATCTGAGCCAGCAATACGGCATTTCCCGCGAGCGCGTCCGGCAGATCGAGGTGCGGGCCTTCGAGAAGCTGCAGAAGTCGATGAAAAACGCGATGATCGACCAACACGCCCACGCCTGAGCCCGGGACAGGCCGTCGCGCCTGTCATGGACCTTCCCAAAGAAACGCCGGCCTTCGTGCCGGCGTTTTCTGTGAGAGAGACTTTGTCCACTGGGTGGTAAAAAATTCACCACAGAGACACAGAGAACACGGAGAAAGGATAAAACGTATTTATTCCTGGAAATTTGTGGCCGGGAACAATATTTCCTCTCTCTGTGTCTCAGTGTCTCTGTGGTGAATTTTTCATTGTCGACACGAAACCGATGCTACCAAAAACTCAGGACGTCCTATCGGAGAAGTTCGTCGGGCGTCGTCACCCCGTCGCCCCATTGCTCGACCAATTTCCGCTGGGAGGCCTGCAGTCCCACGGCGCGATGCTGCGAAGTGGCGGCCATGATGGTGGCGACCACCGGCGGCAAGGCCAGATAGAACACCGAGCCGATGGCGGCGGCGCCATAGGCGACCAGCAGCATGGTGATATTGGTCACCTGTTCGAAGGCGAATTGCAAGGTGTGGTGGCCGAACCACAAGGAAAACAGCCAGGGCGCCAAGCCGGCGAAATTCACGCCGCCGATGCAGACCCAGGCATAGCGGTTGTCGCCGCGTTCGGCGACGGCGGCGACGATGGAGGGCAGAAGGCCGACGAACATGAGCAGGATGGTCGGCAAGGAGAACGGGACCAAGGCCATCAGGGTCAGGACGATCAGCAGACGATTGACCCCGCCGCCGCCGCGACGGGCGACCCGAGCCGGCGCTTTCGTTTTTCCACGCTTTTTTGCCATCAGAACAACCGCGCCAGCAAGAGAAGCAGGACCGTGATCAAAGCGATGGTCATCGAAATGAGCGCCGCCAGCTGTTGAGCGAAACGAATGGCCCTCGCATTGTCGCTGCGTCCGGCCTCGATGTCGCGGATCTCGCGCTGCGCCTCCGCCCAGGCGGCGCGCGCCTCCTGAAATCCATGCGTATCCTGGGCGCGCTCGTCCGGAGCGTCGAGCAGGCGCGACAATTCCACCAGACTTCCGTCGCGCGCCATGCGGGGAATTTCCTTCTCGATCGCGGCGCGTTTCTCACGGTTGTGAAAGCTGTTGATGGCCGGCTGCATCAGGACGCCGACCCAGGTCGCCAGCCCCTGCAGACCGCCCTGCCCCAGACGCCATTGGATCAGGGCCAGCAGATTGAGCATGCCCATCGCGGCGCGATCGGGATCGGGCAGGGTCAGATCGCCCATCTGCCGCTCCATGTCGAAATTGGCCCGCGCCCCGATGAAGGCGGCGACATGCCGGTCGATCGGCCAGCTTTTTCCATCCGCCTTCTTGGCGGCGGCATTGAGCGCCGGCAACAGATCGCGAATATCCAGCACGTAATCGTCGATGGTAAAGGGACTGAGGCACGGCATCCCCTCGTTCATCTCATAAAGCACCCGCTCGATGCCGTTGCCGAGGGTGGCCCGATCGAGATAGGCCTTCTGATCGCGAAACAGCGCCTCCATCATGGAATTTTCCGGGCTATAGGCCTCACGGGTCGAGAAATAGCCTTTGGGGACTTCGCGCATCAGGGCTTCGGCGATAATTCGGACCTCCGTGCCCTCGGCCATGGCCACGGCCAGAAGACCGCCGATGCCGTCGGGCATGGCGGCCATGGATTTGTAGCGAATCGGCGCGCGGCTATCGAGCACCATGCAGGTCTTGGCCACCATCGTATCGAAGGCGGCCGTCCGCTTTTCATTGACCGCCATCACCGCGTCGCGGGTGATTTCGCCAACCGCATCGGCTTTGTCCTTCGCGTCGAGCGAACGGCGCAACCACAGCTCCAGGCGGCCATCGAGCACCAGGGCCGGCACGGCATCCCAATTCCTGGTGAAGGCCACCGCCAATTCGCGGGCGGTGGAATATTCCTTGCCGTTGAAAGCGATGGCGCGGGCGGCCCGCTTCTCGAACTTGGCCAGCAGCGGCGACAGGCGCCGGCCGCTCAACCAGAGTTCCAGCGATTCCGCGGTCCAGCGTTCATGCGGGTCGTCACATAGGGTGCCGCGCAGAATTTCGCTGGTCGGCAGCGACATCCGCGCCTCTCCCACCAGGACGGCGAAACTGCCCTGCACGATCTTGCGGCGCAGGATGGCGTCCTCGTCAAGATGAGCAACCGGGTTGCGGCCCTGGATCAGCAAAGCCAGCGAGGCGCCCAGCGCAAAGATATCGTCGGCATAGTTGCCGGGACCGCGGCCGGCCGGTTGGCACATGCCGGATTCGATCGGCTCCACCAGCCCCGGCTGCTCGAAGGCCGGCAGAACGGTGGCGCAGTCGCCGAGAATGATCCGGTCCTTCTCCGCGGTGGCCCAGAACATATTGGTCGGCCGGATGGCGCGATGCACCACGCTGTGCGAACGCAGCACCCGCAAGGCCTCGAAGACCGGGGTGATCACCTTGCGGACCAGATCGGCTTCCCCGATGGGTTTGAATTCCGCGGTGATGCTGCTCATGACCCGGCCGCCGCCCGGACGTTCGTAAACCAGGGCCATGACCTTGCGGTTCAGCGGCGGCCAATCCGTGGCCCCCCATTCGACGAGCGTCATCAAGCCCGACGCTTCGCTGCCCTTCAATGCCCGCATGGCGTCGATACGGGACGGATGGCCGGGATGGACGATCAGGGCGAACAGCGATTTCTTGGAATCGCGCTTGTCTTCGGCGTGAAAGGCCTGGGCGCTTGGCGTCGCCAATTCCGCGAGAGGCGTCCCCGGGTAGATCAGATAACGGTCCCGCAAAACGACGGACCCGTCTGCCCCACTCTGCTGGTCGCTCGCCATCCCACCTCGCCCTTATGCCTGACACGGACGACAGCACGATTCGGATTAAGATGCTGTTAAGCCCGCGCGGCGCGTGCTGTTGAAAACAGCGAAGCCTTTCTTCGGCAGCACGCAGATCGAACGCAATTCAGCAGATCCCCTTGAAGCGCGCCGGGACTGAATTTACGCGGGGGGAGACGAAGACTCAAGCAAGTCCGCAACGGGCGCGCGGCCGCCGGTGTTCAGAACCGCCAAACGGCAAGACACCGTTACAGGCGACTTTCACGAATTTTTCCCGGAATTATCGAGTTCACCACGAAGGCACGAAGGGCACGAAGACTTCAAGAAGCCGGCGGCCTTCGTGCCGTCGCGATGCAATATCTGCGATGCCGATCCGCGTCAATTCGCGAAAGGATCGCGAACCAGGATCGTATCTTCGCGCTCGGGGCTGGTCGACAGCAGGGCGACCGGCGCTTCGATCAATTCCTCGATGCGCCGGACATATTTGATGGCCGCCGCCGGCAGCTGCACCCAGGAGCGCGCCCCTTGCGTGCTCTCTTTCCAACCTTCGATCGACTCATAGATCGGTTCGATAGCCGCCTGGCGCGACATCGAGGCCGGCAGATGCTGCAGGACCTCGCCGCCCGAGCGATAGCCGGTGCAGATCTTCAATTCGTCGAAACCGTCCAGCACATCGAGCTTGGTCAAGGCGATGCCATTGATCCCCCCCACCTTCACCGCCTGACGCACCAGCACGGCGTCGAACCAGCCGCAGCGCCGCCGCCGTCCGGTCACCGTGCCGAACTCGCGGCCGCGGTCGCCGATGCGGTCGCCGATCTCATTGGCCAATTCGGTGGGAAACGGCCCGGACCCGACGCGCGTCGTATAGGCCTTGCAGATTCCCAGCACATAGCCGACCTGCCCGGGACCGACGCCGGAGCCCGAGGCGGCCTGCCCGGACACGGTGTTCGACGAGGTCACGAAGGGATAGGTGCCATGATCGACGTCGAGCATCGCCCCCTGGGCGCCCTCGAACAGAATCCGCTGGCCGTTTTTCCGCGCCTCTTCCAGACGCTGCCAGACCACGTCGGCATAGGGCAGGATCTTGGGGGCGATCTCCTTCAATTGCGCCAACAGGTCGTGGCCTTCGACCTCGGCCATGCCGAGGCCGCGCAGCAGCGCATTGTGATGGGCCAGCAGACGTTCGATCTTCATCTCCAGCACGGCGTCGTCGGCCAGGTCGCAGACGCGGATGGCCCGGCGCGCCACCTTGTCTTCATAGGCCGGACCGATGCCGCGTCCGGTGGTGCCGATCTTCGCAGAACCGCTGGCCTCTTCGCGGGCCCGGTCGATGTGGCCGTGCAGCGGCAGGATGAGGGCGGCGTTTTCGGCCAGTTTGAGAATTTCAGGGGTGATGCTGATCCCTTGCTCGGCGATCCGGCCGATTTCCGCCAGCAAGGCCCAGGGGTCGACCACCACGCCATTGCCGATGATCGAGGGCTTGCCGCGCACCACGCCGGAGGGCAACAGCGAAAGCTTGTAGGTGACGCCGTCGATCACCAGCGTATGGCCGGCATTGTGCCCGCCCTGGAAACGAACCACCACATCGGCCCGCTCGGACAGCCAGTCGACGACCTTGCCCTTGCCCTCGTCGCCCCATTGAGCGCCGACAACCGCCACATTCCCCATAACCCAACTCCCTTATTTCGCCGCGATCACGCGGCCAGCCATCAACAGATGGCCACAGGCCAGACGTCCGGCCTCGATGTTATCGTCGGAAACCCGTTCCAAACCCGCGACCGTGACCCACCCCTCGTCCCGCAAGGCCTGCCCGACGGCAAACGACGTTCCGAAGGGCAGAAAGACGCGACGCGCCTCGGCCGGTCCCGGCAGCACGTCCTGCACCGTGTCCATGAACAAGGTGGCGCCGGCCGCACTCTCGCCATTCGCCCGATAACGCCCGCCCCGTCCCAATTCGGCGGCCGATTGCCGGGCGAAAATGGTGAAGGCGACGCCGGTATGATATTCGAATCCGCGGCCTTCGACCGGATCGATGGTCAGGGTCAATTCCGGCGCGGCCCGCCCGACCAGATCGACCACGGCCCTGAGGCGCTCGCGCAGGGCCGCCGCCGCGTCCGGAAGGGCGATGGCCGCCAATTTGGCCAAGGCCGGACCAGCCGGGCCGGCCGCCTCGATCAGGGCGCAAAGCACCGGGGCGACGGCGCCGCCGACGGCGGCGACCGCCGCCACGTCCTTGTGATCGAGCGCGTCCTTCAAGCCGTCGACGTCGCCCGGCCCGGCGCAGATCTCCGGCACCAGCGACGGCAAGGTCAGATCGACGCAGACTTCGCCGACGCCCAGATCGACCAAAGCCTTGGCGGCCAGGATCACCACTTCGGCATCCGCCGCGGCACCGTCGGCTCCGATCAATTCGATCCCGGCCTGGCCGAACTGCCGTTCCGGGCGCAATTGACTGCCCTTCACCCGCAAGACCTGACCGGCGTAGGACAGGCGCAGCGGCCTTGGCGCATTGGCCAGGCGCGTCGTGGCGATACGGGCGATCTGCAGCGTCATGTCGGCCCGCACGCCCATCATCCGCTGCGTGACGGGATCCATCACCCGGAAGGTATGCTTGGCCATCGCGGCACCGCTGCCTTCCAGCAGGCTTTCCTCGAACTCGATGAGCGGCGGCTTGACCCGCTCATACCCTTGAGCGGTGAAACACCCCATCAAACGCGTCACGACGTCGGCCTCGTGCGCGGCCTGGGGGGGCAGAATATCGCGCAGGCCTGCCGGCAGCAGCGCGCGGGTAGCGAACTCGGTCATGAAACAGCCGTTTGTCCTGGCGGAAACTGGCGCGGGAAAGCCCTGCGCACAAGGCTTTCCCGTTTACCCCGTTTGACCTTCCACGGCAATCGCCATTTTGGCGATTGCCGTGGTCATTCATTGTCCCTCAGTCGTCGGACGGGCGCATCCGCACCCTCAGGCTTTCGCGCAAACGCTTGCGCGGGGCCTCAACGGCCCAATCGCGGGCAAGCCCGCTCCTGTTAGGCTTAGAACTTCATCGCCTTGGCCTGGACCACGTTGGGAATGGCCCGAACCTTTTCCAGCAAGGCATTGTTGACCTGCTGATCGACCTGGATCAGGGCGATGGCGTCGCCACCGGCCTCGGCACGGCCGAGATGGAAGGTGGCGATATTGACCCCCGCTTCGCCCAGGGTGGTTCCCAGCCGTCCGATGAAGCCGGGTTTGTCGGCATTGGTCACATAAAGCATGAAGGAGCCCAGTTCGGCCTCGATGGGAATGCCCTTGATCGAGACGAGGCGAGGCTTGTCGCCGCCGAACAGGGTTCCCTCGACGCTCCTGGTATGCTGATCGGTGGTCACCGACAGCCTGATCAGGGTGTGATAGTCGCTGGAGGTGTCGTTCTTGGTCTCGGTCACCGTGATATTGCGTTCCTTGGCGATAACCGGCGCATTGACCAGATTGACCGTCTCGACGAAGGATTTGAACAGGCCTTCGAGGACCGTCGCCGTCAGCGGCTTGGTGTTCAGGTCGGCGACCTGGCCTTCATAGCCGATGGAGACGGATTTGATGCCATGCTCGGTCAACTGGCCGGCAAAGCTGCCCAATTGGCCGGCCAGCGCCATGTAGGGACGCAGCTTCGGAGCATCCTCGGCGGACACCGAGGCCATGTTGATGGCGTTGGTCACCGCGCCGGTCAGCAGATAGTCGGACATCTGCTCGGCCACCTGCAGGGCGACGTTTTCCTGCGCCTCCGTGGTCGACGCGCCAAGGTGCGGCGTGCAGACCACCTTGTCGTTGCCGAACAGGATGTTGGTCTTGGCCGGCTCGTCCTTGAAGACGTCGAGCGCCGCGCCGGCGACATGCCCCGAGTCGAGCGCCGCCTTCAGGTCCGCCTCGACCACCAGGCCCCCGCGGGCGCAATTGACGATGCGCACCCCCTTCCTGGTCTTGGCGAGCGCCCTGGCGTCGATGATGTTGCGCGTCGCATCGGTCAGCGGCGTATGCAAGGTGATGAAATCGGCGCGGGCCAGCAGCTCGTCCAGTTCGACCTTCTCGACCCCCAGCGACTTGGCCCGTTCCTGCGACAGGAAGGGATCATAGGCGACGACCTTCATCTTCAGGCCGATGCCGCGCTCGGCGACGATCGAACCGATGTTGCCGCAACCGATGACGCCGAGCGTCTTGGCGGTCAACTCGACCCCCATGAACTTCGATTTTTCCCATTTTCCGGCGTGCGTCGAGGCGTTGGCCTGGGGAATGTCGCGGGCCACGGCGAACAGCATGGCGATGGCGTGTTCGGCGGTGGTGATGGAATTGCCGAAGGGCGTGTTCATCACGACGACGCCGCGCGCCGTCGCGGCCGGGATGTCGACATTGTCGACGCCGATGCCGGCGCGGCCGACCACCTTGAGATTGCCGGCCGACGCCAGGATGTCGGCGGTGACCTTGGTATTGGAACGAATGGCCAAGCCGTCGTATTGGCCGATGACGGCCTTCAACTCGTCGGGCGAAAGCCCGGTCTTCACATCGGTCTCGATGCCGCGATCCTTGAAGATCTGCACGGCGGCCGGAGAGAGCTTGTCGCTGATCAAAACTTTGGGCATTTGGAAGATCCCCTTGACGTCCCCCCACCCCGGCCCTCCCCGCGAGGGGGAGGGGAGTTCAGATCATGGCTCCCTCCGCCTTTTCGGGGAGGGCTGGGGTGGGGGTGTGAAGACTTAGACTTTCGCCGCGAATTCGGCCTCGACCAGGGCAAAGGCCCAGTCGAGCCACGACGTCAGCTTTTCGATGTCGGAAGCCTCGACGGTGGCGCCGCCCCAAATCCTGAGACCGGGCGGAGCATCGCGATAGGAAGCGATGTCATAGGCCACCCCTTCCTTCTCCAGCAGCGAAGCGATCTTTTTCGAAGCCGCCGTCTGGTCGTCGGCCGCCAGCCTGGCGAAGAACGGCGCCTTGATGGCCAGACAGATCGAGGTACAGGAGCGGATCCCGGCGTCCTCGGCCAGGAAAGCCGCCCAAGCGGATTTCGCCACCCAGGCGGAAAGCGCCGCCAGATTGGCTTCGGAACGGGCGATCAAACCCTGCAATCCGCCGATTTCCTCGGCCCAGCGCAGGGCGTCGATCTGGTCTTCGACGGCCAGCATGGAGGGCGTATTGATGGTATCGCCCTTGAAGATGCCGTCGATCAGCTTGCCGCCCTTGGTCATGCGGAAGATCTTCGGCAGCGGCCAGGCCGGCTTATAGCTTTCCAGACGGGCCACGGCGCGCGGGCTTAGGACCAGCATGCCGTGCGCCGCCTCGCCGCCCAGCACCTTTTGCCAGGACCAGGTGACCACGTCGGTCTTCTTCCAGGGAATCTCCATGGCGAAAACGGCGGAGGTGGCGTCGGCGATCACCAGCCCCTTGCGGTCGTCGGCGATCCAATCGCCGTCGGGAACGCGCACGCCCGACGTGGTGCCGTTCCAGGTAAAGACCACGTCGCGGTCGAAATCCACCTGCGACAGATCGGGAAGCTTGCCGTAATCGGCCTTGAGAGCCCGCACGTCGGGCAGCTTGAGCTGCTTGGTGACATCGGTCACCCAACCCTCGCCGAAGCTTTCCCAGGCCAGGATATCGACACCGCGCTCGCCCAGCAGCGACCACAGCGCCATCTCGACGGCGCCGGTATCGGAGGCCGGCACGATGCCGATCAGATAGTCGTCGGGAATGCCGAGGATGGCCCGGCTCTTGTCCAGCACTTCGGCGAGCTTGGTCTTGCCGAGCTTGGCGCGGTGCGACCGGCCGATGGCGGCATCGGCCAAAGCCTGCACCGTCCAACCGGGGCGCTTGGCACAGGGACCAGAAGAAAAATGGGAATTGTTCGGCCGAACAGCCGGCCGTTCGAGAACTGTCATCAAAAACCCTCCCTTACAGAAGGGACGCGACCCGTTGGGGGATCGTGGCCCGGGCGGAGAATGGCAGGCCATTTCCCGAAGGTCAATTGGCCGTTCGACGAACACCTAAAAAAAATGCGCTCTTATGAGCCGCTTCGCTGCCAGCATCGGATGGGAGAGGAGCGACACGGATAAGGATGAGGCGCCGCAGGCATTCTTGCGTTTCGTCGGCCACATCGCGCTGGATGGGGTGTGCGTAATGCCCGCGGCGCACATCCGTGTCCATCCGTGTTGTTATCGCACGCCCGCAGTTGTAAAGCCGGATGAGGTCGCAAGCGGCTATTCTTGCCGGTCGATGACCCAGGCGCTGCCGTGCGGGCGCATGCCGATATGCGGGTAGTAGCCGACCGCCGCCGGCGCGGCGAGCAGCAGCAGCAGGCACCGCGGCCCCGTTTCCGCCTGCGTCCGGGCGATCAGGGTCCGGCCGATTCCCCGCTTTTGCAGGGCCGCATCGACACAGAGGTCGGACAGATAGCAGCAATAGCTGAAATCCGAAAGCGAGCGGGCGATGCCGATCAGGCGGCCGTCCTGGCGCGCCGTGACGACGATGTCGGCCGAGCGCAGCATGGCGTCCAGACGGGCGAGATCGTCGGCCGGACGCCGTTCGGCCAGGGTCGAACGCCGCAGAATGTCCTGGAATTCGGCCGCTGCCAGATCCGGTTCGAGCCCATAGAGGATGTCGCTCATGGCGAGGCTCCGGACAGGGCGCGGACGATCAATTCGGCATCGGCATTTCCGCCGGAAAGGACCAGGCCGACCTTGCTTCCCGCCTGGGCGCCGGCGTCGGCCAGCAGGGCCGCCAGGGGCGCGGCGCCGGCGCCCTCGGCGAGGTTGTGCGTATCGGACAGATAATGGCGCATGGCGGCGAGAATTTCCTCGTCCTTGACCGTCACCACCCGATCGGCCCCTTGCGCGATGATGTCCACCGCGGTCGGATCGGGCACCCGGCAGGCCAGACCGTCGGCCAGCGTATGAGCGGTCGGCGTGGTCATCAGGCGGCCGGCCCAATAGCTGTCGGCGTAGGCCGGCGCCCCTTCCGCCACGACGCCGACGATCCTGGTGGACAAGCCCAGGGCGTCGCGCACGGCGATCATCGCGCAAATTCCCGACCCCATGCCGATGGGCACATAGACGGTGCGCAGGTCGGGAACGGCCCGCAGAAATTCCAAGGCCGCCGAGCACACGCCTTGAACCAGCCAGGGATGGAACGAGGGGATCATATGCAGCCCCTGCTCGTCGGCCAGGACCCTGGCCCGTTCCAGCGCCTCCTGAAAATCGTCGCCGAATTCGACCAGTTCGGCGCCCAGGGCCCGCATGGCGGCGTTCTTTTCCGGACTGTTGCCGTCCGGGACGACGATCACGGCGCGCAGTCCGACCCGGGCCGCGGCGAAGGCGATGCTTTGCCCGTGATTGCCCCTGGTCGCCGCGATGACGCCGCTCACCTCGGGCCGGGCTTCGCGCAGGCGGTGCATATAGACCAGGCCGCCGCGCAGTTTGAAAGCGCCCACCGGCGCATGGTTCTCATGCTTGACCCAGACTTCGCAACCGCTTCGCCGGTCCAGCAGCGGCCAATGAAGCTGCGGGGTCGGCGTCATCGCCTGATAGACCAGGCGGGATGCCGCTTCCATCTCGGCCAGCATGGCGTCGTGCAGGGCGCTCATGCCTGCTCCTCGAAAGGGCGCACGGTGTGCGCATGGTTGAGCGGGCCATGTCCATGCCCGAACCCGGGCGCGCCGGCGATGGCCAGCTGCACATAGCGGCGGGCCCGCGATACCGCCGCCTTCAGCGGCAGGCCGCGCGCCAGGCCGGCGGCGATGGCCGACGCCAGGGTGCATCCCGTACCGTGGGTATTGGTCGTTTCCAGCCGCGCCCCTTCGAATGTCTCCACGCCATCGGCGTCGACCAGAACATCGACCAGCCAGGGCCCGGTCAGATGTCCGCCCTTGACCAGCACGGCGCGCGGCCCCCGGGCCAGCAGGGCGCGGCCGGCCGCCACCATGCCCTCGACATCGGCGATGGCCAGGCCGGTCAGCGCTTCGGCTTCCGGAATATTCGGCGTGACCACGGCCGCCTGGGGAATCAATCGGGTCAGCAGGGCGGCGTGCGCGGCATCGTCGAGCAGCTTATGGCCGCCCTTGGCGACCATCACCGGATCGACCACCAGCGGCAGGGCGGGCGAGCGGCGCTCCAGGGCCTGCGCGATCACTTCGATCGCCTCGGACTTGTTCAGCATGCCGGTCTTGACGACGTCGGCGCCGATATCGTCCAGGACCAGGTCGATCTGGCTCCGGATGAAATCGGGCGGCACGTCCAGCACGCCGAACACCCCTTGGGTATTCTGTGCGGTCAGGGCGGTCACCGCCGTCGCCGCAAAGCCGCCCAACGCCGTCACCGTCTTGATATCGGCCTGAATCCCCGCGCCGCCGCCGGAATCCGATCCGGCGACGATCAGGACGCGCCCCCGCATCCCGGTCGGAACGTCGTTCATTGGCCGGCCGCCAGACGAATCGAGCCGATGATATCGTCGACCACCTGGGCGATCAGAACTTCGTCCTCGCCTTCCGCCATCACGCGAATCAGCGGCTCGGTGCCCGACTTGCGAATCAGCAGGCGTCCGACATCGAGCAATCTGCGTTCGCCTTCGGCAATGGCCGACAGCACCCGGGGATCGCTCAGCACCGCGCCGTTCAAGGCGCCGGGCACCCGGATGTTCTTCAACAGCTGCGGCAGGGGAGTGAACAGGCGCAGCACCTCGCTGGCCGGTTTTCCCGCCGCGATCAGGGCGGCCAGCACCTGCAGGGCCGCCACCAGTCCGTCGCCGGTGGTCGAATAGTCGGACAGGATGATGTGCCCCGACTGCTCGCCGCCCAGGTTGAAGCCGTCGCTGCGCATCCGCTCCAGGACATAACGGTCGCCGACATTGGTTCGGTGCAGGGCCAGTCCGCAGTCGCTCAGGAACCGCTCCAGCCCCAAATTGGACATCACGGTGGCGACCACCCCGGCCCCTTTCAGCAGACCGCTGTCGCGCCAACTCCGCCCGATCAGCGCCATCACCTGATCGCCGTCGATCAGATTGCCCTGTTCGTCGCACAGCGCCAGCCGGTCGGCGTCGCCATCCAATGCCAGGCCGAGGTGGGCGCCATGGGCCACCACCTGGCTCCGCATCACGTCGGTGGACAGCGATCCGCAATCCTTGTTGATGTTGAAACCGTCGGGCGTGACGCCGACCGGCACTACCTCGGCCCCCAGTTCCCAAAGAATGGTCGGGGCCACCTTGTAGGCGGCGCCGTTGGCGCAATCGACGACGATCTTCAGGCCGTCGAGGCGCAGACCGCGGGGAAAGGTATTCTTGGTATGTTCGATATAGCGTCCCAAGGCATCGTCGAGGCGCCGGGCCCGGCCGAGCGCCGAAGGGGCGACGCGATGCGAGGCGAGGCCGTTCTCCATATGCGCCTCGATCCGGCTTTCGGCATCGTCGGACAGCTTGAAGCCGTCCGGCCCGAACAATTTGATGCCGTTGTCCTCGAAGGGATTGTGGGAGGCCGAGATCATCACGCCGAGATCCGCCCGCATCGAGCGGGTCAGCATGGCCACGGCCGGGGTCGGCAGCGGCCCCAACAGGACCACGTCCATGCCCACCGAGGTGAAGCCCGCGGTCAACGCCGGCTCCAGCATATAGCCGGACAGCCGGGTATCCTTGCCGATGACCACGGTGTGCCGATGCGCGCCGCGGGTGAAATAATGTCCGGCCGCCACCCCCAGCCGCATGGCCGTTTCGGCGGTCATCGGCTCGACATTGGCGGTTCCCCGCACGCCATCGGTGCCGAACAGTTTGCGCGTCATGCTGGATCCTAGATCGCTGCTCCGGCCATCCGCCAACGACGGCCTGGAAAGGTGAATTGATTACTCCAAGGCGAAAGCGGATGGAAGCGTTTCAGTCCTTCCAGCCGAAATACCGCGCGTAGTCGCCCACCTGGCATTCCACCATCTTGCGGCCGGGAAACAAGCGGCAACCATGGCGTTCCGCCTCGGACAGCAAACGCGTCACTTCGGGCAGGAGAAGGGTGTCGGCGACCCAGGCGTCCTTGCGCAATTCTGTGGGATCGAAAGGCAGAGCGTCATCCGGTTCCGTGCCGCTGGGGGTGGCGTTGACCGCGATATCGACGACACGCAGATCCTGCGGTCGCCCACTCCGCACCTGCAGACCGCCAAACGCCGTGGAAAGATCCGCGACCAGTTTTCCGGCGCGGTCGGACGACAGATCGTCGATATAAAGGCTCTTCACCCCCGCCTCGGCCAAGGCGTAGGCGATGGCCCGGCCCGCGCTGCCGGCGCCGACCACCCAAACGCAGGAATCCTCGACGCGTCCGCCCAGACTGCGCAACCCATTGACGAAACCGGGACCGTCGACGATGTCGCCGGTCAATCGGCCGTCGGGATCCCGTTTCACCACATTCACGGCGCCGATCCGCCGTGCTCTCTCGCTGATCTCATCCAGGAACGGCACGATGCTGACCTTGTGAGGCAGGGCGACAACGAAACCAACCAGGTTCTCGACCGTCCGGGCGCCTGCAACGAAAGACTGCAGGGACTCCGGCGCGATGTGGAAGGGAATGCAGGCCGTATTCAATCCGTTCAAGGCAAGCCAGTGGCCGACGATTTCCGGCATCCGCAGATGCGACGTCGGGTCGCCCACCACACCCAGCAACGTGGTGCTGCCGTCGGCCGAGGCCTCCGAGACATCGGGCAGGATGGGCGGCGCGGGAGACGCCGTCGGCAGGGTCACCACGCCCTTTTGCGCCATCAGGCGCGCCGTCACGTCGTGACGGCCGAAACCGCGGTGATGCTTGCGTTCGACGACTTCGAAAAACACCCGACCGTTCTTCGGCTGGACATAGGCATGCAGGAATTGTCCGCCGCCTTCGGTATCGATCATCACCTTGTAACGGGAAAGTTTTGCGACGAGATCGGCGCTATAGCCTTCATTGATCAAGCTATCGTAGTAACTGAATTGGATCGGAAGAATATTGAGCCCACGCTGAGCCGCTTTATCCAGATAAGAAAAAATATCGTCCGTCGAGAATGCCAGATGCTGCACCCCTTCCCCGAAATTTTCGCGGAGGAATTTTTCGCAATCCGTCCCATCGTCGACCGGCTCGTTCATGCAAAATTGAATTTTTCGCTGAGGATCCGCCACGACGGTGCTCAGAACATACCCCTTGGGATCGACGATGCTATTGTGTTCTATGACGCGGAATCCGAAGCATCTGCTGTAAAAGCGGACCCACTTCTTGGTTTCGCCCTGGCGAACGGATTGGGAGATATGATCGATCGCCCGCAAGTCGTCGGCCCAGGCCGGCGACGAGGTCGGCAGGAAATCGACGTCATAGACGGGCTTTGCGGCATCCAGGTCGTCGATGAGATAAATCAGCCGGCCCGATATCGTCCGAATGGCCGGGATCGACAATTCGCCCGGCCCGATCGCGCCACGGTAGTCCTGGGCCCCCTGGCGCACGGCGTCATCATGGAGCCTTGCCGCGTCGGCGACGCGAAAGGCCAGGGCGCAGACGGACGTTCCATGCACGGTGCCGAAAGAATGGGCGAATGACGACGGCTCGCGGTTGACGATGAGATTGATCTTGCCTTGCCGGAACAGCAGAACGTCCTTCGATCGGTGCTGCGCGATATGCGTAAAGCCGAGCGCCTCGAAATCCTTCTGCAAATTCGCGAAATCCGCGGCGCTGGATGCCGTGAACTCGACAAATTCGATCCCGGAAATATTGCAAGGCTCATCAAGGTAATCATAACCTTTGTTTTCGACGCCGAGCATTGCCTCACTCCATCACGTTAGATGCCGCACACCAAAATCGCAGGAAACACCCACCCGACGGTCACGCCTTCACCCGGCGCCCCATTTTGACCGGGGCCGCGCCACCGTCCGGATGGCGATTGGCGGCGGCGATGGCCCTTTTGAGAAACGGCGAACCGGCGCATGCCGCGGCGAGATCGCTGGTCGCCGCGACGACGGCCGGCCCCAAAAGCTCCAGACGATCATCGGTCAGGCGAAGATGCGGGCCGGCGACGGAAATCACTCCGATGACCTGCCCGGATAGCGGATGCCTGACCGGCGCCGCCACGGCGGCGATGCCCAGATGGACGGCTTCGCTCACGATGCTGAACCCGCGAACGCGCGCTTCATGCAGCTGTTTGAGCAGATCCTGCACCGTCCGGGGGACATTCGGCCCGGAGTCGCCGCGCGGCACGAATCCGCCCTGCTTGCTGACCAGTTCCAACGCCTGCTCTTCGCTGAGGCAGGACAGCCAGGCGTGACCCGACGCGGTGGAAAGCAGCTCGACGACGCCCCCCATATCGGGATCGAAGCGCAAGCCCGAGGACGACCCTTGCGCCTTCGCCACCCAGACCAGCTGATCGCCGTCGATCACGCTCAATCTGGCCACCTCGCCGGAAATCTTGGCGAGATCGTCGAGAATGGGCTGGGAGATATCCACCACTCCCATGCCGGAAAGCTGCGAAAGCCCCAGGGAACACAGCTTCAGCGTCAGGGTATATTCGCCGTATTCCTTCTGCTGACGCACATATCCGTGCCGGATGAGTTCGACCAGCAATCTGTGCGTGGCGCTGCGGGGAATATTCAGTTTTTCGGCGATTTCATGCATCGGCAAGCCCGAAGCGTTCGCCGCAAGGAGTTCAAGAATGGCCAGCCCACGGTCAAGATTTCCAGTGGTCACGTATTCGTACTCCAACTCGACATATGAAAAATCAGGCCCAAATAATGGTCCTCTGCGGCGTGAGCCACAAGGCCCCGGTTCCGCTTCCCGCCAGGGGAAAGAGGGGGACGCGACTCGCCCGGTTTTTCGCCCCGCCACCCGAGGAGCGATATAACATACGGAAATATCTAAAATATTTTCGAAATCCAGACCATATGGCGGGATCGCTCAAAAAATCATGCGCGCCATGTACTACGTGTTCACTTTTGGAATATAATTTCATTATTGCTTAAATTCATGAGTTCCCAGGTGGTCCCGCGCCATCTCCGCGTGGCGCGAAAGACGAACAAATAAGCCGATTTTCCCGCTTTTTGCCCATATTAAAAGCATACATGGCTATGGAAGCCGCCGAATAGTACTCCCTTCATGTCTAAGTCGGGTCAATATCGCATTGACATAAATTGACCATATGGTCCAATCTCGATTCAAGAAACGAAAAAAGTTGCATCGGAGGGTGCGAGCCGAGATAAGGAATCCAGCCCACCGGCCATCCGTGGGCGAACTCCTGCCGCATCCTCCCCCGACGAGGCGAGGAGAGCGAAAGATCATCTCCTTGAAAAGGACGATTGTGCTGCTCGGCTCCTGAAACGGAGTTGCCGGCTCGACCACGCCGGGGGAAGGCAGCCGGCAGTCCGATCCACCATGACGGTCGAAAGAATTTCCGCTCCATGAGCGATAACGCCCAACGCGGAAGATCCGGGTTCTCGGCCTCGATGAATCGAGAGCCGCCAAAACAAAAAACGTCCTCGCAAAGCGATTAAGGAAGGAAACCTCGATGCAACCGACATCACCGGCAGCCACGCCTCCGATTTCCGCCGCGGCCACCGCCAAGCGGACATATGTCCGCTTTGGTATCCTCGCCCTGCTTGCCGTCGGCACGATGATCAATTACCTCGATCGCACCGTGCTGGGCATCGCCGCGCCCACCCTGACCAAGGAATTGGGCATCAACGCCGCCGTGATGGGCCTGGTCTTTTCGGCCTTCGGATGGACATATGCGGCCATGCAGCTTCCGGGCGGCGTCTTCCTCGACCGTTTCGGCTCCAAGGTGACCTATTTCCTGTCATTGAGCCTCTGGTCGCTTTTTACCCTGATGCAGGGCTTCGCCACCGGCTTCTACTCGCTGCTCTTCTATCGTTTCGGTCTCGGCATGTCCGAAGCGCCCTGCTTCCCGACCAACAGCCGCGTGGTCGCCACATGGTTTCCGAAGCAGGAACGGGCGACGGCGACGGGGGTCTATACGGTCGGCGAATATCTGGGCCTGGCCGTTTTCGGCCCCCTGCTGTTTTGGCTAATGGCGACCTTCAGCTGGCATGCCCTGTTCATCGTCGTCGGCACGGTGGGCATCGTCTTCGGCGTCGTATGGTGGTTCTTCTACTGCGAACCGCAGGATTCCGAAGCGGTCAGTCAGGCTGAATTGGACTATATCGCCGAAGGCGGCGGCCTCACCCCGCAGACCGCCCTCAAGGTCCCCTTCGCATGGTCGAACGTCGGAAAGCTTCTCTCTTTCCGCCAGATCTGGGGGGCGTCCATCGGGCAATTCGCCGGCAATTCGACCCTGGTCTTCTTTCTCACCTGGTTCCCCACCTATCTGGCGACCGAACGCCACATGGGATGGGTCAAGATGGGGTTCTTCTCCATCATGCCGTTTCTTGCCGCGGCGGTCGGCGTGATGGTCGGCGGCTGGGTCTCGGACCTCCTCCTGAAAAAGACGGGATCCCTGAATATCGCGCGAAAGACGCCGATTCTTTGCGGCCTGCTGCTGGCGGCGACGATCGTCGGCGCCAATTTCGTCGACGACGACATGCAGGTCATCGCCTTCATGTCGCTGGCTTTCTTCGGGCAGGGCATGGTCGGACTGGGCTGGGCGCTCATCTCCGACATGGCGCCGAAGGAACTGATGGGCCTGACCGGCGGACTGTTCAATTTCTGCGCCAATCTGGCGGGAATTTTCACCCCCCTGGTCATCGGCGTCATCATCGCGGCCACCGGTTCCTTCGTTTACGCGCTGGCTTATGTCGCGGCGCTGGCCATCCTGGGCGCCTTGTCATACATCTTCATCCTGGGCGACGTGCATCGGCTTTCGCTGGACGAAATCCCGTAACCGGACTCGATCGAAACACCACCGCCCTTCCCTGTTCCAACGGGGAAGGGCGCGGCCCGTCGTTCCGAAAGACGAGGGGCAAGCCTCTCCCCTTGAATCGATCTTTCCTTTGCCACGGGCCAGACTTACTGTTGAAACGTCGCAAGGCTGATCTCGTCGCGGCCGTTTTCCACAGGATAGAGAGACAAAGAAGTGATTCACGTACTGGCGATCATCACCGCAAAGCCCGGCAAACGGGCCGAACTCCTTGAGAAATTCCATGGCAACATGCCCACGGTCCGCGCCGAAGCGGGTTGCATCGAATATGGGCCCGCCGTGGACGCCGACGGTCTCGGCAGCGCGACATTCGGCCCCGATTCATTCGTGGTCATCGAGAAATGGGCGAGCCGGGAAGCACTGGCGGCCCACGCCAAGGCGCCGCACATGACGGCCTATGCCGCGACAACCCAGGACTTGGTCGCCAGCCGGGCCATCCACGTCCTGCAGCCCGCCTGAACCGCCGTCCCCGAAGCCATCCGAAGGGGGCCGCAAGAGAAAGCCGGTCCCCTTAGGATTCCAGGGACGACAGGCTCTCGCCCGCCCTTTTGATGCCCTGCCACACCGCCACCGCCTGAACCGTCTCGGCGACGTCATGGACCCGCAGAATCTGCGCCCCCTGGCCCAGCCCAAGCAATGCGGCGGTCAATGATCCGGCAAGACGGTTGCCGGCCGGCTCGTTCCGCGACAATTTGCCGATAAAGCTCTTCCGGCTGACTCCCAGCAGCAAGGGCACCCCCAGCGCGTGGTAGAAGCCGAGCCGCGCCAGGATCTGCAAATTGTGCTCGACCGTCTTGCCGAAACCAATGCCCGGGTCGACGCACAAACGCTCGACCGCCATGCCGGCGGCCCGACAGGCGGCCAAGCGCCGGGCCAGATAGTCGTAAACGTCGAGGGGAGCATAGGCGTAATGCGGATCGTGCTGCATGACCTGCGGCTCGCCCTGCATATGCATCAAGACGACCGCGGCGCCGCTTTTCGCCGCCACCGAAAGCGATCGGGGATCGCCCTCGAGCGCCGTAATGTCGTTGATGATGGCCGCGCCGCTTTCCACCGCCGCTCCCATGACGGCGGCGTGGCGGGTGTCGACGGAAACGATCGCCCCTCTTTCCGCCAATGCGCGGACCACCGGCAGGACGCGGCGCATTTCTTCGTCGGGATCGATGGTTTCCGCCCCGGGCCGGGTCGATTCACCGCCGATATCGAGGATATCGGCCCCCGCATCGTGCAGCAGCAGGCCGTGGGCGATCGCCGCTTCGGCATTGAAAAAACGGCCGCCGTCGGAAAAGCTGTCCGGGGTGACATTGACGATTCCCATGACGCGCGGACGATCCAGCGCAAGACCGGCAAAAGTCGGACGCGCCTTGCCGAGATTGGCCAACAGGGCGCCGACATGGCCGGAAACCTGAGGCCCCTCCTCCTCGGACCAGTCCAGGACATCCGCGAAAGGGGCCGTCGCCTCGATCAATTGGCCGGCGTCACGCCACAGGACGCTGCAGGAGGAAAAGGCCAGCGGACCGCCGGCCAAACTCCTGGCCTGGCCGGAGGCGATGGCGGCCATGGCGGTTTTTCCGGCGACGATTCCCACCGGTCCGACATAAAGGCGGCGGTCGAGCCCTTTTTGGGCCGCCACAAAAGACAAGCCCCGCGGCAAAGCGGGACTTGTCTCCAATGTCAAAGATGCGTCCAAGGGCCTAGGAACCCGGCTGGGGCTCCACCCCCGGGCCGAAGCCCGGCTGACCACCCACGCCGCTGGTCGGAACCGAAGAGCGACGCGGCGGCTCCTTCGCCTTGGCGCCGGGTTCGTCCGAGCCCGAACCAGAGTCGCGGATCACGGCTTCGCCGCGCAGCAACTGGCGAATCTCGTCGCCCGAAAGGGTCTCATATTCCAAAAGACCACGGGCCAGCGTATGCAAGTCTTCGAGACCGTCGGTCAAAGTCTTGCGGGCCCGCGCATAGGCCGTATCGACGATGCCGCGAATTTCCTCGTCGATGATCTTGGCGGTTGCTTCGGAAAGATTCTTATGGGTGGCCACGGAATGGCCGAGGAACACTTCCTGATCGTTCTCGCCATAGGTCAGCGGCCCGAGCTTTTCGCTCATGCCCCATTCGGTCACCATGCGGCGCGCCATGTCGGTGGCCATCTTGATGTCCGACGAGGCGCCGGTGGTGATCTTGTCGATGCCGAAGATCAGCTCCTCGGCCAGACGACCGCCCATGGCGACGGCGAGATCGGCCTTCAATTTGGCCCGCGAAACCGAGATACGGTCGCCTTCCGGCAGGCGCATCACCATGCCGAGGGCCCGGCCGCGCGGAATGATGGTGGCCTTGTGAATCGGATCGGACTCGACCTCATGCAGGGCGACGATGGCATGGCCGGCTTCGTGATAGGCGGTCAGGCGCTTTTCCTCTTCGGTCATCACCATCGAACGCCGTTCGGCTCCCATCATCACCTTGTCCTTGGCGGCCTCGAACTCGGTCATGGTCACCACGCGCTTGCCGGCGCGGGCCGCCAGCAGGGCCGCCTCGTTGACCAGATTGGCCAGATCGGCGCCGGAAAAACCGGGCGTGCCGCGGGCGATGATGCGCGGCTCGACGTCGGGGGCCAGCGGCACCTTGCGCATATGCACCTTGAGAATCTTCTCGCGGCCCAGCACGTCGGGATTGGGCACCACCACCTGGCGGTCGAAACGGCCGGGACGCAGCAAGGCCGGATCGAGCACGTCGGGCCGGTTGGTCGCGGCGATCAGGATGACGCCTTCGTTGGATTCGAAACCGTCCATCTCGACCAGCAGCTGGTTGAGGGTCTGCTCGCGCTCGTCGTTGCCGCCGCCCAGGCCGGCCCCGCGATGGCGGCCGACCGCGTCGATTTCATCGATGAAGATGATGCAAGGCGCATTCTTCTTGCCCTGCTCGAACATGTCGCGGACACGGGATGCGCCGACACCGACGAACATTTCGACGAAATCCGAACCCGAAATGGTGAAGAAAGGCACATTGGCTTCGCCGGCGATGGCCCGCGCCAGCAAGGTCTTGCCGGTACCGGGAGGGCCGACCAGCAGAACGCCCTTGGGAATCTTGCCGCCCAGCCGCTGAAATTTCTGCGGATCCTTGAGGAATTCAACGATTTCCTCAAGCTCCTGCTTGGCCTCGTCGATGCCGGCGACATCCTCGAAGGTTACCCGGCCGGTTTTTTCGGTCAGCAGACGCGCCCGGCTTTTGCCGAAGCCCATCGCCTTGCCGCCGGTCGACTGCATCTGCCGCATGAAGAAGATCCACACGCCGACCACCAGCAGCATGGGGAACCACGACAGGATGTAATTCCAGAACGTCTGCGATTCCTCGCTCTTCGGCATCGCCGAAATGCGCACATTGGCCTGCCGAAGCTTCGGCACGAAATTGGCGTCCGGCGGCGCATAGGTGCTGAAGGTGCGGCCATCCGTGAAGTGGCCATTGATCGACTCGCCCTGGATCGTCACATCGGCGACACGTCCGCCCTCGACTTCGGTCAGAAAGTCGGAATAGGCGTAACTGGTGTTGCCATGCGGCGTCGTCGAGTTCTGGAAGAGGTTGAACAGGGCCGCCAGCAAAACGGCGATGATGACCCACAACACCAGATTCTTACTAAAATTCATACAACGATCCCTCGATGGGCGGTCCCGCGCTTCAGCCGACCGGCCGACCCGCATGATCTACAGATAATGCAATCCGAGACCTAAACAAGGCAATTCATACCAGGGTGAGCGGGTTTGCCGGCGTGAAAAGCACCTGTTCGATCATCAGATCGGATTCGGCCTGTCTTTTGTATCCTAGGTGTGGAACAGCAGAAATGCCATGACGATCGACAAGTGTGGGCAAACCGAGCAAAACTTCTGGTGGAATCTGCGTTTTTTCAAGCCCGTCCCGAATGGAAAGCCAGCCGGGACGGCCCAAAGCATCGATCCGGCCGTGGCCCGCCCCCGACAGGCGGAGCGTAAAACGGCCGTCCCACACGACGCCGGCGCCCGCCTGCACCGGCAGGCTCGGACCAAGCCGGGCCGGTTCCCGGCAGACCAGCAGCCCGGCCTTTTTCGGCACCAGCAGACAGCCGGCGAACGTCCGCCGTCCGGCGAGACCGGCTCGTATTTCGGCGGCCAGCCGTTCAAGCCGTTCAAGGCGGGGCGGATAGACCGTTCCGCCCACCGTCCGGCACAGCCGCGCCAGCAGACGCAGCAAAATATCCTCGGGCGCTTTTTCGAGTTCGGCCATCCTCAGCCAGGCGAAACCGCGCCAATCGAGGGTGATCGCCCGAACCATCAATTCGCCGGTCACCCGTTCCAGGGCCTGCCGGGTCCGCGCCAGGCGCCGGGCGGTCGCCGCCAGGCGTCTCCCATCCATTCCGTCTTTTGCCAGAGTGGGCATCATGCGGCGCAGGCGAACCCGATGATAGGCGTCGTTGGTGTTGGACGGATCCTCGATCCAGGACTGCCCGGCGGCCTGCAATGTCGCGACCAGGCGGGCATGCGGAATTCCCAGCAGGGGGCGCAACAGGCAGAGTTCGGCGAGAGCGGTCGAAGGCGCCATCGCCGCCAGGCCGTCGACCCCGCTGCCGCGGGCCAGACGCAGAAGAAAGGTCTCCGCCTGGTCGTCCTGGTGATGCCCCAGCAGCAGATGCAGGAAACCGTTGGCGGCGCACCAATGGCGCATCAGGGCGTAACGCGCCTCGCGGGCCGCCGCCTGCAAGCCGGACGACGGCTTTTCGCCATGCCAGCAAAGAATATGATGGGCAATGCCGCGGGACGCCAGCCATGTCCCGACCTGCCGGGCCTCCGCCGCCGCCTCGGTCCGCAAGCCGTGATCGACCGAGAGGGCGACGGCGTGGCCGCCGCGCGCCCTCGCCCACCGGCTGGCCAGCAGGCAAAGCGCCATGCTGTCGGCGCCCCCGGAAACCCCGACGGCAACGGCGACGCCGGTTTCGAACGGTCCCAGGGGTTCCATCAGAGCGGCGAACTCCGCGGCCTCGAGAGGGCTGGAAGCGGTCCGATCACTGACGCCCGCCTTCGTACCCATCGGCGCAGGAACAAGAAGATCGTCCGCTTCGCGCTTTAACCCTCCCCCTTGATGGGGGAGGGTTTGGGTGGGGGTGATGTCGCCGCAGGTGCTCGGCGGGTGGCGTAAACATGATGAAGCCTCTGCCAAAGGCGCTTCTCGGCGACCCCGCATTCTGGACCTCTTTTCGATTTTGTCCCCGGCATCACCCCCACCCAAACCCTCCCCCATCAAGGGGGAGGGCTTATGGTCTCGCTACCGACTTATGATTCAGGAACACACGGCCGGCGCCACGGAATGGCGGGTTTCCCGGCCGGCCGTTCAACACCCCTGCTTTTGCTTCTCGGAAGCCGCCAGGCGCCTGAGATTGTCGGCGGCATCGGGGAATTCGCTGGAGAAGCGGGACAAGGCGGCGCAGGCTTCCTTTTTCTTGCCGAGATTGCTCATCGACAAGCCGACCTTCAACAGGCTTTCGCCGGCCTTCGCCGACTTCGGATATTTGCGATAGGCGTCGAGGAAGGTCACGGCCGCCTGGTCATATTGTCCCTGGGCATAGGAAATCTGCGCCAGCCAGTACATGGCGTTGCCGGCCAGCGGATCCTGCGGATGCTGGGCGACGAAGGCCTGGAAGGCCTTGGCGGCCCCGGCATTGTCGGAATTCTTCAGCAAACCGAAGGCATAATCGAATTGCTCCTGCGGCGTCCTGCCGACCAAAGCGGCCGGAGCGGCGGCGCCGGGAGGCGGCGGCGGCGTGAGACTGCTTGGCGCCGAAGCGCCCGAGGGGTGCGAAAGGACGCCGGGCGGCGCGCCGGGCCCTTGGGTCCCAGCCACATCCGCGCCGGGTTTGGCCGCGGCCGAAGACGCCGCGCCGGCCGAGGCGGCTGCGGGAGAACCGCCCCCCGACTTGCCTTCCAATTCCTTCAGACGGAAATCGTCGTCGGCCTGCATGCGATCGATCTTGGCCGACAACTGGCCGACCGAGAAAGTGGTTTTCTCCATCTGCCCGGTCAGATCGCGCAACTGACTTTCCAAAGTATTGAGGCGGTCGTCGAGAAGACTATAGGCGTCCCCGCTCAACGGACCGGAGGGCCGGACGGCGGGGGCGCCGCCGTTATTGCCGCCCCCGCCCAGCGCGGGCGAGGTGATGACCGTCGGGCCATTGCCCTGCCCCCGATAGACCTGGCTTTGCAGGGTATTGAGATCGCGTTCGAGGCGGTCGAGGCGATCGACCAGACTGCGCGTGTCGGACTGCGCCTCCGCGGAATGTTGGGAAAACAGCCCTGCGGCCAGAGCCAGCACGAACACCGCACGCATAACGACTTGCACGCTCAACCTCATCATGTGCCAGGACGGAAACCGCCCGATCAATTCGGTCAGGAACGACGCGAGGGCCGACCCTATTGACCCGCATGGAACGATATCTCGTAAAGGACCGTCTGGAAACAACTGCTCTGCGGACCGCGGACAAAATTAAGGCGCCTGCCGCAGTCGGCAGACGCCTCAATCTCACGCAAGATGCGTTCGGACAAAAGTCCGATTACTGCACCACACCGACGCCACGACGGTTCTGGGCCCAGGCGGTCTCGTTCGAACCGAGAACGGCCGGACGCTCTTTGCCGTAGGAGATGGTCTTCAGGCGGGACGCCTGGATGCCCTGGGACACCAGGAAGTCCTTCACCGAATTGGCGCGACGCTCGCCGAGCGCCAAGTTGTATTCGCGGGTACCGCGCTCATCGGCATGACCTTCGACGACCAGTTGATCGCTCGGGAACTTCTTCAGGAAGTCGACCCACTTGGCCAACTGACCCTTGCCTTCCGCGGTCAGGCTATATTTGTCGAAGTCGAAGAACACGCGATCACCGACATTGGCGACGAAATCGGCCTGGCTGCCCGGCACCACGCCCGGCCGAGCCGGAGCAGCGGCAGGAGCCGGAGTCGCAGTGGTAGCACTACTTTTGGTAGCCGTATCGTCGGAGCTGCAAGCACCCAACAGAGCAACGGCGGCAACCATGCACAAGAAACGGATCTTCATTTACTACTCTCCCCCTTTAATAGGACGGATCGAATGGAATGGAACTTGGCCGGAAAACCTCACCTGCTGCTAGGTGACGCCTTCCAAAATACAAGGATTCGCGAACCCGTTGCAGCCGTTTGAATTCCCTTTCGGGGTCGCAATATACTTACGATGCATTAGGGAATCAAGGGGGACCACGCAGGATCGGAGCCATCAAGTGGTGTAACAATCTGTCTTTCGTTGTTCCCCGTCAAGTCGATGCTGTAAAGCTTGACGGTACCACCACGGCCCGAGGAATCCGAGGGAGTCTGCCGCCAAAAAGCCAAAACGCGACCGTTCGGCGCCCAAGTCGGCGCCTCGACCAGGAAGCCCTGGGTCAACAATCGCTCGCCCGAACCATCCGGACGCATAACACCTATGAAAAATTCTTGCCCCTTATACTTTGTAAAGGCAATGAGGTCGCCGCGCGGCGACCAAACGGGTGTTGCATAACGTCCATCGCCAAAACTGATGCGACTTTGCCCCGAACCATCCGAATTCATCACATAGATTTGCTGCGAACCGCTGCGGTCCGATTCGAAGGTCACCTTGGAACCGTCCGGCGCATAGGATGGCCCCGTGTCGATCGAGGCGTCGTTGGTCAGTCGCGTATTGTGTCGGGTCCTGAGATCCATTTCGTAAATATTGGTGTTGCCGTCCTGGGCCAGGCTCATGATCACCTTGTTGCCGTCCGGCGAGAACCGCGGGGCAAACGTCATCCCGGGAAAGTCTCCGAGAAGTTCACGCCGGCCGCTGTCCAAATGAAGGATGTAGACGCGGGGATTATTCTGAAAGTAACTGAGGTAGGTGATCTCGCGCTGGTTGGGTGAGAAGCGGGGAGTCAGGACCAACTCCTGGCCGTCCGTCAGAAAGCGGTGGTTCTCGCTGTCCTGGTCCATGATGGCCAGACGCTTGACGCGCTTCTGTTGCGGTCCGCTTTCCGCGACATAGACGATCTGCGTGTCGAAATAGCCGTCTTCGCCGGTCACTCTCTTATAAATGGCATCGGAGATCATATGGGCGATCCGCCGCCATCCCTGCGGCGCGGCGTTGTAGGCCTGGCCGACCATCTGGTTTTCGGCGAAAACGTCCCACAGGCGGAATTCGACGCGCAAATGGCCGTCCTGGGTCTGCTCGACCTTGCCCTGCACCAGGGCCTGGGCGTTGATCGCCTTCCAATCGGGGAAGCGCGGCTGCACCTGCAGCGATTCGACGGTCTGGATGAAGGCCTTCGGATTGATCGGCTTGAACAGCCCCGAACGTTCCAGATCGGCCGAGATGACCCCGGCCATATCCCGTCCCACCTGGGTTTCCTGCCCGGTCACCCCGGCGAAGTTGGTGATGGCGATCGGCATCGGCTGAACATTCGGCTTGTTGATGTCGATCTGCACCTGAGCATCGGCCGGCAAAGCGGCGAACGCCACAGCCATCAAGGCAAAGCCAAGGGTTTTCAATATGATAGATCTCATCGCACAGCGTCCCTGGGATCAAAATTCAATACGAGGTCCTTCAAAGCATCATACTTGCCCGGCGGCAATTTGATGGGTGAACAGGTAAAGACGGCCCGTCGAGCGCTGTCCGCGGCGGATCGGAAGAAACTGTCCGAGTAGTAGCGCGGATCGTCGACGATGTCAGCCCGCACCACGCTTCCGTCGGAATTCAACAACACATGCACACGAACGATCAGATTTCCAGCATCGCGGGCGCCGGGATCGAAATTCCAGCATTTGCGGAACTGCGCGGCGACGAAATCCTTATCGCTCATGCTGACCGGTTCGGACGGAATGTTCGAATTGGAATTCACCGTCTTGTTCGATCCCGTCGTCGCCTGCTGCGGCTGCGGCGCCGGAGCCGGCTTGGCGGTGTCGCGCAATTTGTCGACCGTCTTCAGCAGGCTGTCGAAGTCGTTGGAGGGCGGCGGCGGCTTCTTCGGCGGCGGTTTGACGTCCTTCAGCGCATCCGGCTGCGGCTTCGGTTCCGGTTCCGGCGGCTTCGGCTTCGGCGTCGGCACGGGAATCGGATCGGGCTCGGGCTCGGGCGGCTTGGGCGGCGGTACCGGCTTCGGAGGCTCGGGTTTCGGCGGCTCCGGCTTCGGTTCGGGCGGCTTCGGCGGTTCCGGCTTGGGCGGTTCCGGCTTCGGAGGCTCGGCCTTGGGCGGCTCGGGGGTCGGGGGCGCTTCCTGTTTCGGCGGCTCGGCCGGTTGCTCCGCCGGCTTCGGCGCCTCCACCTGACGCGGCGGAGGGTTGCTCTTGTCGCCCAACTGCGCGATCTCGACGATGATCGGGTCGCTGATTTCCGGGGGCGGCGCCAGCAGCTGCGGCAAGCCGAACACGGCAATCACCAAAGCCGCCAGATGAAACACCACGGAGCACAACAGCCCTAAGCGCAGATCTCCCGCATCGCCTGACGAACCACCATGTCTGACGGGCATGACCGGTCAACGGGCTCCCTTGCGTGGCGATTCGGCGGCCGGCTGGGTGACCAGCGCCACGTGGGGGAAGCCGGCGGCCGACAACTGCCCCATGACCTCCATCACCCGGCCGTAATTAATGCCGGCGTCGCCGCGTACGAAGATGCGATTGTCCGGCTTGGCGGCCGTAACCGCCCGCAGACGGGCCGACAATTCGTCGAGCTGCACTTCGGTTTCCTGCAGGAAAATGCGTCCCTTGGCATCGACCGTGACGCTGATCGGCTGGTCGTCGCCCTTGACCTGGCCGGCGTTGGTCTTCGGCAGGTCGACCGGCACGCCGGCGGTCAGCAGGGGGGCGGTGATCATGAAGATGATCAGCAGCACCAGCATGACGTCGACCATCGGCGTCACATTGATGTCGGCCATCAGCCGAAACGAACGGCGGGAACTGCGGCGGCCGCCGCCCAGGGAGGCGCCCACGGTGTTAAGCCTTCTCTTCGAGCTGGCGCGACAGGATAGCCCCGAATTCGCCGGCGAACGCGTCCAGACGCTTGCCGTAGCGATCGATGTCGGTCGACAATTTGTTGTAGGCGAGCACGGCCGGAATCGCCGCGACCAGACCGAGCGCCGTGGCGAACAGGGCCTCGGAGATGCCCGGGGCGACGACGGCCAGGCTGGTGTTCTTGGTGGCGCCGATGTGCGCGAAGCTGTTCATGATGCCCCAGACCGTCCCGAACAGGCCGATGAAGGGGGCCGTCGAGCCGACGGAGGCGAGGAAACCCAGACGGGCCTCCAACTGTTCCATTTCGCGCCCCAGGGTCACCGACATCACCCGGTCGATGCGTTGCGGCAGGCTGAGGCGGACCACCTCGCGGTCGGCCAGGCTCTTGGCCGCCGAGCGGCGCCATTCGCGCATCGCGGCGACGAAGATCGACGACATCGGGTCGAGCGGCCGCGACCCGATGCGGTCGTAAAGCTCTTCCAGCGAGCCGCCGGACCAGAAGCTCTCCTCGAACTGGTCGGCCCGATGGACCAGGCTCCGCAGCCGGAACCATTTGTCGAAAATGATTGCCCAGCACCAGAAGGATGTCATGACCAGGGCGGCCATGACGGCCTTGACGATGATGTCGGCCTGCAGGAACAGGCTCCACATCGACAGGTCGCTGGCCGCCTGGCCGGCAATGGTTGCAGTTTGCACGGGGTCCATGGCTCTAGTCCGCCTTTTCGGTAAGAAAGTCTTGCAGGTCGCGGCGAATCCCTACGGGAATGCGCATCGCCCGACCATCGAAATGCATGCATACCAAACGAATGACCAATTGCACCAATTCTTCTTCGCCGCGCCAAATGCTTTGGCCGACATGCAGGCTGGCGCCGCCGAGATGGGTGACGGCGGAACGGATCTCCAGCAGGTCGTCGAGACGCGCCGGACGGCGGTAATCGATCTCGCAGCTGCGGACCGCGAAAAGCAACCCGTGGTCCTTCAGCAATTGGATATGGTCAAGACCGAAAAGACGCATCATCTCGGTGCGCGCCCGTTCGGCGAAATCGAGGTAGGTGGCGTGATAGACGATGCTGCCGGCGTCGGTATCGGCATAATAGACGCGCACCGGAAAAAGGTGGGTCTGGCCCACCATCCGGCCGGAAAGGACGGGATCAGTCATCGAAGCCCTCTCCCCCGCCCGCCGTCTCGCCGTCGTCCAACAGATCGAATTGCTCCGTCCTCCGCACCGGTGTCAGGCCGAGATGGCGGTAACCGGCCGCCGCCAGTACCCGGCCCCGCGGCGTCCTTTGCAGAAAACCTTGCTGCAGCAGATAAGGTTCAATCACTTCCTCGATGGTGTCGCGCTGTTCGGACAGGGCCGCCGCCAGGGTTTCGACCCCGACCGGCCCCCCGTCGTAATGCTCGGCGATACAGGACAGATAGCGCCGGTCCATGGCGTCGAGGCCCATTTGATCGACCCCCAGGCGATTGAGGCCGCCGTCGGCGATGGCGCGATCGACCGGCAGCGTGTCGGCGACCACGGCGAAGTCGCGAACCCGGCGCAGCAGCCGGCCGGCGACGCGCGGCGTGCCGCGGGCCCGCCGGGCGATTTCGCGGGCGCCATCCTCGGTCATGGCACATTTGAGGACGCGGGCGGCGCGACGGACGATCAGTTCCAATTCTTCCGGCGTGTAGAAATTCATTCTGAGCGGAATACCGAAACGCTCGCGCAGCGGCGTGGTGAGCAACCCCGACCGGGTGGTGGCGCCGATCAAGGTGAAGGGCGCCAGATCAATGCGCACCGAACGCGCAGCCGGACCCTCGCCGATGATCAAATCGAGCTGAAAATCCTCCATCGCCGGATAGAGGACTTCCTCTATGGCAGGATTAAGGCGGTGGATTTCATCGATAAAGAGAACGTCGCGCGGCTCGAGATTGGTCAGCAGGGCCGCCAGATCGCCGGCCTTGGCGATGATCGGACCCGATGTCGCGCGAAAGCCGACCCCCAGTTCGCGGGCGACGATCTGGGCCAGGGTCGTCTTTCCCAATCCGGGCGGGCCGAAAAACAAGGTGTGATCCAGGGCCTCGCCCCGCGACTGCGCCGCCTTGATGAAGACGCGCAGATTGCCGCAGGCTTCCTTCTGGCCAATGAAATCGCCAAGCGACAGGGGGCGCAGACTGCCCTCCGGTTCGCCGGGCGCCACTTCGGGGGCGACCAGCCGGGGGTCGCTCACCGCGCCATCTCCTTACCCAATTCCTTGAGGCCGTTGCGGATCAGGGCGTTGGCGGCGGCGCCCTCGCCCAAAGCCTCGGCCGCCCTCAGCACCGCCGCATGCGCCTCGATCCGGCGGTAACCGAGATTGACCAGGGCGGAGATGGCATCCTCCAGCGGGCCCGCCTCGATCGGCGCGCCGGCGGCGGCAGCCTGACCGGCCGTAAAAGGCGTCAGGGCGATCTGGGCGACCTTGTCCTTCAATTCGGTGATCAAGCGGGCCGCCAGTTTGGGGCCGACCCCCTGGGCCCGGCTCAACATCGCCTTGTCGCCCGCCGAAATCGCCCGCGACAGATCTTCCGGCCCCAATGCCGAAAGCATGGCCAGGGCGACCTTGTTGCCGACCCCCTGGACGGTCAGCAGCAGGCGAAACCAGTCGCGCTCGGCCGGCAGGGAAAAGCCGAAAAGATGAATATGGTCTTCGCGCACGTGGGTTTCGATGAACAGTTGCGCCGCCTCGCCGGCGCGGGGCAGCCGGGCCAAGGTCTTGGCCGAGCAGAAGACCAGATAGCCGACGCCGCCGACGTCGATCACCGCCCAATCCTCGCCGACCGCGTCGACCAGCCCCTTCAATTTGGCGATCATGACACTCGCTCCAATGCCGCGGCGATCCGCATGGCCGTGCCATGATGATGGGCATGGCAGATGGCCACCGCCAGGGCATCGGTCGCATCGGCCTGACTGGCCTGACAGCCGGGCAGCAATTGGCGGACCATCAGACCGACCTGCGTCTTGTCGGCGCGGCCGGTGCCGACCAGGGACTGCTTGATCAGACGCGGCGCATATTCGGCGACCATCAGGCCGGACAAGCTGGCGGCCAGCAGGATGACGCCCCGGGCCTGGCCCAGCTTCAGGGTCGAAGCCGGGTTCTGATTGACGAAAGTCTCCTCGATGGCCGTCGCATCCGGTCGCTGCGCGGCGATCACCGCCAGGATGCCCCGATGCAGCTGGGCCAGACGTTCGGCCAAGGAAAGACTGGCATCCGAACACACGGTCCCGTCGGCCACCCAGCGCAGCCGATTGTCCATCGCGTCGATCACGCCCCAGCCGGTGGTGCGCAATCCGGGATCGAGGCCCAGAAGTCTCATGTCACGCGGTCGGCCGAGCTCAGGCGCTGAGCCGCTCCATCACGTCCTGTGAAATATCGAAATTGGCCTGGACGCGCTGGACGTCGTCATTGTCTTCCAGCACTTCCAGAAGCTTTATCAAGGTCTGCGCGGTTTGCTCGTCGGTCACCGGAACGCTGAGCTGGGCCCGCCAATCGAGCCTGGCGCTGGCCGGCGGACCGAACGCGCTTTCCAACGCCTCGCGCACCGCGTTGAGGGCGTCGGGGGCGCAGGCGACATCGTGCCCGTCGTCGCCCGATTCGACATTGTCGGCGCCCGCCTCCAGCGCCGCCTCGAACATGGCGTCGCCGGTCGCCCGATCGGCCGGATAATGAATGGCGCCGATGCGGTCGAACATGAAGCTCACCGAATTGGTTTCGCCCAGATTGCCGCCATGCTTGGCAAAGGCCGAACGGATTTCCGACGCCGTCCGGTTGCGGTTGTCGGTCAGGGCCTCGACGATGATGGCGACCGATCCGGGGCCATAACCCTCGTAGCGCACTTCTTCATAGTTCGAATCGCCCTCGCCGCCGGCGCCGCGCTTGATCGCCCGCTCGATGGTGTCCTTCGGCATATTGGCTTCGCGCGCCGCCTGCACGGCCGCCCGCAGCCTGGGGTTCATCGCCGGGTCCGGCAGGCCGTATTTGGCGGAAACCGTAAGCTCGCGAATCAATTTGGTGAAGACCTTGGCGCGCTTTGCGTCCTGCGCACCCTTGCGGTGCATGATGTTCTTGAATTGTGAATGCCCAGCCATACTCGCAAAGCCCTATTGTCGGGATTCCCGTGCCTATACCATATATGGTGAAATCGTCCAGTGCGAAGGCATGGGGGTCGCCATGCCGGCCGCGCACTATGGCAATAAACCGGCCGCAGGGGAAGCCCGACAAACGCCTCCCGGCCCGCATTTGCCCGCATTCGGGCCGCGCGAAGCGCAAATGACGTCACCTTTGATCTATATCAATGTGACGAATTTGCGAAAAGTTTTATACTCCCAGCTAATTAAAAGACGCTGCATATAATTTCATCAATGATGAAAAACAATGTGCACAAATATATCTTCTGTCCATGCAGAATATATATTTTGTTATGCGGAAAATACCATAAATTTACAGGACGTCCAAGATGGGTTTACGTCTCTCCAAGAAGCTACCTTTGCTCTTCCTGTCGCTTGCCGCCATTACTGCCGTGGTTATCGGAACCCTGGCCTATGTCGTCGCCGCATCGGATCTGTCCGCGGCAACCGAAGGGAAATTGAAAGCCACCGTCGAAGCCCGCAAGGTGGAGATCGACCGCTATCTGGACGGCGTCCGCCAGGATCTCGTCATCTTGTCCGGAATCAAGACGGTGGGCGATTCCCTGATCGAATTCGATTACGGCTTCAAGGCCCTGGAGGGCGCCGACGCGAAATTGCGCCGTCTTTATGCCGAGACGCCCGACCCGGCCAAGCGTCTGGCCATCGATACCGCCAACGACGGATCCGATTATTCCGATGTCCACGCCCGTTATCATGGATGGTTCCGGCATTTCATGCAGGCCAAGGGATTTCCCGACCTCTTTCTGGTCAATCCGGATGGTACCGTGGTCTATTCGGTCGCCAAATCCGCCCAATACGCCACCAATCTGCAGAGCGGCCCCTGGAAAGACGGCGAATTGGCCAAACTGTTCGCCCGCATCAAGGAAGCGCCCAAGAAGGGCCTGGTCCTTTTCACCGACGTCAAACGGGCCGCCGAACTGGGCAATCAGCCGGCCAGCTTCATCGGCGCGCCGGTGATTTCCGAAGACGATCAGTTCCTGGGCGCGCTGATCTTCCAGATGCCCATCGGCCGGATCAACGACATCATGCAACTGGCCGTCGGCATGGGAGAGACCGGCGAAACCTATCTGGTCGGCGGCGACCATCTGATGCGCAGCCAGTCGCGGCTGACCGCCGAGGCGACCGTTCTGTCCCGTCCCATCGACAATGACGCGGTCGCCCAGGCTTTGACCGGCCGGAGCGGCGTGGCGACGGTGGTCGGACGTCAAGGGCGCAAGGTCATCGCCGCCTTCGCTCCCGTCGTCTTCCAGGGCGCCACCTGGGCGGTCATCGGCGAAACCGACGTGGCCGAAGTGATGGCTCCGGTCCATGGCATGGGGATGGTCATGCTGCTGGGAAGCTCGCTGGCCCTGCTGGTGGTGGTCGGCATCGGCTGGCTGTTCGCCCGCAGTATCACCGGGCCGGTCGATGCGATGACCAGAGCCATGGGAGCGATCGCCTCGGGACAACTCGCCACCTCGGTGCCGGCCCGTCGAAGAGAGGATGAGATCGGCGAAATGGCCGAGGCGGTGCAGGTGTTCAAGGACAATGCCTTGCTGATGGAGAAACTGCAGAAGGAACAGGCCGAGATCAAGCAGCGCACCGAGAGCGAACGCCGCGACGCCATGGCGCAATTGGCCGAAGGTTTCGAAGCGAGCGTGCGCTCCGTGGTCGATGGCGTCTCGTCGGCGGCCAACGACATGAAGGAAACGGCCGAGGTGATGTCGAAGGCGGCCGACGCCACCTCCCGGAAATCCTCCGCCGCCGCGGAAGCGGCGGAAACGGCGTCGGGGAACGTTCAGTCCGTGGCGGCGGCGGCCGAAGAACTCTCGGCCTCGATCAGCGCCATCGCCGGACAGGTCTCCCGTTCCGCCGAAATCGCCACCTCGGCGGTCGAGGAAGCCCGCCGGACCAATCAGATGGTTCAGGGACTGGCCGACGCCGCGCAGAAGATCGGCGAAGTGATTCGCTTGATCAACGATATCGCGGAACAAACCAATCTGCTGGCGTTGAACGCCACCATCGAGGCGGCGCGCGCCGGCGAGGCCGGCAAGGGTTTTGCCGTGGTCGCCGGCGAGGTGAAGAATCTGGCCACGCAAACGGCCCGGGCGACCGAGGAAATCTCGACGCAAATCGTCAGTGTGCAAAATGCGACGCAATCCGCCGTATCGGCGATCCGTGGCATCGCCGATACCATCGGCCAGATCGACGACATCGCCGTCAGCATCGCGACGGCGGTCGAGGCGCAGGGCACGACGACCCTGGAAATCGCCCGCAGCGTCCAATTGGCGGCGGCCGGAACCCGTGACGTGACCGGCAATATCACCGGCGTCAACGATACGGCCGGCGAAACCGGTTTCGCCGCAAGCCAGGTGCTCCAGGCGGCGGCCTGTCTCACCGAACAATCGATCCAGCTTCGCGATCAGGTCGACAGCTTCCTGGAGAACATTCGGAAACAGTGAGGGGGGCCGGCGCCACTAATAATGACGTCATAACGCGTTCCGCCCCGTCCTGGATGAATAAGGAAAAGTGGCACCGCGTCCCTGCCGGTGTCCGCCGCTTGCGCGGCGGAGTCTTTATCCACCGGCGGGGACGCCGGTGCCACTGAACTCTTTATCTTCTTCCTTAGCGGAGCATTGCCGCGCCGTCGCATCGCTTCGACGGACTGGAAACGGAACGGTCGACTTTATGACGGACTTTTAGAAAAATCCGCTCAGCGGACAGCCGCAGATCGGACAGGTCATCGTGGCGATCACCCGCCGTTTCTCGGCCTCGGTATACTGATCGCCGAGAACGCGCTCGACTTCGGCCACCAATTCCTTGTGGCTGGCGGTCGCTCCGCAAGCATTGTCGTGCAAGGCCAGGGTTCGAACGGTCGGGATGTCCTCGCTGAAGGCGAAAGCGCGGCCGGCCGTGCCCAGCACCACACCGGCACCAGCCATCGCCGTCATCAATGTCCGCCTGGAAAGCCGCTCCATTTCCCGATGCTCCTTCACGAATCCTGTCGCCTTCGCCCCGGGATCAACATCACATCGACCCCTTCGTCATGCAACGCCCGCGCCTCGTCCAGCGAGGCTTGACCATAAATGGGACGTTCTTCGGCTTCTCCGTAATGGATTCGCCGGGCCTCCTCCGGGAAGCGGTCGCCCACATAGTCGCAATTCTCTTCCACCACACGCCGCAAGGAAACCAACGATCGGCGCAAAGCGTCGGCGTCGCGGCTGGTTTTGCTTTCACCGGTGATCACGCCCGGCGCCATCGGCGCCTTGCGGATCGAACGGTCGTCGCACACGGGACAAACCAATTCTTCCGCAGCCAGTTGCGTATCGAATGCGGCGCCGTTCCGGAACCAGCATTCGAACTCGTGCTCATGGCCGCAAATGAGATGAAAAAGGATCATTATGGCAATTTTGCAGCAAAGCCGCGGGCCGCACAACGCTTTGCTGCAAGATCCTTCCTCGTGATCCGTTTCATTTTAAGTGAAACGGATCACGAGAGCCCGAGCGGCGCTTGAGCCTGCCGAAGCCGGAGGCGAAGGCATCGCATAGACTCGAGTGGCGCATGTCATTTTGGATGACATGCGCCACTAGGAAAGACCGGCATAGGCGCGGTCGTGCGACAACGAGGGAATTTTGCGGCGCGCCGCGGCGACTTCGGCCGCATCGACGTCCGCCATGATGAATCCCGGCTCCTCGCCGCCGTCGGCCAGCACGACGCCCCAGGGAGAGACGATCAAGGCATGGCCGAAGGTCTGCCGTCCCCCCGCATGTTCGCCGCATTGCGCCGGGGCGAAAACGAAGCATCCCGTTTCGATGGCCCGCGCGCGCAGCAACACATGCCAATGCGCCCGCCCGGTCGTCCGGGTGAAGGCCGCCGGCACCGCCAGAAAATCCGCCCCGGCCTTGGCCATGTTGCGATAAAGATGCGGGAAGCGCAGATCGTAGCAGATGGACAGCCCCAGCTTGCCCCAGGGAGTTCCCACCATCACCGCGTCGCCGCCGGGTTTGAAGGTCGCCGATTCGCGGTAGGATTCGCCATTGTCCAGATCCACGTCGAACATGTGGATCTTGTCGTAGTGGGCCACCACATCGCCCCTGGGATCGAGAAAATAGGTGCGGTTGGCCACCTGGTTGCCGTCCAGCAGAACGGCCAGCGAGCCGCAATGCAGCCACAGGCGGGTTTCCCGCGCCAATTCGCGGAATGCGGCCAAGGCTTTGTGCCCGTCCTCCGGCATGGCCTTGGCGACGATATTCTGCCGCCCCCATTCCATCATGCTGACGTTTTCCGGCATCAGGGCCAATTGCGCGCCGGCGGCGCGGGCGTCGCAGGCCAGGGCCGCCGCCGCCTGAATGTTGGCATCCATGTCGTTGCCGGCGTTCACCTGGATGCAGGCGATCTTGAAAGCCGTCATTTTTCGGCCAGTCCCAGCAATGGGTCGAGCCCGCCCTGCCGATCGAGGGCATAAAGCTCGTCGCAACCGCCGACATGCCTGTCGCCCACGAAGATCTGCGGCACGGTTCGCCGCCCGCCGCTGCGCGCCACCATGGCGTCGCGAAGCGATTCGTCCATCTCGACATTGATTTCCCGATAGGCGACGCCCTTCTTTTTCAAAAGCGCCTTGGCCCGAACGCAATAGGGGCAGATCGTCGTTGTATAAATCTCGACCGCGGTCATCATTCGCTCCGATTTCTCACTCCCTTCAATATAGCTTCGTGCCGTTCAAAGGCCAGAGCCGTTCCTGTGGCCCCCCGGCCCTCGCCCGTCAGTCTCCGGCGCGAATCACCCGCGCCAGGGTGAGAACGTCGACCGCGGACGCGCCGCCGCCTTGCAGAATCCGCACGCATTCCTCGACGGTGGCCCCCGACGTCAAGACGTCGTCGATCAGCAGCACGTGACGGCCCTCGACCTTGCCGGCCCGTTTCAGGCGGATCGCCCCATGCAGATTGGCCCGCCGATGACGGCGGCCCATCGAGCCTTGTTTCGGCGTGTGGCGAACGCGGATCAGCGCGTCGGGACAGCACGGAACCCCCGACAGATCCGCCAGGCCGTTGGCCAGCAGGGCGGACTGATTGTAGCGCCGGTGGAAAAGACGCCATCGGTGCAGGGGGACCGGAACGATCAGATCGGCCTCGGCCAGCAGTTCGGCGCCGGCGCGCGCCATCCAACGGGCGAAAGAGGGCGCCCGGCCGATCCGGTCGGCGTGCTTGAATCCCAACACGAGACCCTTGCTGGCCCCGTCATAGCGGAAGACCGCGCGAGCCCTTCGATAGCGGGGAGGATCGAGCAGGCAGCGGCCGCAGATCGCCGCGCCGCCGGCATCGACGTCGAAGGGCAGGCCGCACCGCAGACAGGCCGGCGGCCCGAGGAAAGTGATGGCGTCCCAACAGGCCGGGCACAGCGTTCCCTGGCCTTCCGCCAGGCCGCCGCAGGAAAGGCATCGGGGCGGAATCAGCACGTCGATGGCGAATTCCACCGTCCGGCGCAGCGCCGCGGAGAGGACATTCCATGATCGACCGGCTCCCGACATGCGCATCAGCTTATGCCACATGGTTCCGATTTGGCAATATCGGGAAACAGCCGCTTTGCCGGTTGCCAGGAGACCCCGCCATGTCCTATAGGCAAGCCATGAGCGATGTTCATGTCTTCGATCGCCAGCAGGTTCGCCGCCAGCGGGAACGCGCGGCCCCCGGGCTCGGGGCGCACGACTTCCTGCTGCGGGAAATCGGCGAACGCCTGGCCGACCGCTTGGCCGACGTCACCCGAAGCTTTCCCCTGGCGCTCGATCTCGGCTGTCATTGCGGCGAACTCGGACGCCTTCTGGGAGAGCGCGGCGGTATCCGGCGGCTGGTGCAATGCGACCTGTCGCCGCGGATGGCGTCCGGCGCCGGCCGCCTGGTCCTGGTCGCCGACGAGGAGGCCCTGCCCTTCGCCGCTCAAAGCTTCGACCTGGTGCTCAGCAACCTGTCGCTGCATTGGGTGAACGATCTGCCGGGATGTCTGCTGCAGATCCGCCATATCCTGAAAGAGGATGCCCTGTTCCTGGCCACCATGCTGGGCGGCGAGACGCTGATCGAGCTCCGCAGGTGCCTGCAGGATGCCGAATTGCAGGAAGAAGGCGGCGCCAGTCCGCGCGTTTCCCCCTTCGCCGACGTCCGCGATGCCGGGGCGCTGCTGCAGAGGGCCGGCTTCGCCCTTCCGGTGGTCGACGTCGACACCATCACCGTCACCTATCCCGATCCGCTCAAACTGCTCGCCGATTTACGGGGTATGGGCGAAACCAACGCCGTCGCCGCGCGGCGCAAGACCCTGATGCGCCGGGGCACCTTGCTGCGGGCCCTCGCGCTTTATCAGGAACGCCATGCCGATCGGGACGGGCGCGTCCCGGCCACCTTCCAGGTTCTGACGCTGACCGCCTGGCGTCCGCATGCCTCCCAGCCCAAGCCCCTGGCGCCGGGAAGCGGACGGGTCTCCCTGGCCGAAACATTGGAGCGCAGCCGCAAGCCGTTTTCCGATGCCTGATACTGTTCACTTTGGCCGGCCGTGGGGCAGATTCGCGGCGTTGTCGACGCAGCGGTTGAATTGCGCTAGCCTCTTGCGATGAATTTCGCGACGCCCTTGCAGCGCGGCACTTTGGTGCGGCGTTATAAACGGTTCTTGAGCGACGTGACCTTGGCCGACGGCGAACGGATCACCGCCCATGTCGCCAATTCGGGGGCCATGCTGGGACTGTGCGATCCTGGTTTGGAGATATGGCTGTCCTATTGTCCGAAACCGTCGCGCAAGCTGTCCTGGAGTTGGGAATTGACCCGCGTCGAGACCGGGTTGGTCGGCATCAACACCATGCATCCCAACGCCATCGTCGCCGAAGCCGTGGCCGAGGGAAGCATCGCACCGCTGACCGGCTATGCCGAATTGAAGCGCGAGGTCCCTTACGGGACGAATTCGCGAATCGACCTGTTGTTGACGTCGCCCGATCGTCCCAAATGTTACGTTGAAGTGAAGAATGTGCATCTGAAACGCGGGGAGGCGGCTTGCTTTCCCGATGCCGTCACGGCGCGGGGCACCAAGCATCTCGGCGAATTGATCGAGGTGAGCCGGGCCGGCGAACGGGCGGTGATGCTGTTTCTGGTGCAACGCGAAGATTGCCGGTATTTCGCTCCGGCCGAAGACATCGACCCGGTTTATGCGCAGGCATTGCGGCGGGCCGTTGCAGCCGGCGTCGAGATCTATTGCTATAGTTGCCGCCTGACATTGGAAAGTATTCGGCTCGACCTGCCGGTGCCTCTTCGTCTGTCGGACGCTGCGTGAGAAGTGAGAAGTTTGGATGGAACAGAACGATAGCGGCCGCGAGGCCAACCGCATCCCCCTGCACGGCCCCAGCGATTTCGCAGCGATGCGGCGGGCCGGCCATCTGGCCGCCCTTTGCCTGGATTACATAACGCCCTATGTGGTGCCGGGCGTGACCACGGCGGAACTCGACCGCCTGTGCGACGATTTCACGCGTTCGCATGGCGGCGTCTCGGCCCCCTTGAACTATCGGGGGTTTCCGAAATCGATCTGCACCTCGGTCAACCATGTGGTGTGCCACGGCATCCCCGGCGAAAAGGTCCTGGAAGAGGGCGATATCGTCAATATCGACGTCACGCCGATCCTCGATGGCTGGCACGGCGATTCCAGCCGCATGTATTACGTCGGCAAGGTCGGGGTCAAAGCCCGCAAACTGTGCGAAGTCACCTATGAGTCGCTGATGCGGGCGATCGAGGTGGTGAAGCCGGGAGCCACCCTGGGCGATATCGGCCATACCATCCAGCAGTTCGTCGAAAAGCAGAAGTTCTCGGTCGTTCGCGATTTTTGCGGCCATGGCGTCGGGCGGGTTTTTCACGAACCGCCGAATGTGGTGCATTACGGCAGGCCCGGGCATGGCCTGGCGTTGCGCGAAGGCATGATCTTCACCATCGAGCCGATGGTCAACGCCGGTCGCCACGAGACCAAAATTCTCGCCGACGGCTGGACCGCGGTGACCAAGGACCGCAGCCTTTCGGCGCAGTTCGAGCATACCATCGGGGTGACGGCGGACGGCTGCGAGATTTTCACCGTTTCGCCCGCCGGCCTTCATTGCCCGCCCTACGCCGTGTGATCATCGAAACGCTTTCAACCATCGGCCGAGATCGGTAAGCTCGGCCGATGACCCTGGCCGACGCCCCCAACGACCCGCCCCACTATCGCGGTCACCGGCAGAGACTCCGCCAACGTTTCCTGGATGGCGGAGCCGAGGCGCTGCCCGATTACGAATTGCTGGAACTGATCCTCTGCCTGGCGATTCCGCAGCGGGACGTCAAACCGCTGGCCAAGGATCTTCTGGCCCGCTTCGGCGGTTTCGGCGAGGTCATCCAGGCCGATCTGCCGGCCCTGCTCGCCATACCCGGCATCAAGGAAAACGCGGCGACGGCGATCAAGCTCGTCGGCGCCGCGGCGCTCCGGCTGGCCCGTGCGCAAGTGCTCGCCAAACCCGTCCTGTCGTCCTGGGAAAAGCTGCTCGACTATTGCAAGATCGCCCTCGCCCATCTTCCGCAAGAACGGTTCCATCTGCTGTTCCTCGACCGGAAGAATACCCTGATCGCCGACGAGGTGCAGCAGAAGGGGACCATCGACCACACGCCGGTCTACCCGCGCGAAGTGGTCAAACGGGCTTTGGAGCTGAACGCCAGCGCCATCATCATGGTCCACAACCACCCC
>JAATGN010000358.1 GCA_015654615.1 Rhodospirillales bacterium
CCCGGACGGCGGATCATCTCGTCCATTTGTCGGCGGTCTGCCGCGACCTCGGCGGGCGGACCCTGATCTGGGGCGGCCGGCGGTGGCGCGGCGGCGTGCCGGCCGAGCGGGCCTGGACGGTGTGCCGCTCCTTCCTCGAAGCCGTGCTGCCGCGCATCGAGGCGCACGGGACGGTGCTGTGCTTTTCTCCGCTGAGCGCCGCCTCGGCCGATTTCTGCCGGACCGCCCGCGAATGCCGGATGCTGGTCAATCATCTCGACCATCCCGCCTTCGGCCTTCATCTGAGCGCCGGAATGCAGGCGGCCAATGCCGACACCGGGCATGCCCCCTTTTCGGCCGTGCGCGACAGGCTCGATCATTTTCATGCCGACGAGCCGGGGCTGGCGGCGATCGGTACGTCGGGTCTGGTCGATCATGCGGACTGCCGCCGCCATCTGGCCGCCATCAGCTATCGCAAATGGGTGACCTTGAAACAGCGGGAGACCGCCGATCCCCTCGACGGGCTGGCGCTGGGCGCCCGTCATCTCACCGGCTGCTATCTGCGCGAGGACAATCTCGCCATGCGCCATCGGCGGCGGATGCTGGCCTGTCTCGGCCATTCCCTGACGGAAGGACTGCCGGCATGACCGACGCGCAGACACAGGCCCTGACCGCCGCGGTCATCGAGGAATTCCGGCCGATGCTGCAAAAGGACGGCGGCGATATCGCGCTGGTCGCCATCGACGGCGACAAGGTGCGGGTCCAACTGACCGGGGCCTGCCTGCACTGCGGCATGGCCGGCCAGACCCTGGGCGGGATCCGCCGGCGCCTGATGAGTGTTCTGGGGAGGCCCGTCATGGTGGTTCCGGCGGCGGAAGCGGCCCGTGGCTGACGCCCTGCCGAAGCGGACGGACGGCTGCCGTTTCGGCGCCGCCGCGGCGCGGCCGGCGCTGGTGCCGTCCTTCGATCTGGCCAAGGCGCCGTGGATCCGTCCCGGCGTCGTGGTGCATGAACCGATGGCCCCGGTGGATCCGCTGCTGGCCGATTTCGCCCTGGAGATCCGCGAGCGCGGTTTCAGCGTGGCCGGCTATGTCCAGCGCAACAACCGGGGTTCGGCCGAACTGGGACAAGGCTGCGCCGCGCAGATCGAACTGCTGGATCTGGCCAGCAGCGAAAATCTCGTCATCGACCGGTCGTCCGACGCGGACGCCCCGTCGACCGCCGCCCAGGCCTGCCTGCGCAAGGCCATGCGCGACGACGCCGATCTGGTGATCATCAGTCATTTTCCGGCGTTCGAAGCGGCGGCCCGAACCTTGACGGCCTCGGTGGGCAAGGAGGCGTCGCAAGGCATGCCGGTCCTGACCTCGATCGCCGGGCATTGCGTCCACAAATGGCAGGCCTTCACCGGTCCGAACGGCGCGATGATTTCTCCCGATCCGACGGCGCTGTGGCACTGGTGGGGGCCGGAAAGGCTCTACCGGGACCTGGCCTTGGGAGTCCCGCACGACGAGGTGCGGCGGATCTCCTGCGGCCAGCGCTGGCTGATGGTCGAAGGTCCGCATGGGGCCGGCCTGGCCTATCTGCCGCAGACTCCGAAGGAACTGGTGAAGCGGCTGCCGGCCTATCGGCAGGCCAGCCTGCGCCAATTGGCCGATTTGTCGCAGTCGTGGGACGGCTTGGAGATGGCGGTGGGACTGGCCGCCATCAACGCCCATTACAACCGCTTCGATCTCGAGGGACATCTGGGCGCCGGGGCGCATCTGTTCCGCCGCGAAACCGGGCGCGTCGCCGCCGTCGGCGTCTTTCCGGGCGTGGCCGACATCCTGCCCAACGCCTTGCTGATCAAGCACGAGGCGGGGCGGGGCGAATATCCCCTGGAAGCCATGGAAACTCTGCTGCCGGGTTGCGCCGGCGTGGTGGCGACCGCGTCGAATATCGCCAATCGGAAACTGCCGCGCATCCTGCGTCTCGCCCAGGGGGCTCGAACGGCGGTGATCGGGCCGGCGACGCCCTTGACCCCCCGGTTGTTCCGCTACGGCGTCGATGTGCTGGGCGGACTGGTCGTCCGCGACCCCGAGGGGCTGGCCCGGGCCGTGCGGGCCGATATCCAGCCGCGCGACTTCGAGCGCTTCGGCCATTATCTGCATCTCCGCCGTTGAGCCGGGGGCCGCCGTGAAATCTCTCTCCCACGAGAGGCTATCGGATTAACACCTCTCGACATCCAATAAGAAAAGCGCCGCAGGCATCTTCTGTGGGCGGCTTCGTTTTCTTCGCTTGCGCCAAGAAGAAAAGACTCAGTGGCGCCGGCCTCCGTGCCGGCGGAAAAGACTCCGCCGCTTTGCGGCGGACGCCGGCACGGAGGCCGGCGCCACTACCACTTTTTCATCCAGGGCGGGTCGGCCGCTGGCCGATGCCGAACTCGCGATGACGGCGTTATTTCCAACGGGCCCTTATCCATAGTGCATCCGTGGCCGTCCGTGTTCATCCGTGTCATCCAAAATCCACCGCCATCCCGAAGCCCGGCCTTGCCCGGTCCTGTGCCCCAGTTATCGGATGACGCTATAGTATATTGATATACAACGAAGAATTTCATCTTCGGGCGACATTGCCGATTGACGGCCGGGGGCGCCGCGTCCATTCTTTCGAGAGATTCCCGAAACGGTGGTGAAGGAGAGCGCCATGAAGCTCAGTGCCCGTAATGCCTTGAAAGGCAAGATCGAAAGCGTCCACAAGGGGGCGGTGACGACCACCGTCAAGGTCGCCGTCGGCGGCGGCGATCACATCACCTCGTCGATCACCAACGAAGCGGCGGAAGAACTCGACCTCAAGATCGGCGACGACGTCACCGCCATCATCAAATCGTCCGACGTCATCATCGGCAAGTAAGCCCGCCGCCGGGAGTTTTCGAGAAAGGGCCCCGCCCGCCAATCGGGGCTCTTTTCCGTTGACCTCCCGGGCTTCGATGCTCACGCTGTATAGTCGGTCTGCACAACGTGAGAGAGGCCATGGGCGACGGTAAAATCGAAGCGCTGCTGGCGCTGCGGGGCAAGCGAGGTCCCATCGGCCGCGATCGCATCGCCATGCTGGAGGCGGTGGCCGAGCACGGCAGCATCACCCAGGCCGCCAAGGTCCTGGGCTTCAGCTACAAGGCGGTATGGGACGGGGTGAACGCCATCAACAATCTGATGCCGCGTCCCGCCCTGATCGCCCAGGCCGGCGGCCGGAAGGGCGGCGGCGCCGCCCTGACCGAGGATGGGCGCCTGCTCATCGCCGCCTTTCGCCGTCGGGAGGACAAGCTGTCGCGCATCACCCAGGCCATCGCCGAGGACGGGCTGGATTCCCACACCGATTTCCTGTTCTGGAGCGTCGCCATGAAGACCAGCGCCCGCAACGCCTTCCGTTGCCAGGTCACCGAGATCCAATGGGCGCCGGTCAATGTCGAGGTGACGCTCAAGGTTTCGGACGAGAATTCCATCGTCGCGGTGATCACCAAGGACAGCGCGCGGGAACTGGGCCTGGCCCCCGGCCGCGAGGCGGTGGCGCTGATCAAGTCGTCCTTCGTCATGCTGGCGCGCGGCGACTTCCTGCCGCGGGTCTCGGCTCGCAATCTGATCTGGGGCGTCGTCATCGAACGCATCGACGGCGGGGTCAACAGCGAGATCGTGCTCGACATCGGCAACGGCAAGACCCTGACCGCGGTGATCACCAAGGAAAGCGCCGAGGAATTGCCGCTGACGGTGGGCGACCGGGCCTGCGCCCTGTTCAAGGCCTCCCACGTCATCCTGGCGGTGGATTGAGGGCCTGTTGATGAATAACCGCTTCGTTTTCTTCTTCGTCATTGCGAGCCGTTAGGCGAAGCAATCCAGGATCCCGCCGCCGGCTTCTGGATTGCTTCGCTTGCGCTCGCAATGACGCGGTTATTTCTGAACGAATCCTGAGCGGCACCGTCTTTAGAGCGGTTTGCGTTCATATTGGATCGCTCACCTTATCTCGTCATTCCCTTTGATCAGCGGGAATCCAGAGGGCGCACCACGAGCGTTTCCGAGACTCCCGGATTCCCGCTTTCGAGCTTGTGAAATAATCCCAGTGGCACCGGCGTCCCCGCCGGTGTGCCGGCGACGCCGGCAGCGCGAGAGCGGCCGAGGGATCGAACTTGACGGGAGCGTTTCCGCCGCGGGGCGGCGGACACCGGCAGGGACGCCGGTGCCACTTTTCCTTGCTTCACAAGCTCTTTCGCCGGGATGACGGGTACAGGGTGGCCGCAAACCGCTCCAGTCGCGAGCAAGCTCGCTCCGGTCGGGTCACTTCAAATATTGCTGGAAATGAGGGACGGAGCGGGCATCGCCCGCGACTGGCGCGTTGAGCGCCCGCGCAATCGTTTGCGCGAGAGCCCAAGGGCGCGGGTGCGCCCGCCCGGCGATTGAGGGACAAATTTGCAAAGCTGAACGGCCCGCTTGGCCGTTCAGCGCCGTTCAGTGCACGCTCACCGGTTCCAGGTCGTGCTGGGACACGGCGGCGAAGGCCAGGTCGCGGGCCGGCGCCATGCCGATATTGCTGCCGTCGGCGCTGTGGATCGACCAGCAGACTTCGTCGTTGATCACCACCCGCTTGACATAGGCGATATCCTGCATGCCCCACAGGGCCAGATCTTGCACCGACATGGCCCGCCAGGGCGACAGCGTCTTGTGGGAATCTTCATTCATAATCGGCCTCCTTATAAGCCTTTGATCGTGCTCATTTGCCGGGACCGAGATCGATGGTGGTGGCCGCACGGTTCTGCGCGGCTTTTTCGATCTTGATGATACGGGCTCGGTTTTCCGGCATCGGCCGCTCGAGATCGATGTGCAGCAGGCCGTTGTCGATGGTGGCATTCCTGACTTCGATGCCTTCGGCCAGAACGAAGGCACGCTGGAATTGCCGGGCCGCGATGCCTCGATGCAGGAAGATGCGGTTCTGGTCGTCATCGTTTTGTTGACCACGGACAATCAGCTGATTGTCTTCGACAGCGACATGCAGGTCATCCATCGAGAAGCCGGCCACAGCCAGGGTGATCCTGAGGCCGTGATCGCCGATCTGCTCGATATTGTAGGGCGGATAGCCCTCGGCGGAGGTCTTGGAGATGCGGTCGAGAACCCGTTCGAAATGGTCGAAACCAAGCAGCAACGGGCTGTTGAACAACGAAACGCGAGTCATGAACGACGTCCTCCTCGGTGACGAGCGAGTACGGTTTCGGGTCCGCTTCGGCACCCTTAACCGGCGGTCCAAACGGCACCGCCAAGGGGATATTTCGGTCTGATTGTCCTCCCCGTCAAGGGATGCTTGTCGAAGGGCGGCCGAGGCAATCCTTCGAGCCGGCCGCGACCCCGGCCGCGCGGCCTGTCCGCGGGATGTGGCGCAAATATTGCTTCATACCGGAGGGATCGCGGGAAACGCCCATCCGGGGCTTTCGTGCGAACCGGCGTGGGAGGGGCATGCTATGGAAAGCTTTCGACTTTGTTGGCAAGTCGGACGAGGCGGCAGCATCGGACGCATGGCGCCGAGGCCGTGGGATATCGCCCGATTCCGGCGGTGCCGCCGGATGTCCGGTCTTCCGTCTTTCCGCCGTCGAACCGGCGGGGAGGCGCGGCCCGCCCCGTCGCCGAAGCTTCGGGACGGCGGCGAATGATCCTGGCCGCCCCGGCAAATTCTTCTCATCGGCAGCTTTTGCAGGAGCATCCGGTGGGCGACATCTCATGCGTCGAAAGTGTCTCACGATGACGGACCTTGCCAAACTCGTCCTGCCGGCCGACCTGTTGCGGCAGATGAAAATCCTGTTGTTGCGCATCAGTGTCGAAGCGGCGCGCCTGAACGCGCCCGAAGTCATTTTTCATTGCCGAAAATCCGATAAGATCGTCAGCGAACTGCTGCGCCGGGAAACCATGTGAAAAACCGCCCGGCGATCGAGCGGCTTTTACCGAAGGATTTGGCGCGGCCTGGGCTAAAGAGTTAAAATCCGGCCCCGTATTTCCCGGGGGACGCCGGCCGCGGCCCGCGGGACGAGGCGAAAAGGGCGAATCATTTTCAGTGCGCGGAGGATTTATGCCGGCTCTTCCACCCAAACCCATGCCCAAGCCAATGCCGAAACCGATGCCGATGTCCAAGCCGCCGATGGCCAGACCGGCGGCTCCCAAGGCCGCGCCGGAAGCCGTGGCCAGACCGACCCCGGAATCGGCGCCGGAACCCGTGCAAGAGGCGATGCAGGCTAGCTTCCTGATCGGCCCGCCCGGTGCTCCGCAGGACATGACGGAGCTTTACGAGCGCGCCGGACAGCAGCTGAAAAATGGGGACGATAGCCTGTCGAAAAAGCTGTTTCAGGTAAGGCTGAATACGATCAAGTATATTACGGTTCCAGACGCACAACAAAAGACGATGCTGCAAAGAATCTTGGAGGAGAGACTCGGAAGGGAAATCCAAAAAGTCGAGACGACGATTGGGCAGTCCTATGTTCGTGGCGATACTATCCCAAATTTGATCATTTCCTTGAGCAAGACGCTTTATGCCGACGGTTCGCCGATCGGCACCGATCTATCCGCCGAGATCGCGAAAGCGCTGGAAAGCGTCTTCGGTGTCGTCTTCAAGGCCCAATGGGTCCAATCGACCGTGCGATAGGGCGGATTTCCAAGGCCATCGCCCGCCGGCGACGGCTCCGTCCTCCGGGGGCCGGCGCGACGGGGTGATGTCGCGGCGAAAATGGGATTATCCTGTCCGAGATGCCTTCCCTGCTTCCCTCCCTGGCCGCGCGGAACGATCCCCGGCGCGGGATCTGTCTCGTTGTCGTCTCGACCGTGCTGCTGGCCATCGTGTGGGCGCTGGCCAAGCTTTTGGCGGCGCGCTATCCGATTGAGGAAATAAGCTTTTTCCGCAGTGCCTTTGCCTTCGTTCCGGTCGGCGTCATGCTGGCTGCGAACGGGGGAGGAGCGCTGCTGCGCACCCATCGCCTGCTCGGCCATGTCTGGCGCTCGGTGATCGGCGTGACGTCGATGGTGCTCGGCTTCGTGTCTTATCACTTGATGCCGCTGGCCGACGCCGTGGCGCTGTCCTTCACGGCGCCGCTGCTGGTGACCGCCTTGTCGGTTCCGCTGCTGGGCGAAAAGGTCGGCGTCCGGCGGTGGAGCGCCGTGGTGGTCGGCTTCCTGGGCGTCCTGCTCATCGTCCGGCCGGGCGGGACGATGTTCAATCTCGGAGCCCTGGCGGCTCTGGGCGGCGCCGTCGGCACCGCTCTCGTCGTGGTGACCATCCGCCAACTGAACCGCACCGAAAAGCCGACCACCATCGTCTTTTACTACACGGTCTTTTCCACCTTGTTGACCGCGCTCCCCCTGCCCGCCGTCTGGGTGACGCCGAGCGGGGCGGATTGGGGTCTGCTGGCGGCGACCGGACTGATCGGCGGCAGCAGCCAGTATTTCATGACCCGGGCCCTCGAATTGACCCGGGCGGCGGTGATCGGTCCGTTCAATTATGTGAGCCTGTTGTGGGCCGCGCTGTTCGGCTGGGCGATCTGGGGCGACGTTCCGGCGGCCCATGTCTTCGCCGGATCGGCCGTGGTGGTCGCCAGCGGCGTGTTCATTCTCTATTGCGAGGTGCGCCGGCTGCGCTCGGTCCCCCCGGCGGATGTTTGATAAAAAAAGGGCCGGTGGGGGAGCCACCGGCCTCGAGTTTGGGGAGGAAACGTCCAAGAAAGGCAACAAAGGGGCTGTCGAAAACAGCGCATTTGCTGCATTGCAACAGATGGGGTGGCTTTTGCTGCGGTGCAAGAGGAAATCCGAAAAGCTTATGCGAATGACGGCGAAAATGCCCCGGAAGGGCCATCGTTGCGCCTTGCCTCCATGCTCTGATGGCACTCGCCGTCAGAAATCGGTGTGGAGGATTCCATGAAACGCAGCATCACGGCTCGAACGGTTTTGGCGATCATGCTCTTCAGCGTCGGCTTGGCGCTGTCGTCCTGCGTCGTCTACGAACCGGCGCCCCGCTACCACGGTTATCACGACCATTGGCGGTAAGAGCCATGTGAAGGTAAGGGGCCGGAGCGCTCCTCGCGCGGGGGATTTTCAGCCCTCCGCTCCCCTATCGTCCGTGCGCGGCGAGAAATTCCTCGGGAAAGGGTTGATAACCGTCGTGGGCGACGGGCTCTCCCGCCTCCGCCGTCTTCACGACCTTGACGCGGAAGGGAGAGGCCAGGGCCGCGAGGCGGTCGGAAACCCGATGGATCGCGTCGGTGTGCAGCCGTTCGGCCGGAGCGCGGCGGGCCAGACGCTTGGCGCGGGCCTTGGCCTCGTCCGCGTCGGAGGCGACGACGAACAGGTTCTCGTGCCCCTCGGCGAAGCCCGCGTTTCCTGCCTCGTAATAGCCGAGGTTGACGTGCCAGAGATCCGGTCCCGTCCCCGAGGTCTCGGTGGTGAGGGTGATCCGCGCGCCGTCGACGATGTCCAATTCCATCCAGGAATCGACATGCGGCGCCTTTCCGCCGGCGAACCATGCCGCGAGCATCTGCTCCCGCGTCGCCTCGATCGTCGGTCCGACGGTGAACACCACATCGTGGACCTCGACCCCCGCGCCCGGGGGATTGCCGCCCAACATCACCGCGAAAAGCTTATTCGCCGTCATTGCCCTGTTCCCAAAACGTTCCGCAAAAGGCCAGAAAATCACAATATCCGACGAACGGAAAGGCGAAAACATCGAGCGGCGAACCGGCCCGGGGGTGACGACACGAACAGGCTGGCTGCCGGCCATCAGGACGCCAGCTGGTTCATCGCAGTGTCGAACAGGGTGAGAAGCGACGTGGCCGTCGTCGGCAGTTGACGGCCTTCGGCGAGACAGAGGGATAGGATGGATGGGTGGACGTTCGGATTCTCCAGCGGAATGAACCGTACGCGCCCCGTCTCGATTTCCCATGTGGCGTCGAGATTGGTCACCAGGCCTATTCCGACATCCTGCGCCACGAGATGCTTCAGCATCGACAGGCTGTTGGAGGTGGCGACAATTCTGGGGTGCGCCGACGACGTCGCCAGCAGCCGGTCGATCACGCCGCGCAGCGCCAGCGAATTGTCCGGGGCGACGATGCCGTATTCCATGCAGTCCGAGAAGCGGACTTTCGCCTGCCCGGCGAGGGGATGGCCGAGGGCTGCGATGACGCCCAGGCGAAATTCGGCCGAATTCGGGATCAACAGGCCGGGAAGAATGGGAGGATTGACCGACAGGCCGATGTCGACGGCGTTGTCGAGGACCAGCCTGGCCACGTGATCGGCGCCATGGACATGAACCGCGAAGCTGACTCCCGGATATTTCCGGTGATATTCGGCGAGAATTTGCGTGGTCCACTCCACCGCTCCCTCGACGATGGCGAGCGAGATATGTCCCCTTTTCAGGCCCTTGAGATCCTCGATCTGAGCCTTGAGCAGGTCCATCTCCTTCTGCCAGCGCCGGATGCGGTGAAGCACCAGTTCGCCGGCCGCCGTGACTTTCAGCCCCTGTGACAGCCGCTCGAACAGCGGAACGCCCAGTTCGCTTTCGATACGCAGGATCTGGCGGTCGACCGACGATGGCGAGACATGCAGTTCCTCGCCGGCCCGGCGCATCGAACCGCGCACCGCGGCCTCATTGAAATAGCGGACGAATCGAGAAAAAGCCCACATCCTTGGTCCCTCGTTGCGTTTATTGCACCGCATCCTGTCAAACGACGATTTTTTCCGCAACGGACCGGCGATTCAAAACCAATGGAATGCGGTCTTGTCGCGGCAAACCCAGATGAGCGGCGCGCTGGCGTTGCGTTTTTTGCACCATATCGTGGCAAAATAAAATGTTGCCGACCTCTCCATATAACCATACATTTTTAATGCTTATATTATAAATGAGCATAGTGTGCAAATGTATTAAGGAAATTATTGAAATAATTCCTGTCATAAATGTGCATTTAACGCAATGAGTGGATGGTCGTTCGCTTTTTTATTTTGTTCTTTGATGTGATCGGTGATTTTGTAATATGCGGATAGTTGTCGGCATAACAGGCGCCAGCGGGGCGGTTTACGCTTACGCGTTGATCAACGCCCTGCACCGGCTGTCCGTGGATATCGAGATGGTGGCGAGCGACATGGGCTGGCGCGTTCTCGATTTCGAATGCGGCCTGTCGCGGTCCGATCTGGCGAACTTCGGCAATATCCACGAGAACGACGACCTGTTCGCTCCGATTTCCAGCGGGTCCTACCGGTGCGACGGCATGGTGGTCGCGCCCTGCTCGATGAACACGCTGGGGGCGATGGCCAACGGCATCGGCGATACGCTGCTTTTGCGGGCGGCGTCGGTCATGCTCAAGGAGCGGCGGCCGCTGGTGGCGGTGACGCGGGAAACGCCGCTCAATCTGATCCAGATCGAAAACATGGCCAGGCTGGCCAGGGCGGGCGGCTGCGTGATGCCGGCTTCGCCCGGTTTCTATACGAAGCCGACGGAGATCTGGCAGCTGGTCGGCGGCATGGTCGGGCGTTTGCTGGACAGTCTGGGCATCGTCAACGATGTCGCGCCCCGCTGGCAGGGGGCGCGCTGATGGGCCAGAAGGATCTGCGCGGCTTCCTGGCTCAGCTTGAACGGCAGGGCAGCCTGCGGCGCGTGACGCGCCGGGTCAGCTCGGAATACGAAATCGCCGCTCTGCTGAAAAAGACCAAGGGCGAGATTCCTCTCTATTTCGAGAAGGTCGACGACTACGCGGTGCCCCTGGTGGCCGGCCTGGGCGGAACCCGCCAGACGATCGCCGCGAACCTGGGCGTTTCCCCCGACGCCTTGGTCGAGAGGCTGGCGGCGGCCATCGTCGCTCCCCTTCCGGTAACGCCCGTCGAAAACGCCCCGGTCCAGCAAAATGTCATCATGGCGCCGTTCGCCATCGACGCGCATTTTCCGATCCTGCGCTACAACGAACGGGATTCCGGGCGTTTCCTGGTCTCCGGAGTGATGACGGCGACGGATGTCGAGGGGCGGAAAACCTACACCTCGATCCGACGCATGCAATATCTGGGGGGCAACCGCTGCTGCCTGCTGGTCACCTCCCACCAGATGAAGCGGCAGATCCGTTATTACGAAAATCTGCGGCAGCCCATGGATGTCGCCGTCATGTTCGGCGTCAATCCCGCCGTGGTGCTGGCCTCGCAGATCAGCACGCATTGCTACGATGTCGACAAGTTCGGCGTGACCGGCGCGCTGCTCGGCCAGTCGATGGAGGTGGTTCGCTGCAAGACCATCGGCCTCGATGTCCTGGCCGACGCCGAGATGGTGCTGGAAGGCCGTCTCTATCCCTGGATCAAGGAAACCGAGGGGCCGTTCGGCGAGTTGGGCGGCTATTACGGCGCCGTCTCCGAGCAGCCGGTCGTCGAATTCTCCGCCATGACCTTCCGCGACGATCCGATCGCCCAGACGATCCTGGCGGCGAGTTGCGAGGAGAAGCTCCCCGAGGCGCTGAGCCGCGAGGTGGCGCTGTTGGCCGCCGCGCGCCAGACCGTGCCGGGCGTGCGCGCCGTCCATGTCACCATGCCCGGGGTCGGCCGCTTCCATGCGGTCATCCAGTTGGAAAAAGGGCTGCCCGGCGATGGGAAGCAGGCCCTGCTGGCCGCCTTCAGCGCCGACAAGGATCTGAAGCATGTGGTCGCCGTCGACGTCGACGTCGATCCGTTCGATCCGGAAGAGGTCGAATGGGCGATCGCCACGCGGGTCCAGGCCGACCTCGACGTCTTCATCATCCCGGGGGCCAACGGTTCCCCGCTGGAACCTTCGCACCTCAGCCGGGGGGTGTCGGCCAAGATGGGCATCGACGCGACCTGCCCGCTGGGCAACGAGGCGTATCGGCGGACCTACACGCCCGGCGAGACTGAAATGAACATCGACGATTACATCCAGGGATAACGGCGGGCGAGACCATGGCGGCAATGGGTTTGATCGAGACCAGGGGACTGACGGAGGCGTTGGAAGCCCTGGATGCGATGGGCAAGTCGGCGAATGTCGATCTGGTCGAGGCGAAGCGCATCGGCGGCGGACTGGTGACGATCATCGTCAGCGGCGAGGTCGCGGCGGTCGGCGCGGCGGTCCAGGCCGGGCTGCATGTGCTCGCGGCGGGGACGGGGGATCTGATCTGCTCCTATGTGATTCCCAATCCGCATCCGGAGCTCGCGAAATATCTGACGGCGGGGAGGCCGGTCCATGGATGAGTTCGTCGAACGGATCGTCGCCAACGTCCTCGGCGCCATGCCGGGCCAAGGCGACTCTATCGCCCGTCCCAACTACCAGCGGGAAAAGGCACGCCGGCGGCTGGTGATCGGCGACGTCGAACCGAAACCGGCGAGCGGCGGCGTTCGGGTGCCGCCGGCCGCCGGATCGGACAGCCTGCCGTCGCTGCGGCGCGTTGCCTTGGCCGCGACCGTGCCGTCGCCCGTCCCCGCGGCGGCCGGTTGCCGGCAAGCGGCTTGCGGGCAGCGGGTCGAAGGCGGACAGGCGGTGCCGGTCGTTTCGGTCCGGACGGTCGACGACCCTCCCAGGGCGCTGTCCGAGGTGCTGGGCATCCGTTGGCGTGCCGGCGACACGGTGGCGGCGGCCTCGGTCGAACGGTCCCGGTTGGTCCATCTGATCGCCGCCGACGCGATTCTGGCGAGAAGCGGAATCGCCCCGGAAGCGATGGCCTTTTCGGTCGGGGCGGAACGGACGCTGCTGTTCCGCTTCGCCGGCGAGGCGGCACGGGTGGCCGCCGCGCTGGACGAGATTCGGGCCGTCTGGGAGGAGGGGCGTTCCGGTCCCTGCCATGTCGCGCTGTCTCCGACCCCCTCGCCGAAACTGCTCGTCCATCTGAACATCGGGCGGAAAAGCGCTTTGGGCGTGCTCGACGATGTCGATGCCGCCCAGGCCGTGTCCGTCGTCGGCGAATACGTCAGGGCAGGCGGGAAAGCCGATCTGCGGCTGCTGGACCGCGCGGTGCTGGTGATCGCCGACGCCGAGACGGTCCGGAAAGGCGTCGAGCAGATGAAATCGATGTTCCCGGCAGTCGGTCGGTGACCGGTATGAGCCGTCAAGCCATGGGATTCATCGAAACCGTCGGTTATGCCAGCGCGATCGTCGCCGCGGATTATGCGCTCAAAGCCGCCAATGTGAGGCTGGTCCGCATGGAATCGGTCATCGGCGTCGGGAAAAGCATCGGCGTGACGGCCTATTTTTGCGGCGACGTCGCCGCGGTACAGGCGGCCATCGACGCGGCGAAGCGCGCGGTGGCGCCGCTCGGGACCGTCGTCGCGGCGCATGTCATCGCCAATGTCGACGCCGAGGTCAGGGAAAAGCTGATCGATTGTTGAATGCTGTTATGAGGAGAGCGGAAAAATGAAGGAAGCATTGGGTCTCGTCGAGACGAAAGGGTTGGTCGGTGCCATCGAGGCCGCCGATGCCATGGCCAAGGCGGCCAACATCGAGATTACCGGATACGAGAAGATCGGTTTCGGGCTGGTCACGATCATGATCCGGGGCGATGTCGGCGCGGTGAAGGCGGCGACCGATGCCGGAGCGGAAGCGGCCCGGCGGGTCGGCGAAGTGGTGTCCGTCCATGTCATCCCGCGCCCGCATGCCGATGTCGAGAAGACGATCCTGGCCGGCACTCCGGGCGGCGCCAAGGCGGACGCCTGAGCGATCCGTCTCGTTCGGGGCGGCGTACCGGCCGGGGCGCGACCAAAATGACGTCTGTACTGGTGATCTATCAGGATGGGTTTCATGCCGCTCACGTGGAGAGCGTCCTGGCCGAATTGCGCCGGCAGCCGGTCAGGCTGCGGACCTGCCGGTGGCAGGGCGACGCCTCGCCCTGGTCGATGCTCGAGCCCGAGATCGGCGACCTGATGGAGGATGTCGATTGCGCGATCATCGCCGGAATGCCGCTGCATGTTCTCTCCCGGATTACCGGCTTGGACGACAGTCATCCCTTGTCGGCGATCGTCATCTACTGCCTGGCCGCCGGCCAGGAGGTGGTGGCGGTGACGGAAGGCGTCGATCCCCGCGCCTATGCGCTGGCGACGAGTCCGCCGGGATGGCGCATGACGCAGCTGCTCGACGAACGGATGCGCGGGCTCGCGGCGCTGGGCGTGCGTCTGGTGGCGAAAGGCGACCTGGGGCCCGCCGTCACGCGGACGCGGCGGCGGGTCGTCACCCTGAAGGATGTCCGCCAGGCCGCCCGGTCCGGCGAGATCTCCGACGACGGTGGCGAGGGCATCCTGACGCCGCTGGCCAAGGATTGGCTGCGCGACAACAGGCCGAAATGAGACACATTCGATGGAAACGCCATGAAACTCGGAATCGTCATCGGACAAATCATCGCGACCCGCAAGGACGAGCGGCTGGTCGGCTCCAAGCTGCTGATCACCCAGCCGATCAGGCCTGACGGCAAACCGGCCGGCGAACCGCTCGTCGCCGTGGATTCGGTCGGCGCCGGCGAGGGGGAGACGGTGATCTACGCCACGGGCTCCGTCGCCGCGCGGGTGATGCGCGACCTTTCCGCCCCGGTGGATGTGGCGATCATCGGCATTGTCGATCGCGTCGACTGTTCCGCGGAGAAGAAAAGATGATGCGGTCGGGATCGCTCGCCAAGCGCATGATCCGTTATCGCAGGATGATCGACCATCTGCTGACGGAGGGAGGGTTCGCGGATATCGTTCTCGCCGGCGGCGAGGTCGTCAATGTCATAACGCGTGAAATCTACCGGGCCGACGTCGCCATCAAGGAGGAATACATCCTTCTGGTCGGCGACTGCCGGGCCCTGATCGGGCCGTCGACCAATGTCATCGACGTCAGCGGCACCTATGTCGCCCCCGGCTTCATCGATTCCCACATGCATTTCGAAAGCGCGATGCTTTCGATTTCCGAATTCTCCCGTCTGTCGATCGCCTCGGGAACCACCACGCTGATCGCCGATCCGCACGAGATCGCCAATGTCGTCGGCATCGCCGGCGTCAATGCCATGCTGGACGAGGCCGCCACGCTGCCCAACCGCGTTCTGTTCACCGTTCCCTGTCTGACCCCCGACGTGCCCGGTTTCGAAACCGCCGGCGCCGAGATCTCGTCGCGCAACCTCGATGCCCTGCTCGGCCATCCGCTGGTCCAGGGCATCGGCGAGATGCAGGGGTTCAGCAATGTCCGCCCGGTCTTCGCGCGGATGCCGGGAATCATCGACGACCTGCTGGCCAGCGTCCATCAGGCCAAGGCGCTGGGCAAAACGGTCGAAGGCAACGCGCCGGACCTGTTCGGGGCCGACCTCGCGGCGCACATCCTGGCCTGCGGCGGGAGCACCTCCTGCCACGAGACCACCGCCAAGGCCGAATGCATCGAGAAACTGCGGGCCGGCGTGACGGTCTTCATGCGCGAGGGTTCGACCCAGAAGAACATGGCCGCATGCATCACGGCGGTGACCGAGGAAGGGCTCGATTCCCGCAACCTCGTGCTGGTCAGCGACGACATGGTGGCCGACGACCTGCTGCGTCTCGGCCATATGAACGAACTGATCCGCCGGACCATCGCCCAGGGGGTCGATCCGGTCGAAGCCATCCAGATGGCGACGATCAACGCGGCGCGCCATTTCGGCCTGTCGGACGTCGGCGTCCTGGCGCCGGGCAAGCCCGCCGACCTCGTCGTCATCTCCGATCTCCGCGCGATGCGCGTCGCGGCGGTGGTGATGGGCGGCGTCCCGGTGGCGAAAGACGGCGACCTGCTGATCCGGATTCCCCGATACGTCTATCCCGAATCGGTGAAAACGACCGTCAAGCGCCGGCCCGTCAAGCCCGATGATCTGCGGCTGGCCTGCCGCGGGGATGGGGCGACCGTCCGGGGAATCACGGTCATTGCGGACCAGAATCTGACCGACGAGTTCACCGCCCGCTGTTCCGCCGCCGGCGGCTGGTTCGTCCCCGCCGTGGACCAGGACGTGCTGCCGATCGTCGTGGCCGAGCGGCACGGCCGGGACGGACGGATCGCCAAGAGTTTCGTCAAGGGATTGGGATTGCAGCAGGGGGCGCTGGCCTTGAGCGTCGGTCACGACACCCACAACATCGTGGCCTGCGGCGCCAGTTACGAAGACATGGCGGTCGCCATCAACCGGGTGATCGCCATGCAGGGCGGCATCGCCATGATCGCCGACGGCAAGGTCGTCGGCGACTTGAGACTGCCGATCGCCGGTCTGATGACCGACGAATTGACCGCCGAGGAGGTCGCCGAACGGCTCCAGTCCCTCGACCGCAAGGCCAGAGACGAGATGGGGTGCACGCTGCATGCTCCCTTCATGCATCTCTCCTTTCTGACCCTGGTCACCAGTCCCCGCCGCAAGATCACCGACCGGGGGCTGATCGACACCGAAAACCTGCAGTTCATCGACACCGTCTGCGACTGAGGCCTGCCGCGATGCGCACCGAGATCATCGATCTGTCACAGGAAATCTACCAGGGGATGCCGGTGTTTCCCCCGCATCAGCCGACGATGATTTTTCCGAACATCGGTCACGCGGAAAGCCTGGCGCGCATGGGCTTCATGTTCGCGACCAACAATCTGCTGATCAGCGAACACGGGCCGACCCATACGGACGCTCCTTATGAATACGACCCTGAGGGCGAGACCATCGATCGCCTCGACCTCGGGCGCTTTTTCGGGCCGGCTTACGGACTCGACGTGTCGCACGTTTCGCCTGAGTCCTATGTGACGAAAAAGGATCTCGAGGCCGCGCTGGACCGCCACGGCGTCACCCTTGCCAAGGGAGACATCGTGCTGCTGCACACCGGGCATTACCGTCGCGCCTACGGGACCCCGGATTGGCTCGAAAAATATGCCGGCCTCGATCTCGGCGCGGCGGAATTCCTGGCCCGGTCGGGCGTCGGCATGGTGGGGGTGGATGCCCCCTCGATCGACAAGACCGGCGATGCGAATTTCACCGGCCATGCGGTGTGCCGTCGCAGCGGAATGCTGAATACCGAAAACCTGTGCAACCTCGACAAGGTGGTCGGGAAAAAATTCCTTTATGTCGGCTTCCCTTTGAAGATTCGCCAAGGGACCGGCTCCCCGGTGCGGGCCGTCGCCATCCTGTCGCAGTGACGTTGACGTCCGGCCGGCCGGATCTCGTTCTCGTGGTCCAACCCAGACGCTTGGGGACCAAGCGTCTGGGTTGGACCACCAACTGATTGAATTGTGGTGAGAATCTGACGAATGGTACGGGTGCCATCCGTCAGATTCTCACCACTAGGAGATTGTTTCGATGACTGTTTCAGACCACAAAATCAAATCGCGTTTCGTCATCCCGCCCTATTCCGCCCATTGCGTCGACGTCCTGGCCGGCGAGGAACTGTGCATCATCGACGTCGAAGGGCGGCAGGTCAGCGATTTCATCTGTTTCAACAAGGACGACATGACGGAACATGTCTCTCCGGTGCATATGCGCTCGTCGCTGTCCAGCCTGCGTCTGAAGGTGGGCGACGGTCTGTTCAGCAACCGGCGCGACCCGCTGATGACGCTGGTCGAGGACACCGTCGGCAAACACGACTTCTTCTTTCCGGCTTGCGACTATTATCGTTACAAGGTCGATTTCGGGGTGGAGAACCATCCCAACTGCCATGACAATCTGGTCAAGGCGCTGGCCGGGCACGGCATCCGGATGGACGAGATCCCGGATCCGATCAACTGGTTCATGAACAACGACGTGGACGCGAACGGCGACTACACGATCCGGGATCCGCTTTCGCGGCCCGGCGACTATGTCAGGCTCCGGGCCCTGAAGAACTGCGTCGTCGCCTGCACCACCTGTTCCCAGGATTTCGTCCCGGTCAACGGCATGACGGTGACGCCCATCGAACTGCAGGTGCTGGCCTGACGGCGGCGAACGGATCGTCCGTCCGCAGGGGGATCGTCCGCCGGTTCGGTTCGTGATCTCTATAGAAAAACGGAGGCATCCGCCATTCATTGGAATGGATGATGCCTCCGTTTTTCATTTTAAGAAGTAATTATTGCCGTCCCATTTTTTGCATCGTCACGTCCCATAATATCATATGGACGAATTTCCGTATCATTATTACGGTCTGTGACGTGTCGTCTTGTGATCTCTCTTCAGTGTCGAAATTGACGGGAAGCGGGGCGCTTTGGTCGGCGCATAATTTTTACTGGCGAAGAGCCGTGACGCCGCATCCGCGAAATGCGTGTCACTTTTAATGGGTGCATCATGACAGACGATCTTCTCATCAAGAACGCGGTGATTCCGCTTATGCAAGGCAACGAGGTGTTTTCGGCCGACATCGTCGTTCGCGACGGGAAGATCGCCGGAGTCCTGGCCTGCGGAACCGCCGCCGAAGCGGCCCGGACGATTGACGCCGAAAACAATCTGGTCATCCCGGGGTGCATCGATTCCCATACGCATTTCATGGACCCCGGCTTCACCCATCGCGAGACCTTTCTGACCGGAACCAGTCAGGCGGCGGCCGGCGGCGTCACGACGATCATCGACATGCCCTGCTGCTCCTCGCCGCGATCGGTGCGGGACGTCGATTCCTTAAACGAGAAACTCGCCGCCGTGGCGCCGCAGGCCGTGGTCGATTACGCCATGTGGGGCGGGGTGACGGGCGAGGACGTCCGCGAAGGCAAATTGGCCAATGTCCGGGCCCAGGCCGAAGCCGGCGTGGTCGCCTTCAAGGTCTATATGACGCCGTCGGTGCCGACCTATAACCGCGTCACCGATCCCGAGATGCACGAGGTCTTCAAGACGGTGCGGGAAACCGGCCTGGCGGTGGGCGTGCATGCCGAAAATTTCGCGATGTGCGACTATTATGTGAACAAGCTGAAGAACAGCGGCCGCACCGACGGCCCGGCCTGGTCGGAAGCCCGGCTGGAACTGGCCGAAAAAGCCGCCATCCAACTCGGTATCGCTTTTTCCGAGGAGACCGAATGCCGTTTCCATGTGGTCCACATGAGCACCGGCATCGGGGCCCGCCTGGTCGGTGAGGCGAAGCGGCGCGGCCTGGCGGTGACCGCCGAGGTCTGTCCCCATTACCTGGTGCTGAACGCCCCGGAGGCCATGGCGATCCATGGCGCCATGGCGAAGATCGCTCCGCCGCTGCGGACCGGCCAGGACAATGTCGAGCTGTGGGAAGGCCTGGCCAACGGCAGCGTCGATTTCGTCGCCACCGATCACGCGCCTTACAAGGTGCAGGCGAACAGGGACCTGGACGAGCAGCCGGTGGAAAAAGACGCCCCGGGCATGACCATCTGGACGGCGTTCCCCGGCATTCCGGGCACCGAGACCATGGTCAATATCCTTGTCAGCGAGGGCTACAACAAGGGGCGGCTCAGCCTGCAGCGCCTGGTCGAGGTGTTGAGCCGGAACGCCGCCATTCACTATGGGCTGTTTCCCAAGAAAGGGACGATCGCCATCGGCGCGGACGCCGATCTCGCCATCGTCGATCTCAAGAAGGCCTGGAAGATCGACCAGGCCGTATCGTTCATGAAAAACAAATACACGCCGCTTCACGGCCTGCCCCTGCAGGGCAAGGTGGTCAAGACGGTGCTGCGTGGACAACTCGTCTACGACGAAAAGCCGAGCGAGGTGCAGGGGCGCATCCTGGTCGCGCCGGGCTATGGGCAATATGTCACGCGCCAGTCCGTCCAGGCCCTCGAGAACACTCTGAAATTCAGCAATTACCGGGCCGTTTCCGCGGATTTCTTCGACAACGTCCATCGCAAGAACATCGCGAACGTCATTTCCTGAAACATCCGAAATCCGCAAGCGGAGACTTTGCGCCATGACCAAACACGCCATTCTCGTCATCGATATGCTGAACGATTTCGTCGGCGAAAAAGCCCCGTTGCGCTGTCCGGGCGGGGAGGTGATCGTGCCCAATCTGCAGCGTCTTTTCTCCTGGGTGCGCAACCGGCGCCAGCAGGGAAAGCCGGATGTCGAACTGGTCTTCATCCAGGAGGCGCATCGCAGGAACGACGCCGATTTCCGGGTGCGGCCCGTCCATGCCGTCAAGGGAAGCTGGGGATCCGATTTCATCGAGGAGCTTTATCCGGAAGGGGACGAATACATCGTCCCGAAACGCCGCCACAGCGGCTTCCAGCACACCGACCTCGATCTTTATCTGCGCGAGGAGGGCATCGACACCGTGGTGCTGACCGGCGTGTGGACCAATGTCTGCGTCAGGTCGACCGGCGCCGACGCGCTCGCCAACGCCTATCGGGTCATCACCTTGAGCGACGGGGTGCATTCGAAGAACGAGGAAATGCACCAGCACGGCCTGAACGACCTGCGCCTGTTCTCCAAGGTCATCGGCATCGACGACTATATCGCGGCCTGGGAAAACGGCCAGGACCCCTGGCTGGGAGGCGGCGACCGCGAAAACCGGGTGGAGTGAGCATCATTATTGTTTGGCATCGGCAGGCGCGATAGAGCACCTATTTCTTTCAGCGCCTGTGGTAATGCGGCGGTTTAGGCTACGAAGCGATTCGAATATAACTGCGGCCGTTGTCGAATGTCTCAATCTGTCCTAAGCTATTGAGCGATGTCAGAACATCGTTGACCTCAGGTGTAATCCGATTCTGATCTTCGAACTGGGAAGCAATCTCCGCGGCTGTGAGCGGTTCGCGACTCCGACTAAGCAGGTCGAGGACATTTCCTGCTTGAGCCGCCCACTCCGTTGGAAAGGCGTTTTTCGATCGGGATGATCCCGCGATCGCGATCGATTGAATACGGTCCGCGCGGTGTGCAAGGGGACCCAGTTTTGCAATCTGATAATCGGGCCGTAGCCATTTAATGAAACCGCGTCGTTCTTCGGAGGCGCGGACCTGATTTAATTCCACGAGACGTTCGATAATCTGTTCGTTCGTCAGATCCAGCGGCCATCTGTAGGCACGCATGACCGCCTCATCGATATGGTCGTGCAATTCTTTCAGAATCAGAACGCGTCCTCGGGTCTGGATGTCTCGCTCCTTTGGTGAAAGTGAGATCCCTGCCTGTGATAACTCCAGCACATTATAGAGAATCGTCAGTGTGAGGTCGGGGTTCTCAGCCAGGACCAGTTTTCTTGTTGAGTCCAGTTCCTCGGCGAGCATTCCTATCTGGTTCTTGGCTGTTTCTGTTGCGTCTGGAAAAGGGAAGGGATCAAAACATCGTGACTTTACATAGACGGGATCGTTGCCGACGCCGAGCCAGCCTCCGGAAAGTGTCGCCCATATTACGTGTACCTTCGATGATAGAATCCCGAGAGCATGGGCTTCATCCAGAGAAAACACTATCAGCTTGTTGTCAGGTATAATACTGGCATCGATAAATTGAAATACCCGATGTTTCATCGTCTCTACAGTGGCGATATAGTGATGAAGTTTTTTCAATGATGGACGCATTTCCTTTCTAGGTTCACCGAAGCACCACCATTTGTCACGATAAGAAGCACGGTTGTTTTTGTCACGCTCCGGCTTTACGGAGGTCAGAAGATGCTGATAGACCTCGGGATAATCCCTCCTGATGGTGTTTGCCTCCACGCCGAAAAAGTCGATTACCATGACATCGCGCGAGTGCGCGGTTAGATCACGACCGTTCCTGTATTCCTTGATATGACGCTCCAGTCCAGGGCGGCGGCCGAGGCCGAGTTCCATGGCCTTCTTTCGGCTTACGATGAATCCATCACCGTGTAGCTTGACTCCCGGAGAGCATAATGCCTCGTTGGCGACCAGGGCGCGCGACTTGGTGACATCGACACCGATGGTGAGATCCGGATTTATTTTTCCCGACTTGCTCGTGAATTCGATCCGGGGTTCATCGGTATCGAGCTTTTCCTCGCGGGTGACTTTACGGAGGATTCCGTCATGGTTTCCAGCCGCCGCCACCGTCATCGCGATGCGCACGGAAGCGGCGTCCTTGGTTGCCTTCGTCCACGGATGATCTGGAATTGCCAGTAACAACGAAATCGGCACTTTGCCGCCGAGATGCCGTTCCACCACGCGCCGCTGAAAGACCTGCGTAATGGAATTGGTCGTCACGAAGCCGAAGCGGCGCAATCGCGTGCCCTTGCGCGTTAGCCGCTCTTATTCATGAGAGGGCTGTCGGCGGCGCGTTTTCGTATTTTCTTGAATCAAGGCAAGGTTGCCCGTAGGGGCCTACGGGTCCCTCGGTGGCGATCATTTTGTGGAGCGGAGGTCGGGGGTTTCGGCAACGGGTGGATCGGGGCGACGAC
>JAATGN010000138.1 GCA_015654615.1 Rhodospirillales bacterium
CAGTCGCGAACCGCATCGTTGGCGATGTGATGGCCGAGCGACTGGGAGACGCCGCGAAAGCCTTCGCAGCGCACCGGCACGATGGTCTTGCCGCCATACTGCTTGGACTTGGCCTTGGAGACCGCCTCGATGTCGTCGCCGATCAGGCCGATCGGACATTCGGACTGTACCGTAATGCCTTTGTTCAGCGGAAACAGCTCGACGATTTCGTCCATCACCTTGCCCAGCTTCTTGTCACCGCCGAAGACGATGTCCTTTTCCTGGAAATCCGAGGTGAACTGCATGGTGACGAAGCTGTCGATGCCGGTGGTGCCGATGTAGTAATTGCGGCGCGCCGCCCAGGAATATTGGCCGCAGCCGACCGGGCCGTGGCTGATATGCACCATGTCCTTGATCGGCCCCCACACCACGCCCTTCGATCCGGCATAGGCGCAGCCGCGGATGGTCATCACGCCGGGAATCGATTTGACGTTCGACTTGACGCCGCAATCGGGTTTGCCCTCCTCGAAGCTTCCCAGATGCTTGGCGCGTCTCTTCGCGGTCTTTTCCGGATAGACCTCCAGCACCTCGTCGATGAGGTCCTTGTTCCTCGTTTTGATCTCTTCGATGCTTTCCGATATCGCCAAGCTCATGATCTTGCCCTCGCTTGCTTGGGTGAGTTCCGTCCGGCAACCGGCATCCCGCAAGCGGAATGCCGGCATCCGAAGCTTGCCCGGTCAGGCCGACGCCAGTTCGGCCGCGGCCTTGCCGATGACCGATTCGTCTTCCTTTTTCATGATGCCGAACTCCATCAGCATCTCTTCCAGCTCATCCATGGTGATCGGCGTCGGGATGGTGCCCTTGCCGCCGTTCTCATGGATCTTCTTGGCCAGTTGGCGGTATTCGTCGGCCTGTGGGGAATTGGGCGCATATTCGATGGTGGTCATGCGCCGCAGTTCGGCGTGCTGCACGGAATTGTCGCGCGGCACGAAGTGGATCAGCTTGGAGTTCAGCTTGGCGGCCAGGGCCTCGGCCAGGTCCAGTTCCTTGTCGGTCTGGCGCGAGTTGCAGATCAGGCCGCCCAGGCGGACGCCGCCGGTGTTGGCGTATTTCAAGATGCCCTTCGAGATGTTGTTGGCGGCATACATGGCCATCATCTCGCCCGACATGACGATATAGATCTCCTGCGCCTTGTTCTCGCGGATCGGCATGGCGAAACCGCCGCAGACCACGTCGCCCAGCACGTCGTAGGAGACATAGTCGATGCCGTCGTAGGCGCCGTTCTCCTCGAGGAAGTTGATCGAGGTGATGACGCCGCGGCCGGCGCAGCCGACCCCCGGCTCCGGTCCGCCCGACTCGACGCAGCGGATGCCCTGGAAGCCGGTCTTCAGCACGTCTCCGAGTTCGAGGTCCTCGACCGAGCCGGCCTCGGCGGCCAGCGACAGGACGGTGTCCTGGGCCTTGGCGTGCAGGATCAGACGGGTGGAATCGGCCTTGGGGTCGCAGCCGACGATCAGGATCTTCTGACCGAGTTCGGCCAGGGCGGCCAAGGTATTCTGGGAGGTGGTCGACTTGCCGATGCCTCCCTTGCCGTAAAATGCGATCTGTCGCAGTGCCATTGGATACTCCTTTGAGAGAAAAACAGGGGGACCGAAGCGATAACAGCAAAGGTCGTGCCAAAATCTATTCCGCCGCGGCGACGGCCCCCTCGGCCAGTTCCACCAGTTCGATCCGATAACCGTCCGGATCCTCGACGAAAGCGACGACGGTCTCGCCATGCCTCTGGCTCCGCGGCGGACGCGGCATGACCACGCCTTCGGCGGCGAGAATCCGGCAAAGCCCGCCGATTCCGCTGACGCCGACGGCGATGTGGCCGAAGGCGTCGCCCTTGTCGTAAGGGTCGTCGCGCATCCAGTTGAAGACCAGCTCCAGCACCATGGGCGCCGCCGCGTCGCCATAGCCCAGGTAGACCTGGGTGAACTGGTTCTTCTTGTGCTCGCGCCGCTCCAGCACCCGCATGCCGAGAAGACGGGTGTAGAAGTCGAGGGAGCGGTCCATGTCGCTCACCCGCAGCATGGCGTGCAGCAGGCGGAAACGGCCGAAGTCGGGCGGCGTCAGCGGCCCCTCCTCCTCCGTTCCGGCCGACGCGGCACCGGCGCCGAGATAGGCCGCCAGGGCCTGCTCGATCGGCTGGTCGACGAAGGCGTCGGTCGCCTCGATCCCGGCGGCGGCCATCATATCCTTGGGCGTCGCGCCGATCCTGGCGACCAGCAGGGCCCGGCAATCGCCCAGCATGCGGACGATCGTCTGGCGCCGATCCTCGCCATCCCGGGAATGAGCTTCGACGTCGCGCCGATCGACCAGATGAATTCCGGCCGGCCCGGCGTCGAAAATGAGGAATTCGGCGGCCTGGCCGAAATGCTGATCGACGGTGCCGCCCTCGGTTCCACCGACGGCGATGCGGATGGTCTCTTCGCTCATGTCTGCTCCTTGCGACAAGGTTTGCAAGGATATTGGCAACCAGCGTGCCAAGCGGTTTATCGGCTTCAAAACAGCGTCATTGCGAGCCGTCAGGCGAAGCAATGACGCTGTGAAGACGCGTGAGCACGATGGCCCCCGAGGAGAGAGGGAGAATGCCGCGGCCGCACATCGCGGAACGCTTTTCGCCGTGATCGTACCCATCGGAACATCTGGGTCCGCCGGGCGCCGATACCGACAATCCCCGCATTTCCGTGCCGAAACAGCCGTCGCGACAATCTGGCACGCTTCGTGCTGAGGACTTGCCGGAATGCCTCAGCATCAAGCAATCAAACCGGTCTGCAGTCATGCATCGTCCGGTTCCAGCGAGGAGATACCGAAATGCCTATGGTCTTGTTGAACTGCGACAAAGACATACCGGATCGCGAGAAACATATTTATTTGAAGGTCGACGGCGAAGACACCCGTAATTTCCTTCCTTTATCGAACGAACCGACCATCCCCGGCACCCTGTCCGAACGCGGCTGCGCCTTCTGCGGCGCCAAGCTGGTCATCGGCGGCGTGCTGAAGGACACCATCCAGATGATCCATGGGCCGATCGGCTGCGCCTACGATACCTGGCACACCAAGCGCTATCCGACCGACAACGGCCATTTCAACATGAAATACGTGTGGTCGACCGACATGAAGGAAAGCCACATCGTCTTCGGCGGCGAGAAGCGGCTCGAAAAGAGCATGAACGAAGCCTTCGACGCCATGCCCGAAATCAAGCGGATGTTCGTCTACACCACCTGCCCGACGGCGCTGATCGGCGACGACGTCAAGGCCGTGGCCAAGAAGGTCATGGAAGCGCGCCCCGACGTCGACATCTTCACCGTCGAATGCCCCGGTTTCGCCGGCGTCTCCCAGTCCAAGGGCCACCACGTCCTCAACATCGGCTGGGTGAACGACAAGGTCGGCACCATGGAGCCGAAGATCACCAGCCCCTACACGATGAATTTCATCGGCGATTTCAATATCCAGGGCGATACCCAGTTGCTGCAGAAGTACTGGGACAAGCTGGGCATCCAGGTCATCGCCCATTTCACCGGAAACGCCGCCTACGACGACTTGCGCGGCATGCACAAGGCGCAGCTGAACGTCGTCAACTGCGCGCGCTCGACCGGTTATATCGCCAACGAACTGAAGAAGAAGTACGGCATTCCCCGCCTCGACATCGACTCCTGGGGCTTCAACTATATGGCGGAAGGCATCCGCAAGATCTGCGCCTTCTTCGGCATCGAGGAAAAGGGCGAGGCCCTGATCGCCGAGGAATACGGCAAGTGGAAGTCCAAGCTCGACTGGTACAAGGAGCGCCTGGCCGGCACCAAGATGGCCATCTGGACCGGCGGCCCGCGGCTTTGGCATTGGACCAAGTCGGTGGAAGACGATCTGGGCGTGCAGGTGGTCGCCATGTCTTCGAAGTTCGGCCATCAGGAGGATTTCGAGAAGGTCATCGCCCGTGGCCAGGAAGGCACCTACTACATCGATGACGGCAACGAGCTGGAATTCTTCGAGATCATCGGCCTGGTCAAGCCCGATGTGATTTTCACCGGTCCCCGGGTCGGCGAACGCGTCAAGAAATTGCACATCCCCTATGTCAACGGGCACGGTTATCACAACGGCCCCTACATGGGTTTCGAAGGTTTCGTCAATCTGGCGCGCGACATGTACAACGCCGTGCACAACCCGCTTCTCAAGCTGGCCGGCACCGACATCCGCGGCGACAAGAAAACCCCCGTCCTGGAGGCCGCGGAATGACCGACAAGATCGAACAACTTTTCGGCTATGTGCAGGAACGCTGCCTGTGGCAGTTCTTCTCGCGTTCGAAGGATCGCCAGGAAAATATCGACGGCATCATCGCCAAGGCGACCGACCTTCTGACCGGCAAGGAATTGTCCCTCGACACCCCGATGGACAAGCTGTTCTACGCCGATGCCAAGATCATGGTCAGCGATTTCAAGCAGCGGTTTCCCTGGATCGAGGAGACCGGTCCGGCCCAGATGCGCGACTTGATGCATCAGCTGAAGGACCGCCTGGTCGATATCGCCATCACCAGCTCCAAGAACGATGAATTGAACCACTCGCTCTATTAGGGCGCGGGTGCGGCTCAGATATTTGAGAGGTACACCATGGGTTGCGAAATCACATCCAAGGACCGGGCCGGCGTCATCAACCCGATGTACGACTGCCAGCCCGCGGGCGCCCAATACGCCGGCATCGGCATCAAGGACTGCATCCCCCTCGTCCACGGCGG
>JAATGN010000257.1 GCA_015654615.1 Rhodospirillales bacterium
AGGCCGTGTGGACTTACATGAATCCCGGCCTGCCGATTTCACATGGATGGAGCTATGTCCCGCTGTTCGGCGGCGGTCTGCTGATTTCCTACTTCGCTATTGAACAGATCATTGCGCGGCTGCTGAATGTAAAGGTTGTCCCATCATGGCATTGACCATTCTTTGCCTGACTTTCGTGGTCGGGCTGCTTCTCGGCATGCCGGTGGTCTTTGCCATTGGATTGTCGTCCATTGCCACCGTTGCCTACGAAGGCCTGCCGATGGCCATCGTCTTCCAGCGCATGGAAGCGGGCATGAACGTCTTTGCCTTTTTGACCATTCCCTTCTTCATCTTAACCGGCGAACTGATGATGTACGGCGGCATCGCCGATCGTCTCATCCGCTGCGCCAAGGCGACGGTGGGACATGTCAGGGGTGGTCTCGGCATGACCAACGTGCTGGCCTGCACCATGTTCGGCGGCGTGTCCGGCTCGCCCGCGGCCGACGTCTCGGCGATGGGTTCGGCGATGATCCCCCTGATGAAGAAAGAGGGGTTCGACGCCGACTACGCGGTGAATGTGACCACCTACTCTTCGCTTGTCGGGGCCCTGCTGCCGACCAGCCACAATATGATCATCTATTCGCTGGCGGCCGGCGGCGTGGTGTCGATGACCTCGCTGATCCTGGCCGGCGCGGTGCCGGCGGCACTGCTGACCATCGCCAATGTTCTGACCGCCTATTTCGTCGCGGTGCATCGCGGCTACAAGGCCGGAAAGTTTCCCGGGTGGGGCGAGGTCTGGCGGAGCACGGCGGCGGCGGTGCCGGGCCTGTTCATCATGGTCATCATCACCGGCGGCATTCTGTCGGGCATCTTCACGGCGGCGGAAGCCGGAGCCGTGGCGGTCGCCTACGCCCTGTTGATCACCGTGTTCCTCTATCGCAGCCTGACCTGGCAGAATTTCCTCAAGGCGGCGGCGAAAGCCTGCAAGACCACCGGCATCGTGCTGCTGCTGGTCGGCATTTCGACCATGTTCGGCTATCTGATGAGCCTTTACGGCGTGGCCGAGCTGGCCGGCGAGGGACTGGCCAAGATCAGCACGACGCCCTGGGTGGTCTTCATCATGGTCGATCTGGTGCTGTTCTTCTTCGGCATCTTCCTCGACATGGCGGCCCATATCCTGGTTTGCACGCCGATCCTGTTGCCGATCGTCGTGCATTACGGGATGAATCCGGTGCAGTTCGGCATCATCGTCCTGCTGAATTGCTGCATCGGCCTCAACACGCCGCCGGTTGGCGTCTGCTTCTACCTTGGTTGCGCCATCGGCGAGGTTTCGGTCGGCAAGGTGGTCAAATCGATCTGGCCCTTCATGCTGGCCCTGTGGGTGACGCTGCTCATCATCACCCTGGTTCCCGAGACTTCCATGTGGCTGCATGACATGCTGATGCCGAAGTAAGGGCCTGTCGATAAACCATCGGTTCAGACCTTATCCTTCGCCCTTCCGGCTTTTCCCGATTTCCGTCCGCGGAGGGAAACGCCGGAAGGCGCTTTTTTTCCGAAAAACGTTACACGACGAAACCGGGCTGAATTCGTCACGACATCAGCCGCTGCTAGTTTCTGCCTTCCCGATGTTCGACGATCGTGGAGGAGAGCAGGATGAAAGACCTCGGAAGGTCGTCCGGCCGGCTCGTCGGCCGGCGCGCAACCCGCCGCTTCGCATCCGTGGCCGGTGTCGTGCTGATGCTGGCGACGATCATCTTCGGTCTGGCCGGCGGAGCGTCGCATTCCTCCGGCACGGTCGTTACGACGGCGTCGCTCGCCGCCAACGGGTCAGGTGAGGACGTTCGCTCGCCAGGGTCCGGCCGGCAGCGGCAAGGACATGATCCCAGTCGCCTGGGCTCGGTTGGCGGAATTGGCGCAATGTCGGATACCAGGGACTGTCGTCCCGGTCCCGCAGCCAACGCCAGCAACTGTCGAAACGGTTGAGCAGCCAGACCGGCTTGCCAAGGGCGGCGGCAAGATGGGCGACGGCGGTATCGACGCAGATCACCAGGTCGAGATGGGCGATCAGGGCGGCCGTGTCGGCAAAATCCGCGACCTCGGCCATGAGGTCGACCATGGCAAGACTCGCCGGTGGGGGCGGGCCGATTTTCTGCAGGCTGAAAAAAGTGACGCCGGGGCAGGCGGACAACGGTGCGAGGCGCTCCGGCGCGATGGACCGCCGCCGATCGAGGGCGGAAAGATCGGCTATTTCGGCCCGCGAACGGCCCGCCCATGCCAGGCCGACCCGGCAGCGGGGATCGTCCTCCTCGAAATGCCGTTTCCATCCGGCGATGCTTTCGGAATCGGCGGAAAGATAAGGAACGTCGGCGGGGACATTGGCCAAGGTGGTCGAGAAGGCCAGCGGCAGGCTCATCATCGGGCAGTGCAGATCGACAGGTGGGAAGACCTCGTTCTCGGCCAGGATGCGCTCGACGCCGGCCAACCGGCCCAGCAGGCGATGGAGCGGGACGGGGGCAGCCAGGATCACCCGAAGTCCGCGGGCGGCGACCAGCGGCAGATAGCGGCAGAACTGGAGGCTGTCGCCGAATCCCTGTTCGGCATGGATCAGGATGCGCTGTCCCTCGGCCGGCTCGCCCCGCCATTGCGGAACGGAAAACGGAACATGGGCCGGGGCCAGATGCGGCGTTTGCCAGCGCCATTCCCGTTCGCGCCAGCCCTCTTCGAAACGGCCCGCCGACAAAAGGGCCATGCCGCGATTGTTGTGCGCCTCGGCGAAGTCCGGACGATGGGCCACGGCCGCTTGATAACAGGCCAGGGCGTCGTCCAGCCGGCCCTGGCCTTGGCAGGCCATTCCCAGATTGTTGAGGGTTTCCGGACGCTGCGGGGCCAGAATCAGGGCGGCGACCAGGCTTTTCTCGGCGATGTCCGCTCGGCCCAGGCAGGATAGGGCAAACCCCAGATTGTTGTAGGCGTCGGCATAGTCCGGCTTCCGCGCGATGGCGGCCCGATAGGCGGCGCATGCGCTTTCAAAATCGCCCCGGCCGGCCAGAATGACGCCGCAATTATACCAGGCTTCGGCAAAATCCGGATTGCAGGCCAGGGCACGGCGGAAATACAGCAGCGCCCGTTCCGGTCGCCCGGCGATCTTGTGCAGAATTCCCAGATTGTTGAGCGCCTTGGGATGATTGGGAGCAAGGCCCAGGGTCCGCTGGTAACAGGCCGTGGCGTCCGGCGAATCGGCGATCATCTGCAGCAGCGCCCCGCAATTGTAGGGGGCCTCGACGTCGTCCGGCCGCAGGACGATCGCTCGCAGGTAGCTCTGCTTCGACTCTGCTGCGCGCCGCCCGGCGCGGAGCAGATTGCCGCGATTGACATAAGCCTCGGGGAAGTTCGGCTCGACGGCGATGGCTTGTTCGATCAGGACCCGGGCTTCGTCCTGCCGGCCGGTTTGCAAGGCGATGACCCCCAAGCCGTGCAAGGCGTAGGCATGATCGGGCATGGCGGAAAGAATCCGCCGGTAACCGTCGGCGGCGGCGGTGACCCGGCCGGCCTGATGGTTGGCCATCGCTTGGGCGAAGGCGGGCGCAAGGGACTGCATGTCACCGAGGATATGTCATGGGATCACAGATGAACACGGATAAGAACGGATGGACACGGATCGGAGCGCGCCGCAGGCATTCTCCTGTTCTTCCGCGCTTCGATTGCAGGGCTCGCCAGGGGAATTGCCTGCGGCGCCTCTTCTTAATCCGTGTCCATCCGTTCTTATCCGTGTTCATCTGTGATTCCCGAAAGTCCTTTGGTATCCCGAAGCGCATCCTTATTCTCGGGAACGCTTCTCTGCTCAGAAAAACAGCGTTTTGCCGAAATCGGGAACGATGAATTCGTCCGCGGCGATGCCATGGCGCGACCGGGCCGCGCCGAGGGTTTCGGCCGGGGCGTCCATCGCCTCGTCGGTCAGGGGAAAGGTGCCGAAATGGATGGCGACGCTGCGTTTGGCCTGCAGATCCCGATGGGCCATGACGGCGTCGTCGGGATTCATATGCTGCTTGGCCATGAACCAGCGCGGTTCGTAGGCGCCGATCGGCAGCAAGGCGAGATCGGGCGGGCCGAGGCGGGCGGCGATCTCGCGAAAATTGGCGGGATAGCCGGTATCCCCGGCGAAAAAGACCCGTCGATGCCTGGTGGTCAGCACATGGCCGCCCCACAATGTTCGTCGGTGGTCGAACAAACCCCGGCGTGACCAGTGCTGGGCCGGAACGAAAGTGATCTCCAGGTCGGGATGGGGACGCGATTGCTGCCACCAGTCCAGTTCGACGCTGGGCCCGATGCGCCTTCCGGTCAATCGGCGGCCGTTTCCCAGTCCGGTGACGACCAGCGGGGCCCAACGGTCGCGCAAACGCTTCAGGCTGGGCAGGTCCATGTGGTCGTAGTGATCGTGACTGAGCAGAACGATGTCGATCCTCGGCAGGTCGTCGAAAGCCACGCCGGGCGCACGGACGCGTTTCGGTCCGATCCAGCCGAACGGACTGGCGCGCTCGGAGAAGATGGGATCGGTCAGGATATTGAGGCCGGCCAATTGCACGAGCACGGTGGCCTGGCCGATATAAGTGAGCGCGACGGATGGGCCGTCGACCGCGGCGGGGGGCGGCGGAAAGGGCGCGTTGCAGACCCGCGGCGGCCAGAGCGGGGCTTTGCGCTCCCGTCGCCAGCGGCGGAGGTCCTGCCTCGTCTTGTCGGTGTTCACGCCGGGATTGAAAAACAGTCGGCCGTCGAAATGGTCGGACGGCGGAAAAGAGTCGGTCAATGCGATCGTTTCCGAAGAGAAGCCATGAGCCAGACATAGGTCCGCGTTCTCGAATGTCGAGGCTCGGCCTCGCCCCGGATGGCGGAACGGGACGATTGACTTCGCCGCCGTCCGGCCAGACATGTGGGGCGATCCGTCCGGCGCCGCGCCGGACGCCCTTTATGTTTTTCCCGATCTGGTGCAGTTTGCTGAGTCTCCGGGCAACGATTCCCGTTGCCGCCAACCTGGCGATGTGATCATCCATGTTTCGGTTGCCGAAAACCGCCACCGCGCCCTTCTGTCCCTCGGAAATACGGGGGACGGTGCAGATTGCGCCGACAGCCTCCTTCTGGTCGAAGATCGCGCGTTTTGCCGGACCGGGCCTGCTGATCTCGGTGGGTTATATGGACCCCGGCAATTGGGCGACCGATATCGAGGCCGGTTCGAAATATGGCTACGATCTGCTGTTCGTGGTGGTTCTCGCCGGCCTGGCGGCGATGCTGCTGCAGGAGATGTCGATGCGCCTCGGCATCGTCACCGGCCGGGACCTGGCGCAGATGTCGCGCCGTCGCTATGGCCGCAAGGCCAATCTGACCCTCTGGCTTCTGGCCGAATTGTCCATCCTGGCCTGCGATCTGGCGGAGGTCCTGGGCGGCGCCCTGGCCTTTCACATGCTGCTGGGGGTGTCCTTGCTCGCCGGCATCGCCTTGACCGCTTTCGACACATTGATCGTTCTCGGGCTGAAGGGGCAAAAGTTCCGGGAATTGGAAGCCATCGTCCTCGGGCTGGTCCTGACCATCGGCGCCAGCTATCTGGTCGAATTATGGCTGATCCAGCCGGTCTGGCCCGACGTCGCCCGCGGTCTGCTGCCCGATTGGCGGGTCGTCGGCCACAAGGATGCCCTGTATCTGGCCGTCGGCGTGCTGGGGGCGACGGTGATGCCCCACAATCTCTATCTGCATTCCTCGATCGTACAGACCCGCGTGGTCGGCCATGACGAGCAGGCCAAACGGGAAGCCATCCGTTTTCTCGGGCTCGACACGGTGGTGTCGCTGTCCTTCGCCGTGGCGATCAACGCGGCCATCCTCATCCTGGCCGGCGCCGCCTTCCATGCCAATGGCTATCAGGCGGTGGCCGACATCGAAGATGCCTATCATCTGCTCGATCCGATCGTCGGCACCTCTTTGGCCGGCGTCCTGTTCGCGCTGGCCCTGCTGGCCTCCGGCCAGAACTCGACCTTCACCGGGACGGTGGCGGGGCAGGTGATCCTCGAGGGTTTTCTGCAGATCAAGATCCCTTGCTGGCAACGCCGTCTGATCACCCGTTCCCTGGCCCTGGTCCCGGCCTTCGTCGGGGTCGCCTGGCTGGGCGATCAATCGGTCGGAAAGCTGCTGGTCCTCAGTCAGGTGGTGTTGAGCCTGCAATTGCCCTTCGCGCTCTATCCGCTGATCCGCTTCACCTCCAGCCGCGATCTGATGGGAAGCCTGGCGAACACGCTCTTGGCGAGGCTCGTCGGATGGTTCTTGTTCGTCGTGATCACCGGGGCCAATCTGGCCCTGCTCGCCGAATTGGTGATGTGAGGCGCCGTCCCCGCGAAGCCGCGACCCGATCCCCCTTATCCCCCCCCTCCACGGAAGGCCAAGACCATGTCTCGTCGTCCTTTGCCCGCCCTGATCCTTGCCGCCCTTTTGCCGATGTCGGCGCTGGCGGCTCCGGCCCCGGCTTCCGGCGGGCCGGCCTATGGTCCGGAATTGCAAGGCTTTGCCTATCCGGCGCCGGTCAACCAGTTCAAATTCACCTCGCAGGGCGCGGCCCTGCACATGGCCTTCATGGATGTTCAACCGGCCAGACCGAACGGCCGCACCGTCGTGCTGCTGCATGGCAAGAACTTCTGCGGAGCGACCTGGGAGGCCAGCATGGCGACCCTCGGCCAGGCCGGCTACCGGGTCGTCGTTCCCGATCAGATCGGCTTTTGCAAATCGAGCAAGCCCGAACATTATCAATACAGTTTCCAGCAATTGGCGGCGAATACCCATGCTTTGCTGGAATCGATCGGCGTCGGGCAGGCGACGATCATCGGTCATTCGACCGGCGGCATGCTGGGCATTCGCTACGCGCTGATGTTCCCCGGGCAGGTCGAACAGCTGGTGCTGGCCAATCCGATCGGATTGGAGGATTGGAAAGCCAAGGGCGTGCCGTGGCAGAGCGTCGATCAATGGTTCGAGCGGGAATTGCAGACCTCGGCCGACGGCATCCGCAGCTATGAGCAATCGACTTATTACGCCGGGCAGTGGCGGGACGCCTACGAGCCATGGGTGCAGATGCTGGCCGGCCTGTATCGCGGGTCGGGCAGGCGGATCGTCGCCTGGAATTCGGCGCTTCTCTACGACATGATCTTCACCCAGCCGGTGGTTTACGAACTGGAGCATCTGCAGGCGCCGACCTTGCTGCTGATCGGCGACAAGGACAACACCGCCATCGGCAAGCAATTCGCCCCACCCGAGGTTCGCGCCCAGCTCGGCCGTTATCCCGATTTGGCCAAGCTGACCGCGGCGAAGATTCCTCACGCCACGCTGGTCGAATTTCCCGATTTGGGACATGCGCCCCAGATGCAGGATCCCGCCGCCTTCCACAAGGCCCTGCTGGAGGGACTGGCCGCCCTGCGGCCCTGATGCGGATGCCGGAGCCCCGGCCGGCCGGGGCTTCGGATCTCGTCAGTCTGTCGGACGCCCCAGGATGTCCGGAAATGCGGCATCTCCCGAACCGAGGGCCCGCTGCATCAGGACGCTGTCCACCCAGCGGCCGAATTTGAAGCCGACGGAACGCATGGTTCCGATGGGCTCGAACCCCTGGCTTCGGTGCAAAGCGATCGAAGCGGCATTGCCGCTGTTGCCGATGACGGCGATCATCTGCCGCCAAGGGCCGGTTTCGCACCGCGCGATCAAGCTTTGCAGCAGACTCCGGCCGATGCCGCGACCGCCGAGTCCGTCGGCCACATAGACCGAGTTCTCGACGGTATAACGATAAGCCGGCCGCGAGCGATAGGATGCGGCGTAGCAATAGCCGGCCACCTTGCCATCGACCTCGGCGACCAGATAGGGCAGGCCCAGGCGGAGCACGCCGGCCCGCCGACGCACAAGCTCTTCGACCGAGGGCGGGACCTCCTCGAAGCTCGCCAGACCCTGCAGGACATGGCGCGCGTAAATCGCCTGGACGACCGGCATGTCGCCCGAACTGGCGTCCCGCACCATAACGATGGCATTCCTGTCGTCCGCGACGGCCGTCATGGCGTTCCTTCCCGCGCTCGCTATCCTCGAATATCGTAATCGCGTCCGGATTCGATGCAATGGTTTCCGGTCAAGCAACGGCGCCGCGCGCCGTGGGCGAAGTGTCCATGGTCGTTTGTCATCAAATAAACTTATTCTCAATATGCCTATTTGTGTTAGGAAGCACGCCTCATGCGATGCGATTGGCGGCAATCGGTGCGTCCGGAGCAGAACGGGCGCCTGTTCCGTGTCGGTCTCCGGCCTTGGCCGTGACTGGAATCGGCGGTTTGAAGATCCTCGCGAGGGAATTCTCCGTCGGTTGGTGCCGGAATGCCGCCTGGAAAAATGGCCGGTGCGGTCGGCGGCGGCCAGACATGTGAGAGCTTTGAGGAATGAAGATGCTGAACGAGCGGGATGCGCTTGGCATGGCGAGCGCGGCCGGCCGAACCCCAACGCGCTTTGTCTATCGGATCGTCGCCGCGACGGCGGCCCTGGTGTCCATCGCCTTCGGCGTATTGGGATATCTGGTCTATGACGCCTCGCGGGCCGCCTTGGCCCGGCAAATCGATACGCAGATCGCCTTGACCGGCCAATCGGCGGTGGACGGCATCCAGAAATGGCTGGGCGGGCGGCAAATGCTGGTCCAGGGCCTGGCCGAAAACATCGGCGCTCTTTCCAAAGACGATGTGCGGGCCCTCATCGGCCAAAAGGCGATGACCGAGGTTTTCTCGCCGGTCTATCTGGGCGAAGCGGGCGGGGACTTCATTCGCCAGCCCGACGTCAAGATGGCCGATGGCTACGATCCGCGGCAACGGCCATGGTATCAGGCGGCCATCGCGGCCAAACGGCTGATCCTGACCAAGCCTTACATCAGCGCCTCGACCAAACAGCTGGTGATGACCATTGCCAGTCCGGTCGAGCATGACGGCACCCTGACCGGAGTGGCCGGGGCCGATCTCGACCTCGAGACGGTCAAGGCGTTCCTGCAGTCGTTCGATCTCGGCGGCAATGGTTATGTCTTCCTGATCGATTCCGATGGTTTGGTGCTGGTCCATCCGGATCAGCAAAAAATCATGAAGCCTCTGGCCGACAATTTCCGCGTCGAAGACCATCGCGCCGCCGCCTCGATCGACACGGCCGGCGCCGAAGTGACGGCCTTCTACCCGATCTCCGGCCTGCCTTCGGTCAAATGGTATGTCGGCGTGTCGCTCGATCGCGGCAAGGTGCTGGCGCCCCTGAATTCGTTTCGCAATCTGCTGTTGTTGACCATTCTCGCCGCCGTCGTGGTGATCGTTCCCTTGCTGGGCATGCTGATCAACCGCCTGGTGGCGCGTCCCATCGCCGCGATGACCGAGGCGATGACCGCGCTGAGCGACGGGGCGGCGCACACTGCCGTTCCCGCCCTGGACCGGCGGGACGAAATCGGCGCCATGGCCAAGGCCTTGGAGGTCTTCAAGCGCAACGCGACCGAGATGCGCCGCCTGGAGGAGGAGCATGAAGCGGTTCGCCGCGAGGCCGATGCCAACCGGAAGGCCTTGCTGGAATCGCTCGCCGGCGATTTCGAGGCCAATGTCTCCTCCATGCTGCAGGACGTTTCCAGCGCGACCGACGTGGTCGGCGGATTGTCCAGCCGGATGGCCGCCGGCATGGTCTCGGCGCGGGACAAGGGCGATGCGGTGACGCGGGCCACCGACGAGACCACCGGCAATGTGCAAATGGTGGCGGCGGCGACCGAAGAACTTTCCGCCTCGATCGACGAAATCTCGATGCGCGTGACGCAAAGCGCCGCGATCGCCACGCAGGCCGCGGCGGGGGCCGAGGCGGCG